>JAUYIB010000018.1 GCA_030688425.1 Candidatus Omnitrophota bacterium | reverse complement strand
TCAATTCATTGATGTCCTCACAGTTAATCCCCGTGTCAATCATCACATCGATATCCGCCCAGTTGATCCCCGAGTCACTTAAAACATCCAGATCCAGCCAGTTCACCCCGGCGTCACTCAATACATCCACATCCAGCCAGTTGATCCCCGTGTCGCTCAACACATCCACATCCGCCCAGTTGATCCCCGCGTCACTCAGCATGTCCAAATCCAACCAGTTGATCCCCGCGTCACTCAAGGCATCCACATCCACCCAGTTGATCCCTGTGTCGCTCAGCACATCCAGATCCACCCAGTTGATTCCCGCGTCACTTAAGTCATTGATGCTCACCCAATTCACCCCGGCATCACTCAAAACGTCCAGGTCCACCCAATTGATCCCCGTACGGCTCAACTCATTAATATCCGTCCAGTTGATCCCCGCGTCGCTCAGGCTCTCCACGTCCACCCAGTTAATCCCCGCATCGCTCAGCACATCCATGTCCAACCAATTGATCCCGGCATCGCTCATCACATCCAGATCCACCCAGTTGATCCCCGCGTCACTTAAAATATCCAGGTCCACCCAGTTGATTCCCGCGTCATGCATGGCATCCAGGTCAACCCAGTTGATCCCCGCATCACTCAAGACATCCACATCCACCCAATTGATCCCCGCATCGCTCAAGGCCTCCAGATCCAGCCAGTTGATCCCCGCGTCACTCAAACTGTCCACATCCACCCAATTGATCCCCATGTCGCTCATCACGTCCAGATCCACCCAGTTGATCCCCGCGTCACTTAAATCGTTGATGCTCACCCAGTTCACCCCGGAATCGCTCAGCACATCCAAATCCACCCAGTTGATGCCGCTGCGGCTGAGGACATCCAACTCCGCCCAGTTGATCCCCGCATCACTCAGCACGTCCAGGTCCAGCCAGTTGATCCCCGCATCACTCAAACTGTCCACATCCACCCAGTTGATCCCCGTATCACTCATCACATCCACGTCCAGCCAGTTGATCCCCGCTTCACTTAACACATCCAGGTCCAGCCAGTTGATCCCCGCGTCACTCAAAATATCCAGGTCCACCCAGTTGATCCCCGTGTCCGACAGAGTATCGATGTCAATCCAATTGATCCCTGCGTCATGCATCGCGTCCAAGTCCACCCAGTTGATCCCGGCATCACTTAGAGCATCCAAATCCATCCAGTTAATCCCCGTGTCACTCAGCACATCCAAATCCACCCAGTTGATCCCCGCGTCGCTTAAGTCATTGATGCTCACCCAGTTCACCCCGGCATCACTCATCACATCCAGGTCCAGCCAGTTGATCCCCGTACGGCTCAATTCGTTGATGTCCACCCAGTTGATCCCCGCGTCACTCAGCACGTCCAAGTCCAGCCAATTAATCCCCGCATCCGACAACGCATCAATGTCGACCCAGTTGATCCCCGTATCACTCATCACATCCAGGTCCACCCAGTTGATCCCCGCGTCGCTCAAAATATCCAGGTCCACCCAGTTGATCCCCGCGTCGCTCAAAATATCCAGGTCCACCCAGTTGATCCCCGTGTCACTCAGCACATCCAGGTCCACCCAATTGATCCCCGCGTCACTCAGCACGTCCAGGTCCGTCCAATTGATCCCCGCGTCGCTCAGATCATTGATGCTCGTCCAATTGATCCCCGTGTCACTCAAGACATCCAGATCCTTCCAGTTGATCCCCGTGTCACTCAAGACATCCAGATCCATCCAGTTGATCCCCGCGTCACTCAAGACATCCAGATCCTTCCAGTTGATCCCCGTGTCACTCAGCTCATCCAGGTCCACCCAGTTGATCCCCGCGTCGCTCAACACATCCAGGTCCACCCAGTTGATCCCAGCATCGCTCAAGGCGTCCAGGTCCACCCAGTTGATCCCCATGTCGCTCATCACGTCCAGGTCCACCCAGTTGATCCCCGCGTCGCTCATATCCCCCAGACTCACCCAATTGATCCCCGCGTCACTCATCGCGTCCAGGTCCTTCCAGTTGATCCCTGTGTCGCTCATCTCATCCAGGTCCGCCCAGTTGATCCCCGCGTCACTCAATGCATCAATATCCACCCAGTTGATCCCCGCGTCCGAGAGGGAACCAATGTCGATCCAGTTGATCCCGACATCCGACATGACCTCGATATCCTCCCAGTTGATTCCCGCGTCACTCAGCACGTCCAGGTCCACCCAGTTGATTCCCGCGTCCGAAAGGATGTCAATATCCCCCCAATTGATGCCCACATCGCTCAAGGCGTCAATATCCCGCCAGTTGATCCCCGTGTCCGAAAGGACCCCGATATCGCGCCAGTTGATCCCGGCCGTCGCCATTTCCCCGATGCTCGCCCAATTGACGCCGCTCGTGGACTGGACCACCATGTCCGCCCAATTGATCCCGGACGTGCTCAGGGAATCAAAATCTTCCCAATTGACCCCGGCGTCGCTCAGGACGTCGAGGTCGGTCCAATTGATGCCGGCCCTACTCATAGTGTTGATATCCCCCCAGCAGATGCCGGCGGTGGACATCTGACCGATGTCGCCCCAGTTGATCCCGGAGAGGGTCATGGTCCCGATGTCATACCAGTTCACCCCGGTGTCGCTCAACACATCCAGATCCAGCCAGTTGATGCCGGAGTCCGAGAGGGTGTCGAGGTCCACCCAGTTGATCCCGGCGTCATGCATGGCGTCCAGATCGAGCCAGTTGATCCCGGCGTCGCTCAAACTCTCCATATCCTCCCAGTTGATCCCGGCGTCATGCATGACATCCACGTCCAGCCAATTGATCCCGGATATGGTGAGGACACTCATGTCATACCAGTTGATGCCGGTCCTGCTCATGACATCGAAATCGGTCCAGTTGACGCCGGTGTCGGACATGACGTCGAGATCGGTCCAATTGATCCCAGCCGTGGTCAATTCGGCCAGACTGTCCCAGTTGACGCTGGCGGTCCAGTTCGTGCCGGAGCCGGACATGTAGGCGATGTCGCGCCAGTTGATGGCGGCGTTGGACATTTCACCGATGTCGGTCCAGTTGACGACAGCCATTTCGTCAGTTTCAGTCTTGATGCTTCTGACGTGAGAAAAAACCGGCTCATAGGCGATATAAGTCGACAAGGTGCCGATACCAGGTTTCGTAATACTTACGGCAGCATACTGGGCAGATGATGCCGCGTACATCGCCGACTCGAAGGTGCTGGTAGATGTCGCCACATTGGCGTTCCCTCCTCCATAGTTGATCGAACACCCCAAGTCGCCACGGTCATACGGCCCCCCGCCTTCAGAGTCCCACATGTGCATCGTGCAGGTTTCCGTGCCGTTAAATTCCACCAAAACGCCATTCAGCAGCGCCCAAGCATGGAGATACGTCCCGCCAGCATTGGGGTCATATATCCACGCCCCGTGGATAGCATAACCAAGACTGGTCGTGAGGATATTCCAGTTGATCCCCGCGTCGCTCATCTTATCCAAATCAATCCAGTTGACTCCGGAATCCGAAAGGGTGTCGAGGTCGATCCAATTGATTCCGGCGTCCGAAAGGGTGTCCAGGTCGATCCAGTTGATGCCGGCGTCATGCATGGCATCGAGGTCCAGCCAGTTGATGCCGGCGTCGGAGAGGGCGTCGAGGTCCATCCAGTTGATGCCTTTGGTGGTCATGACGGAGATGTCGTACCAGTTGACGGCGAGGTTGGTCATGGCGCCGATGTCCAGCCAGTTGACGCCGCCGGCGGTGATGGCGTCGGTGACGGTTTTGATGTCATAGAGCATCTTGGCAGACGGCCCCCAATCTCGACGGACAGAATATGTTTTCCCCCCATAATCCAATTCTGCGATGAGTACATAAGCATCTTCCGGTCTCGTGGGAACCAAAGACCAGGTGTAGCAAAGCCCACTTGCGAACGATGCTCCTGTCACAGCATCATTCATGTTCCCATCTGCATCATAAAGCCAAAAGTCGCAATTTGTGACCCCAGATGTAACCAGCCGCCCATTATAGTAAAGGGCAGATTCAGCTTCATAGGCAGAGGTCGATGGCTTATCTCTCATCCATACGTACATTTGATACCCCTGGAAATCCTGCTCGGACCAATTGATGCCGGCGGTGGTCATTCGTCCGAGGTCGGCCCAGTTGATGGCGGAGGTGCTCATGATCCCCAAGTCATCCCAATTGACCGAGGAGTCCAGGCCGCCTCCCCCGATGTCGAGCCAGTTGACGCCGGAGGTGGTCATCTTGCTGAGGTCGGCCCAGTTGACGGCGGAGGTGGACAATGTGACGACATCGGTCCAGTTGACGCTGGCCTGCTGGTCGGTGACGGCTTTGATATCAGAAATATTGGCTACCAAAGAGTCCATATTGGACCCCGGCGGCGGGACATTGGCTATCGTGTCGTAAGTTTGACCTCCATAAGTCATCGTGACCCTGATTTGGTACAAGTTATAATCCCCGGCCCCCAAAGAGATCGTATCCGAACATACGCCACTGGCGAAGCTCCCGGAGCCTGTGCTGTCCGGGGTGGTCGAAGTAGAATACAAATACCAGCTGCAAGAAGTGACTCCCGAGGTTATGAGCACCCCATTATTGTAAAGCCGCCACGTCGTAAACATATCCCCTTGACTGGCCGTTGATTCCCCAATAGACACTTTCACATCAAACCCGCCAATGATCCGGAACGCGTTCGACAGGCCGGTGACGAGCTTGGTCACGCCGTTCACCACGACGTTGGCCGTGGCCTTGAGGACATACATGTCGCCGGGGGTGGTGATGTCCAGCCCTTTGCCGGAGAAGTTCGCGACACCGGCGTTGAAGCGCGTGGTGGTGGTGCCGTTCAGGGCGACGCTGGCGCCGCCGGAACTCGAATAGATCGCGATGGAAACGGTCGTGGTTGTGGCGTAGGACGTCAGGGTGTTGCCCTGGGAGTCGACGATGCAGATATACGGCTGGGGATTGAAATCAACGCCGGGGTAAGAATCCGGAACGCCCCTGTTGCCCGCGGTGGGGTTACAGAAGAAGTCCAGATACATGCCGGGGTCGTCCGCATTGCCGCCGGCCAACTCGGATGAAGACGCGCCCGCGGAGAAGCCGTCGTAGCCGCCGCCGGTGTATTGGGCGGAGGCGGGGGAGGCGAGAAGGAAAATTGTTATGAAGATGGAAAATGGAAGATGGAAGATGGATAGACGAAAAGAAAATGGAGAATGGAAGATAGAAGATGGAAGATGGAGGATGGAAAAGAGAAGAGGAAATGGAGGATGGAAAATTGAAGATGGAGATGAAGGATGCCGGGCAGAGCCGGGCCCCTGGGGATCAGAGGCCTTATCCATGCTCCCTTTTCGATTTTCCATTTTCATTTTTCTGCTACAATCCGGCATATTTTTTAGTCGCCCCGTTGGGGTTGTTACTTTCCGCAACCCCTTACCGTCCCCAACCCCCGGGGATGGCATTCGCCAACCCCGGGGGTTGGTTGTCAGACCGGAGATGGCTCCCGCCAACCCCGGGGGTTTTTGTGCTTCTCGTCACATTAACCCCGGCAGCCCTTAACGCTTCGCAGGGCTCACCGCCGGGGTTAAACCGTCCCGCCGGTTGGCGGGACGATTTAAGGCACGCAAAAGCCGGCGCCTTCGCACGTGCGCACGCCGCGGCCGCCCCAATTGTTGCGCCGCTTCAGAGAACCGGCGGCGGCCCAGGTGCGGTTCGCCAGGTAATATTCAAGACTGGTCTCTACCCAGGACCCGCCGCGCAGGCCGGAAAAGGTCGCCTTGGTGACATATCCAGACGCATCAATACCTGGCCAATACGCAACATTGGCGAAGCCTATGGTCGAGCTGGTGGTGACGTCGCCGTCGCCATGGTTTCCGGTATACCAAAACGCGTCGGTGCTCAAGGCAATCACATAGGCGACATACTCGGCCACATTGCCGCTCAATTCCATGGCCCCGTAATACCCCGCGCCGGAGGTGTTGCGGGTGGAATCGCTGCGGGCGAAAAGGCCGGCCCGCACCGGGCCTTTCTTATATAAAGTGGGCGCACCCAAAAACGCATCTCCTTCTGACAATGTTGTGTCGTTATATCTGATGTTCGCGTCCGCGGGGGCACCGGGCGATTCGTTTCCCGATTCGGGACTGACGTCAAAACTGGCCAGAGGACGGTAGCTGGTGGCAACGCCCCAGACCGTTTCCCCGGGCACAACCGCGTTGGGGCCCCGGGCGACTTTTTCAAACTCCAACTCGGTCATGGGGCGCAGGGCAAACCAGTCCAGAACGGCCGCCAGATCCGTCCAGGACATATATGACATGGCCCTGTCCGGACGCGAGGTTGAATAAGACGTCGAGGTCCCTCCGGCGGACCCGGAGACCGTGTTGCGGTAAACTACACTGTCACCCTTGTCCGTAGTGATGTCCCGCGCGGCCTGCTGGGTGGCGTTCAAAGAATTGAGGAATTCCACATACAGCCCTTCGGTCACCTCGTATTTCATGCAGTAAAAGGACTGATAGCCCTTGGGAAAGGCTGCGGGGATGTCTGCTGTTGCTCCTGTGCTTGCTCTCTCGGCAGAGTTGACCGAGTTGGACGTGGGCGGGGCCACGTAATAATAGGCACCGGAGGTGGACGTCAGCTGGATGGCCGCTTCCGAGGAGATATACCAGGGCAAATTTGTGTACCCCAGGAATGCCCCCTCTGTTCCTGTGCCGTCCGTGGAATTTCCCACGTAAAACGGGCCCGTGGGGACAAAGACCATCTCGACGCCGACGACCTTGGCCGATATCGAGGTGGTCGACGAGACGGTGCAGCCGGCGCCGTAAATATCCGTCACCGTGAGCTCGACCCCGGAGGAACTCACGCCCCCCGAGCCCTGGGATTTCCTGCGGATGAGCGCGCCTTCCGTGTCCGGAGAGACCGCCAGTTCCAAATCCTGATTGGAGCCGACGGACGTGCCCTGCGGGTTGATCCCCGACGCTATCAAATTTTTCTGGCAGGTCGGGTTTGCCGCATCGATTAATCTGACGATGAGCCAAACCCCGTCGTGGTTCGTGGAGTTGCGCCAGGAGTTGTCCCAGGCGATGTCGAATTTGACTTTGAGATTGGTGACAGAGCCAGAGACGGTCCTGTCTTCCATGGTCACGTTGGTGATGCGCAGGTTGTTGGCGGAAGACGGAGTGGCAAAGAGCAAAAGGGCAATGAAGATGGAAGATGGAAGATGGAAGATTGAGGGATGAAAAGAAAATCGAGGATGGAGGATGGAAGACGGAGGATGGTTACCGCCGATCCCCCGTTCAACCCCCGGGGATGACTTCGTCAACCCCGGGGGTTGAGGAATGTATTTGCCCAACGTCCATCCTCGATTTTCCATTCTCATCGCTTTTCCTTTCATATTCGTCACTCCTGATAGGCGCGGTACATTTTTTTATTCACTTCCGATTCCAGGGAGGAATCGATCATGGCCTTCAGATGCAGCTCGGCCTCCACGATCTTTTCCATGACCAGGGCCGAATCCGCGGCCTGGGGGCTCAGGTCCAGATACTTCTTAAAATGGTCAAGCGCGGTCCTGTAATCATTCAGATATTCGCCGCTCACAAAGGCCAGGTTGAAATGGGCGGCGGAATCATCGGGCCACAGGCGCACCGCGCGGCGGTATTCGCCGATCGCCCTGCGGTAGTTCCTCTGCTTGACGTACATGTTGCCCATGTTGTAATGGACCTTGGCCTCGTTGGCCCTGACCGCGTCACGCTGTTTGTTGTACTTCTCGATCATGGCCAGCACATCCGCGCTCTTGGCCTTGTCCCCGACAACGGTGTCCGCCTGCCAGGGGTCGAACAACGGCTCTTCCATCGCGGCCGAGGTTTCGTCCTGCAGGACGTCCGGCGCCTCCAGCATCTTCGGCTGTTGCGCGGCCAGCTTCTCGGCCTCTTCCAGTTTTTTGCGCAGGTCCGCGACCTCCTGCTCCGTGGACAGGTTTCCCTGCATCATGGTCTGAAGCTGTCTTTTCAAATCCTCGATCTCATTTGAGGCGGACGTCAGGCGGTTTCTGTCGATCCTCTCCTGCCCCCGCAAGCGCCGGGCCTCGCCATCCAAATTTTTGTTCTCGCGGCTGAGCTTTTCGTTCTCCTCGATCATCTTGCGCAGCGTCCGGTTGAGCTTGATGACCTGGTGTTCGTTGAGCTCGCCCAGCCCCCAGCCCTCCCCGTCCGCCCGGCCCCCTGCCGGGGCTTCGTAACCGGTATCCGGCTTGAGCAGCATGTCCTTCTTCACGATGATCTGGTCCAGGCCGATCTCGGTGGTGATGAATTCGTCCGCGAGGTCCTCCTCCAGAATTTCCTGATTGGCCGCGGGATCATCGAGCATGAGATCGACATCCTGGGCCGCGACGGGAACAGAAACAAAAAGGAGAATTGAAAATGGGAGATAGAGGATGGACAACGGGAAAACAAAAAGACACCGCGGCGTCATTCCTCCCTTAAAGGCTTTTTCCATTTTCCATTTTCGATTTTCCATCTTCGTCCTCCATCCCCGCTCAACAACGTTCGCTCGCATGCTCGCTCACTTTCGCGGGGCCTTCGGTTCGCGCGGATGAGTTATGTCGCCCGGCGATCCCGGGCTCCATAACTCATGCGCTCATTAATCCTTTAACTTCAATGCCCGGACTTTCCCATCCGCCTCTTTCCGAGACCCGTCTTTTTTCAAATAAAAATCATTCGGCGGCTTGATCTCCCCCCGGACCTTGTCGTACGCCTCGGCGCCGGTGATGATGTGGGGGGTGATGAAAATCACGATCTCGGTGGACTCCAGGCTCTCCGACGTCTGGCTGAAGAGCTTGTTGATGTACGGAATATCCATCAAAAAAGGAATGCCGCGCTTGGTGGAAACCTTGTTGTCCTTCTTGAGCCCTCCGAGAATGATCGTGTTGCCGTCCTTGACCATGACCGTGGTCTCGACCTCGGTCTTGTTGACCTGCGGGATGCCGCCGCCCTGCGAGGTGATCCGGTCCACCACGGTCGAGATCTCGGGGCGCAGGCGCATGGTGATAAAGCCGTCGTCATTGATCATCGGGGTGACGTTGAGCTTGAGCCCCACATCCACGAAGCGCACGTCCTCGCTGGTGATGGCGTTGTCGCCGGTGCCGGAGGTGGTGGAGATGATGTAGGGGATCGTGTCTCCGACATGGATCTTCGCTTCTTCGTTGTTGGTCACCAGGATCTTGGGGTTGGAGAGGATCTTTGTGTCGCTCACCTGTTTGAGGGCGCGGATGGAGGCCTCGAAATCATTCACATTGATGTCGCCGATGGTGAGCCGGCCGTAACGCGTCAATAAATTGTCGCTGGAGGTCAGGCCGCTTTCGTTGAGCAGGTTGGACTTGAGGTCCACCTTCTTCATCTCCTTCCAGGAGCTGCTGGAAAAATCCAGGTCCCAGTCGATGCCGTAATCCATCTGCGGCTTGAACACGACCTGCAGGATCCTGGCCTCGACCAGGACTTCCTTGGTGGGGATGTCGAGGCTCCGGATGAGTTTCTCCACCTCCTCGCGCCGGCCGGGCAGGGCCCGGACCACGAGACGGTTGGTGCGCTCGTCCACGGTGATGGAGCCGACCGTGTGGGCGTCGATGCGGGCCCTGAGTTTTTCCGCCGTGACATCCGCTTTGGCATACTGCAGAGGATACACCACCGCCTCCAGGGGCGATTCCATGTTCTCGATGGCGGCCTTCATTTTCGCAATGGACTGGGGCGTGTCGATCATGACGACGGACCCGGTGTCTTCGTCAATGATGATCCGGCCGAGGTTGCTCTTGAGACTGTCGAGCGTGGAGAGCACGTAGGCCGGCTTGGCGTAATTGAGGCGCACGATCTCCACCTTCATCTTGTCGTTGAACCGCTTGCCGAGCATGGCTTCGTACTCGATCTGGGACATGACATGGACGATGTTGCGCTCCAGATGATACGCGAGGTTATTGGAAATCAGGATGATGTCGAGGGCGTCCTGGATGGACACGTTCTTCAAATAGATCGTGACGCGCCCCGCCACGGTCCCGCTCGTCACCAGATTGAAATCGCCCTTGAAGGCGAGAAACTTGAGCACGTCAATGACGTTCATGTCGCGCACATCCAGCGTGATGGCACGGCCGAGGCGTTTTTCGAGCAACTCGGTTTCCGGCTCGATGACGATCGGCTTGGCGCCCAGGCCCGGAGGCGGCAGAAGCGACGGCTGGCTGACGGCATTCCCCGCCTGGGCGTCAAGGGTCACGGAACGGGTCACAAACCTACGGGCCGCCTCGTTGGCCGGGCCGGACGGGGGAACCGCCGGCTGGGCGAGAACGATGGACGCGCACAACAGGCACACCAGCGCGAGAAGACCGCCGTCTCTGGCGCTGCCGGTCTGGGACGAACTGGATCGGGAGAGTTGCCGGGTCATAATCGCAGTTCCATTTCTTCATCCTCAAAACTCAGGATGATGCTGTCGGCATAAATTTTTTCCACTTTAACCCCGTTGATCTTTTCTCCTGTCCTGAGAAAATGCGTCACTCCGCTGGAGATGTTCTCGATCATGGCCGACGCGGATTCGGGCGTGTCGAGCCAGGAAACACCCACCAGCCGGAGGTCCCTGGTCTGCTGGATGATCCTCTCTTCCACCAGCGCTTCCCCGCCCTCGACCTTGGCCACCTTGGCCTCGTAGGGCTGAAAGATGTTCCGGCGGCCGACGGCGGTCAGGTATTCCGCGATGTCCTTGAGCACCGGAAGCTGGGGGACGTTCGACAGCGCTTCGGGAATCTCCGCGGAGAAATCAACCCCGCGGTTGACGGCCCGCATCCCGGAAAAAACACTCAAGATCAAAACAACGGCCGAAAGGAGGATGACCGCGACAAGGATTTTGTTGACCTGGGGCAGGCCCATGGGGACCGCCGCCCCGGAGGGGGACACGGACTGCCCTTTGAAAAAAGCGATGATCCGGCTGAAAACCGGCGGGACCTCAACGGCGGGAAGGCCAAGCCCTTTCACGGAGGCCGCGACCTGCTGGACCTCCGGCGCGCCGGCCGCCGGCGCGTCCGCGGACGGGGCGTCCTGGGCCTGGGTGCTCTCAATGATCTTGAGTAATTTTTTTTCTGCCGTTTCTTTTGCCATAGAAGTTCAAACTCACGGGTTGTGCGGATACGGATAATTTTTATCGACGTCTTGTCCCAGCAAGCGATGCCCCATGGGCGGCATTCCCGGGCCACCGGTGCGGAACTGCTCCTCTTTGTCGATCACCTCTTTGACCAGCAAGCGGTCAACCGCGTGCTTGTTCTGCATGATCAATTCCTTGAGGACCTGATGGCACAGCATCGTGATCCGGCGCGGATACCCGCGCGTGTAGTTATAAATTTCATGCACCGCTTCGTCCAAAAATAATTCCATGCGGCTGTTGTACCCCGCGGTGTGGATGCGGAAATTGATGAGCTCTTTCGTTTCTTTGGCGTCCAGCGGATTGAGCGTATATTTAAAACTGATGCGGTCCATCAGATTGGGCATGTTGACGAGCTTGGGATACAGCTCCACCTGCCCCAGCAAAACAAGCTGGAGCATCTTGAATTCGTTGGTCTCAAAATTCAAAAGCACGCGCAGGGTCTCGAGCGTGGGCATGTTGAGTTTTTGCGCCTCATCGATGATGAGGATCACAGTCTGCTTCTCTTCCAGGTTTTTTTGGATCAGGAATTTCTCGAACTCATCGCGCAGCTCAAGAATATCCATCGCGGCCGGATCGAGCCCCGAGGACCTGTCGATCTCAAAATTGCGGACGAGGGACAGGAGGAATTGCTTTTCATCGTTGAACACGGGATTAAGGATGATGTGAAACGTCATGTTGCCGCGCCGGCTCAGCTCTTTCACGAGCATGCGCGAGAGGGATGTTTTGCCCGTTCCGATGTCGCCGAAGATGACCGCCAGCCCCCGCTTCAAATGAAGCTCAATGAGGACGTTGGTCAAGGCCATGTCGTGTTCTTTGGTGAGATAAAAGAATTCCGGATCAGGGCTTGTGGAGAAAGGCTCTTTGTCAAAACCAAGTAATTTGTAATACGTCATCGGGGACCAGGGATTAGGAGATCACTATTAAATTCTATATAAAAGTATAATATAGCGCGGGGGCCCGTGCTAAAAAATTATATATACTTAAAATATTATCATAAGTCCTTATCTTATCAACTGTTTAATGGATTTTTTCACAGGTAAGCGTTTCCCGGAATAGCCCTTCTCACGGAGGGACATTCCGGCATCTGGAAGGGGGCGGGAACCGCGAAAAATTCCTGAAAAACGGGCTGCGGTATGGAAGCGTTAGCGAGGAAAAAGAAGCGAAAAACGGAAGGAAAAATCAGGGCTTCTTGGAGAACGGCCAGAAAAGCGCGCCCCACAAAAAGCCCCCGGTTCTTGCAAAGGCACGGGCACCGGAGACCCAGGCCCAGAATAAAATTTCGTAAAATGAGCGCTGAATTTTCAGCGAAAAATACAGCTCCATCAGGAGCAGGCCTGAAACGGCGGCAACCGGCAACAGGAGCGGGACCGGAAGACGCAGGGCCCATGCCAAAAATCCCGCAACAATCAGGCCGGACAACGGGACTTCCAGCATATCTTTCCAGAACGTGTAATTGTCCCCCCCGCTCATGGACGGGTGACGCGCGTACATCCTCACCCTCCAGAACCCGTGACGGCCCTGCTCGCGAAGATATTTGCCGACACGCTCGGGATGGTGATGATCGACGAGAGAACCCTTGTCGAAGTAAATTTTATAACCCTTGCCGAGGATCTTGTAACTCAAATCATTGTCCTCCCCGCTGGCATGGCGGTACCCCTCATCAAAGCCCCCGACCTCAAAAAACACCGCGCGCCGCACAGCGAAATTGTAGCTCCCGAAAACCTTGGGATACAACGGCATTCGTTCCTGATGCCGAAAAATGATTTCTCTGTGAATGCACCGGGCCAGTATGCTGTCCGGGTTGGCGATGCCGTAACTGCCGGCCACGACCGCCACCCGGGGATCGGAAAAATGGTTCAGCATACCGGAGACCCAATTCCCGCGCGGGACGCAGTCCGCATCCGTAAAAAAAAGATATTCACCCGTGGATTTTTGAGCGCCCAAATTCCTGGCCGATGCCGGTCCACGGTTTGGCTGGCGAAGATATTTGACCCCCGGGAATCCCCGGACGATTTCCGGGCTCTGATCATGGGAACCATCGTCGACAACAATGACTTCCATGAGAGACGAAAAGTCCTGCAATGCAGCGGCTTGCAGATTTTTTGCTATCGTTTTCTCGCCGTTAAAAACAGGGATAATGACGCTGACGACCGGGGATGGCATATTCACTCATTGAAGCCAGGCGGCTTTGTCCTTGGAGCTCATTGGGATACTGAAAAAAGCAACATGCCGAAACGGGGCCCCAAAAGCCTGTCCGGGGAAAACGCGAACGGGAAGGTGTTCACCCCTCCGGCCCGAAGCACGGTCATGGCGTTTCGCTGATTGAGGTCCAAAAGCTGGGACATCACAAAAGGCGTCTCCTGGATCCCGGGCATGAAAAACGGGCGGATCAATTCCCATGGCGACCATCGGTTGGGAACAAACGTGATGATCACTCCTCCTGAATTGAGCAAACTTTTTAGATTACGAAAGATTTGGTCCTGCTGGGACGCCGAAAAGTGCTCGAACAGGCCGTCTGTAAAGATCAGATCAAAACGGTCCTGAACGCGCCCGGCCAGTCCCTCCGCCAAAAGGTCGGCCTTCACCACCCTGGCCCGTCCCTGCGTCATGGCTTTCGTGATGTCCAGCGCCGCGTCGGCGTAGTCCATGGCCGTGGTCGTCATGCCGCGGCCGCAAAAATGCCGCGAAAAAAATCCGCTCCCGCATCCGGCATCCAAGGCTTTTTTCCCGGGCGCGGCATACTCGTCGATGATCCGGATGATGCGGCGCTTGGACCAGCTCACCGCGTCGGGCCTGGCCGAAAAATTCCTGGACCAGAAACGGTTCCAATCCTCATCGCGCGGCATGCCGCGCGGGGAGATCGAGGGCGATGTCTCCGTCATAATTCCGAACCGGTCTTTTTCTTGAGTTCCCGCAATTCTTCCTCCAGCAATCCCAATTTCTGAGCGATCGCGTCATTGCGGCCGTTCTGCTGGCAGAGGAAAATCGTCATGAGCAGGCTCAAAAAGACGAACCCGCCGAGGATCACGTAAAAAATGAAATTGCTGGTCAGCGCGAAGCCGAGCCGGTCCGACAGCGCGTAAAGCAGATCATCGAACACGGCGCAGAAAACGGCGAGGGACAGGACGAAAATCCATCCCATCGCGTACTTGAACGTGAGCTTTTCCCGGCGGACAAGTTCAAAAACGAACATCAGCACCAGGACGGAAAGGATTATGGATAAATATCGCGCGTTCATGTCATTCTCCCGTCTTGTTCACCTTGACCATGTCCAACAGGATGGCCAAGGTCACTTTGAACATGTAATACAACGTGGCCAGATAGCGGATGGAACTGTGCCCGGACAACCGCTCGCGCATCTGGACCGGGACTTCCTTCACCTGCGCGCTCATCCGGCTGGCGAGGACGATGGATTCGGGCTCCGGATAATCCTGGGGATACCGTCCGGCAAAAGTCTTGATCATCCTGCGATTGAAAGCCCGGAATCCCGATGTCGGATCCGTGACGCGGTATCCGGTGAGGGCGCCGATCAGCCAGGCAAAAAACTGGATGCCGATGCGGCGGATGAACGACGAACGGTACCCCACGTAGGGTGGGAGAAAACGGCTGCCGATCACCATGTCGGCCTCGCCGGATTCGATGGGGCGCAAAAGATCCGGCAAAAACCGGGCGTCATGCTGGCCGTCGCCGTCCACCTGGACGGCCGCTCGGTATTTTTTGCGCGCCGCGAACTGGAACCCGGTCTGGACCGCGCCGCCGATTCCGAGATTGAACGGCAGGGCCACGGTCAGCACGCCGGCCTCCCGGGCCTCCCGCAGGGTCGCGTCCCGCGACCCGTCATCCACGACGAGAATATCCAAAGGCAGCGGCACGGCCTGCAGCTCGCGCACCGTGCGCCCGATGTTTCCGCTCTCATTGTAAGCCGGGACAATCGCGAGGATGCGATCATTGGCATCCGGCCGGCGGGAACCCGGAGATCGATCGACCTCCGGCCCCATCACCACGACCTGGCCTGACGTAAACGGTCCCGCAGGCTGAAATCGATGTGGCGGAACCCGCATTGGATGATCATGCCGCCCCAGATCTTCGGATCCACCTGAAAAACCGGGTCTGCGGTGATCTTGAGGTGCTTCTTCAAATATTGCACGATCCGGGCCCTTGAGGACGCCCGGAGATTTTTATGCGTGGTGAGGGTCACGGCGTCCGTCAAAGGCCCCTGCTCGCCCCGGCGGGACCACTCCAGCTGTTTGAGCGCCGTTTCGATCAGGATATTGTCCAGGACCTTCTTCAGGACAAAGACCACGACCGAGATGGCCACCAATTGCGCCAGCAGGACTTGTGCGAGAAACGACATACGCCTCCGTATTTTCCGCGCCCGCCCACGGCCACGCGGGACGGCGCCTTTTTATCGTAGAACGGGGGGCAACGGATTGCAACCAAATTTGTCGCGGTTTCAGAGAAACAGCCGTCTGCGCCTGGGAATCAAAAACGGGAAATCAAAAGAAAACGGCAGGGCCCCCGGCCTTTATCTTCTATTTTTATTTTTCGCCGCCAGATATTCCGCCGCGCGCCGGATGATGTTGTCTTCCGGGGCTTTTTCATCCGGGACGACGCCGTCAAAACTGAAGGCCTTCCCGTCGGGATAATGGCCGCGGGCCGTCACCAGCAGCAGCATGGACTCGTCCTCAAACGGGAACATGCTTTTCAGAAAAACCTGGCCGGCGGTGTTCGCGCCCATCACCACGGCCCGGCCGCGGTCCTGAAGGATCCCGGTGAACAGTTCCGAGGCGCTTCCGCTCGCCTTGTTGACCAGGATGGCGATGGGGCCTTTGTAGTGGAACCGCTCGGGAATGGCGGGCACGTCCAGACTGGCCTTGGGCTGGTTCCTTTTCTGAAAGTACGCGAACTCCTCTTTCGGCGGCAAAAAGAACGCCGAGATCTCCCTCGCCGCCAGGGGCGGGCCTCCGGGGTTCCCGCGCAAATCGATGACCAGCCCCGTGTCCCCCTGTTTAAGGATATACGACATGAACATCGTCATGTCTTCCGACGTTTTCTGGTTGAACCGCTGGATCTGCAGGCAATAGATCCCGGGAACGTCAACGGGGACCATGAACACGGTCTGCTTGAAATACTCCTGGCTGACGACCTCGATGGTCTTCTCCTCTTTCACCGACGGGTCAAGATACAGCAGGGCCACTTTCGCCCCCTCGAGGGGCGTGAGGCGGTCCTGGATATCTTTCTCGGTCAGATCCCCGACCGGCGTTTCATCGATCTTGAGGATGATATGGCGCTCCCGCAGCCCTTTCAGAAAAGCGTCCGACCGCGGCTCCATGCGCGTGACCATGTACCCCACCGGAACGAGCCGGCCTTCAATGCCGAGATCGACGCGCTTGCCGAGAACGGTCTGCTCATAGGTCTTGGCGGCCTGGGGCGGAAAGAAAGCGGAAAAAATATCGTCGGGAGATTTCAGGAAATCGATGAGATAGGCCGAGCTCCGCCATTTGATGAAGTCGCTGGTCTTCCCTTCGCCTTTGAGCTGGGAATAAATTTTTGCGTTGAACATCTCGAGGAAGCGGTCAAACCCCTCCCGCTTGACGGGCATGAAGTAGTTCTCGTCCATCGTCGAGTAGACTTTCTCGAAAAAGACGAGGTACTGCTGATAATCGGCGTTTTGCGAAGATGGCGTGGTCTGGTTCATGGGAGGGTCCGGCGTTTCGCCCGAGGCCATGGCAGGGCTGCCGAAGAAAAGGGACAAACAGATTCCGGAAATAAAGATTTTCTCATGCATAAAGAATGGAAAAATCAGGACCGGAGGCTTTCGGGTCCATAAGCTCATGACCCCGGCTGCCCTAACCGCTTTGCAGGGCAAGACGGCCGGGGCCTTCGGTGGTTTGGCCATTCTGGGCTAAAACCACCCTGAGCGAAGTCGAACGGGTTCGCACGGATGGCTTACGTTCGCCTGCGGCTCCGTAAGTCCTCATTACCCCCGCATGATTGCTGACGCAATCAAAACTGCGGGGTTAATTCGGGCATTGACTTACGTTCACTGCGTTCCGTAAGTCAAGCCCTCATTAAAAAAAATCCCACTGCCGGAAGGGCAATGGGATTTATGATTCAAGGAGACTCAAGGGTTAATCCGCAAGGTCATTCGTGATGTCGAGCATCTCGTAACGGCTGACCACGCCATCCTTGCTTTTGTCGTATTGCTTGAGGATGTCCGTGTCGACCTTGATCCCGCCTTTGGATTGGATGGTCTGAATAACGTCGCGGAGATAGATCTTCACTTCCGCAGGCTGAAGTTTGCCGTCGCGGTTGACGTCATACTTTTTCTCGACGGCATTAGTGACCGCCGGCGCTGTCTGGGCCCAAAACGGCGCTGGTTTCTCGGCCTCATCCGTGCTCGCAGCTGCGGCCGGGGCCGGTTTGGCCGGGGCCGGGCGTGCGGCGCCTGCTCCCCGACGGCGGTTGTAATTGATCAACTGGGCTTGGGCGACCTCGCTGAAAACAAAAAGAACGGAAATACCCGCAACCAACAAAAGGAACGACTTTCTCATTTCCGCACCCTCCTTGCCGATGGGATCATTTTGAATAAATTCATTATACAGTCTTACCGGTGGCTGTCAACCCTTTCGGAGAAATAAATTTACGTGAAAATACGGAACCGGGTCACCGGCGTCCCGGAGAAGGATCCCGGGTCTCATCCGGAAGGTCAACGGCCACGGCGCGGCCGGCACACGCCTCTGCGAGGGCCTGCCGTTCTTCGGGAGGCCATTCCACATCCACGCCGATGACGCTGAATTCTTCACACAGGGCCTGCCGGAAAACCACCGGATCGAGCGGAACGTTCACCACAAAATCCAGATGCCCCCGCTTGCGGCGGTACTCCGGGACCTCCCGGGGAATCGCAAGATACCGCTCGATCTTTTCCAAGTCAAAGGCGTAGAGGATGGTCCCGTGATGGAGGATAAACCGCCGCCCCCGGTGCTGGGCATTGCCGGAGAACTTCTTTTCTCCGTCGGGAACGGCAAGGTCCGAAATCGGACGGAAAACGGCCCGCACGCCGGAGCGCCCCAGCGCGGCGATGACCTTTCCCAGGATCCAGGCGTAAGATTTTCGAAGATCATTGAGCGCCGGGTCGCGGTCTTTGGAAATGATCAAGGAATAATTGAGACAGCCCGGCCCCTGCAGGACCGTCCCTCCGCCCGAAAACCGGCGGAGGACAGGAACGCGGTCGCGCCGCGCATCCGCCGCTTTGACATCGTCTCCGGCCTTTCCTGTCCGGCCCAGGACCACGAACAGTTCCGGGGACTCCCAGACGCGCAGGGCCTCCCCGCCTTTTCCCTGATCGGCCAGGGACAGCAGGACCTCGTCATAAAGGATGTTTTCCGCGGGGGTCGTCAATACCGGCTGTTTCCAGATCATCATCAAGCTCCTGCGAAGGCGCGGGACGCAAACGGCGGGGAGAAAGCCTACAAATGACGCGACACCGGCATGGACGGCGGCTCGGGAGAAACCGCGGCCGGGGAGGATTTGCCGAGAAAATAGCTGGTGTCGAGGTCCCGCGCGGCCCTGACCTCGTCCGGGCGGGAGACCGGCATCGACCGGGGCATGTCATGAAAGGCCCCGGGGGCCGTGCGGCTCAGGTCATCGGCTTCCACCATGGCGTCGATGAACTGGTCAATGGTTTCCTTGGATTCAGTCTCGGTCGGTTCGACCATGATGGATTCCTTGACTGTCAGGGGAAAATACACCGTCGGGGGATGCATGCCCCTGTCGATCAGAAATTTGGCGATGTCGATGGCATGAACGCCCCGCTGGGCCTGACGCGAAGCCGAAAATACGCACTCGTGCATGCACGTCCGGTCGTAGGGCAGATCGTAATTCTCCTGCAAACGGCGCATGATGTAATTGGCGTTCAGGACGGCGTGATTGCCCGTCTGGATCAAGCCCTCCCGGCCGAGCATGACAATATACGCATACGCCCGCAGGAGGAGCGCAAAATTCCCGTAAAACGGCGCGACATAACCGATGGATTCCGGATAACCGTAGTTCAGGGCAAAGGTCCCGTTGTCACGCTTGACCACGCGGGAGATCGGTAAGAATTTCGCCAGGTGCTCCTTCACCCCCACCGGGCCGGCTCCCGGGCCGCCCCCGCCGTGCGGGGTGGTGAACGTCTTGTGCGTGTTGATGTGCATGATGTCAAACCCGATGTCCCCCGGGCGGCAACGGCCGAGAATGGCGTTCAGGTTCGCGCCGTCGTAATACATCAGGCCGTCCACGGCATGGATGATCTCCGCGGTCTTGTCGCTGTCGGAATCGAAGATCCCCAGAGTGTTGGGGTTCGTGATCATCAGGCCGGCCGCTTCGGACGTGACCTTCTCCTTGAGCTTACGGATGTCCATGACCCCGCGGCTATCCGACGGAACGGAAACAATGTCATAGCCCGCGATCGCGGCCGTGGCCGGGTTTGTTCCGTGGGCCGAGTCCGGGATGATGATATATTTTTTCTTGTTGCCCCTGGCCTTGTGATAGGCCGCCATGATCATGACCCCGGTCAGTTCTCCGTGGGCGCCGGCCAGCGGCTGGAGCGTAAAGGCGTCCATGCCGGTGATCTCGCACATCAACTGTTCCGTTTCATAAAGGACGCGCAAGGCCCCCTGGACAAGGTCCTCTCCCCCGCGCAGCTGGGGCAGCAGCGGATGAAGGTCGCTGAACCCCGGCAAACGGGCCACGCTCTCGGTAAATTTCGGGTTGTATTTCATCGTGCAGGACCCAAGCGGGTAAAACTGGCTGTCCACCGAAAAATTCCGGTGGGACAATCTCATGAAGTGGCGGACCGCGTCGAGCTCGCTGACCTCGGGAAGGCCGGACGGTTCCTTGCGCAGGTATTTCTCCGGCAGAGAGACCTCGGCCGGCACGTCGGGTTCCGGAAGACGGAAACCGCGGCGCCCGGGTTTGCTCTTTTCAAAAATTAATTCCATGCGATGATCCCTGTTCTATTCATTCAAGACCGCGCGCAGGCCGTCGGCGAAGCGGAGGATTTCTTCTTTCGTCCGCTTTTCCGTGACCGCGACCGTCATGTAATGGTCCATCCCGCCGTAATAGCGCCCCAGGGGAAAACCGGCGGCAAAACCTTTTTTGATCATGGCCTCGACCACATCCGAGGCGTCCTTGCAGAGCCGCACCGTGAATTCATTGAAGGTCGGGGAGCTCCTTTTGACCTCCACCCCATCAATTTTTCCCAGCACCTGCCGGGCGAATTCCGCCTTGGCCAGATTCAGCCGGGCCAGGTCCCTGAGGCCTTCCCGGCCCATGACCGTCATAAAAATCTGCGCCTGCACCGCGCACAGCGCCACGTTGGTGCAGATGTTGGACGTGGCTTTTTCCCGGCGGATGTGCTGCTCGCGGGCCTGCAGGGTGTTGACAAAACACCGGCGGCCCTGCGCGTCCACGGTCTGCCCGACGATGCGGCCGGGCATCTTGCGGATAAGCTTAGACCGCGTGGCCATGAACCCCAGATACGGCCCGCCGAAATTGAGCGGAAGCCCCAGGCTCTGGCCTTCGCCGGTCACGATGTCCGCACCCATCTCCCCCGGCGTTTTCAGGATCCCCAGAGACACCGGATAAACGCTGGCGATCGCCAGGGCGCCGACGCGGTGGGCCTTTTCAATGATGTCGGAATGATCGTCGACCGCTCCGAAAAAATTCGGGTTCTGCAGGATCACGGCCGCGGTCTTGTCGTCGAGAAGGCGGGCGATGGCCTCCCGGTCGCTCTGACCGTGCACAACCGGTGTTTCCGTAAATTCGATGTCGAGATTGCTGGTGTAACTCCTGATCATGGTGCGGTAGATCGGGCTGACCCCGCCGTCCATGAGGACCTTGTTGCGGCCGGTGGTCCGCACGGCCATCATCACGGCTTCATAGATGGCGGTCCCTCCGTCGTAAAGCGAGGCGTTGGCGGCCTCCATGCCGGTCAAGGTGCAGATGGAACTCTGAAATTCGTAGAGGGCCTGCAGCGTCCCCTGGGAGCACTCCGGCTGATAAGGCGTATAGGCCGTGTAAAGCTCTCCGCGGGAGATCAGGGCGTTGACGGCCGCCGGGATATAATGGTCGTAATACCCGCCGCCGATGAAAAGGACCAGGTCGCTTCGGTTCAGCTCGGAAAGCCGCCGGCAATGCTCGACGACCTCCCATTCCGATTTTCCTTCGGGGAGCGCGAACGATTTGGGGCGTTGGTGAGGACGGATGTCGGCAAACAGGTCGTCTATGCTCTTGGCGCCGACCGCGGCCAGCATCGCGTCGACATCGTCAGGGGTATTGGCAATATAAGGATTCAAGAGATTACCTTTCGGCGGTCATCACCACGGATGACCGGAAAACGACAGGATCATTCCAGGGTTTTCAGAAAACTGCGGTATTCGGCGGCCGTCATGAGGTTGGATTTCTCCTCGGGATCGGAGACTTCGATCTTGGCGATCCAGCCCTTTTCGTAACAGTCCTTATTGATCAGCCCCGGGTTCGCCTCCAGGTCATGGTTGGCCTCGACGACCTTCCCCGAGACGGGGCTGAAGATATCGCTGGCCGCCTTGACCGACTCGACCGACGCCAGGTGCTCAAACTGCTCAACCTCGATGTCCGGGGCGGGAAGCTCGACGAACGTGATGTCTCCCAGCGCCTCCTGGGCGTACTCGGTGATCCCGACCGTCGCGACCGCGTCGTCGATGTTCACCCATTCGTGTTCTTTGGTGTAAAAATAATGGTTGATGATTTCCATAAGAAGATCTCCTTCAAGATTTGAGTGAACCCTGCGGATAAACGGGCCGTTTCACGATTTCGCCCGGAAGAGCCTGGCCTTCGCCGCCGAACAGGATTTTTTCGCCGGGGGTCCCATGCCCGGCCCCGACAAACCCCAACCCGACGCCTTTATTCAGAAACGGTGAAAATGTTCCGCTGGTCACGGTCCCGATTTCCTCGCCGGACGCGGCATAGAGACGATGGCCGACCCGCGGCGACCTGCGGCTTTCAGACGCAAAACACGCCAGCCGGCGGCTGACGCCGGAATTTTTCTGCAGCAACAGCGATTCCTTGCCGAAGAAATCCTTGTCCCAGGCGATGAACTTGTTCAAGCCGGCGTCCAGCGGAGAAATGGCCTCATCAAGCTCATGGCCGTAAAGGCAATAGCCCATCTCGATCCGCAGGACATCCCTGACGCCGAGCCCGGCGGGTTGGGCGCCCAGGCGGAGGATCTCGCGCCACAATTCCGGCGTGCGGCCCCACGGGAAATAAATCTCATAGCCCAGCTCGCCGGTGTAGCCGGTCCGGCTGACAATAACGTCTTCGCCCATAACCTCGAACGTATCGAAAGCGTAATAGTCCAGTCGCCCGATGCCGCGGACCAGAGGGCTCAGGAGGTCGCGCGCCTGCGGACCCTGGATATCGAGTTTGCCCGTTTCAAAGGAAACATTGCTGAACGCGCCGGGGACCTTCACGATGTTCTGGAACTGGCGCGCGTCCTTTTCCATCGTGGCCCCGTTGACGACGACCATCCAGCGGTCGGCGCTGATGCGATAAACGATCAAATCATCGATGACGCCGGCCCGGTCGTTGAGCATCACGCCGTAACGGCACGTTTTCAAGGGCATGTCGGCCAGCGGCTGGGTGACGACCCTGTCCAAGCCGCTCTCCAGCGCATCACCGGAGATGAGGAACTCCCCCATATGGGACGTGTCGAAAACCGTGACGCGCTTGCGGGTGTCTTCGTACTCGGCGAGGATCCCCTCATACTGCAGCGGCATCTCCCAGCCGCCGAAGGGGACCATTTTGGCCTTCAGGCGGAGGTGCTCATCATAAAGAGGAGTTTGCTTAAGATCCGTGTCAGATGACATCATGGGGAAGTCTGGTGTGATCGTTGAATTGGGAATCCTTCGTGGCTCGTCCTCGCGGGGCGAACACCGGAAAACATCGAACCTCATCTTATTAAATTCTTTTTCGGTTGTAAAGATAATTCCCTGGAATTGCTGGCCTGGACATAGGGGGACTCCACGGAATTCGCAAACACGCGTTTTTGCTATCTTTAGTCTGCCTTTTTGATTAACGAAACCATTGGCTTAGATGCTTTCCCTTTTGCGTCGATCCAAAAACCCTGTATCCTTAATTGGTTGCTTTCTGACTGCTTTTCGGAATCGGGTATATTTATAATAAGATACTTTTCTTCCTCGAAAGTGAACCTGGCACTCCTTACGCTCTTTAAAATTTTCAATCTTCTCTTGCGATAGAGCTTCTTCCCATAAGAACATACCCACACTTTACGAACAGCCTTAATATCGATAAGTTTAAAGAAATCAGTGTCTATTTCATCTTCAGTATCAATCCATTCCGATTCAAGAGCCAATTCTAACCAGTACTTTCCTCCCTGTTCTTTCCACCAGCACACGTCGACAAGATACTCGCCTTCACCGCGCTTTTTGGTTTTTGATAATTCAACGGCGATTTCTTCACCCTTGGCTTTTTTCTCATCTTCAGCAAGATCACAGAATGAGTCTTTGATCCAATTTGTCCAACTATGGTAATCATTCCTGTCCCAAGGTATATTTCGCTTATTTTTCTCCCAATAAGCAATAATCTCCTGGTAAAAATCTTCCATGATTATCCTTGGATAAGATGTTTTCTCAAAAACACCCTGCCGGAATGACTTTTAAGATAAATTTCAAATTTTTGAGCTAATTCCTTGCTTTGGAAAACAACATGAGTTTCTAAATTCCATGGGGCATATTGCCGGGTGTATGCACTGGCTTTGGGGTTTTGGTGGTCTTCCATCCGTTTTTCAAGGTCTGCTGTATAGCCGATGTAAAACTGTTTAGGGTCTTTTTGGCTTTTAAGGATGTAAACGTAATATTTCATTACATGACTGTTCCGTCTTCGTCCCGATGCTCGCCCTTAGGTCGGCTCGGGACTTCGCCGGACAACAGGCTTCGCCAAATTGATCGATTTTTGGTCGGATCGGACTTCCCGGCTTCGCTCAATTGCTTTCGCATTGAGCTACGCCGGGCAACAGGCTTCGTTTTCTATAATCGCGCTGAACTTCGCCTGAAAATTATCTGGCGAAGCCAGGCGAAGTTCAACGCGAAAGCTGTTGAACGAAGCCTGGCGCGCCTGGAGGGACTTGAACCCCCAACACCCTGCTCCGAAGGCAGGTGCTCTATCCAATTGAGCTACAGGCGCAAATTTCCTCTAAATCTATAAAGGCGCCGCAGGCGCCAAACATCCAGAAAGATTTGCGCCTAGCCCCTGCGCTTTCCAGCAGGGGCAGGCGCAAGGCAACTCAATATCCCTTTCAATTCACCCCAAACCCCTGCTCGTATTCAACCCGGCCCTTTTCATCAAAAAAACGCCGGCCGACATACTGCCCATCCGTATAAACGTCCTCCTGAAACACCCTTTTCCCTTTGTACGTTTTAAAAGATCCATGGGGCTTGCCGTTCCGGTAGTCCCCCTCCACGGCCAACCGCCCATTCTCATGATATTCTCTGCTGACCCCGTCGCTGACGCCATCCATGGCATGCCATTCCCTTTTGAGCCGGCCGCTGGAATAAAATTCTTTCATCATCCCCTCCTGGCGGTCGTTCACTGCGGTTCCCACGCGCCAAAGTTCCCCGGAAGGATAATATCGCCGAAATATCCCATGCAAAATGCCGCCCCGGTACTCTTTTTCGAGGGACAGTTGCCCATTGTCTTGATATTCGCGATACCACCCGTTCAATTTGCCATCCTTGTAAACGGCATACACTTTCACATGATCATAGACGCTGTATTCTTTCCGGTCCCCGTGCAGGATGCCGTCTTTATAATTTTCCTCCAGCTTGATTTTCCCGTAATCAAAATATTCCTTCCGCTTGCCGTCCAACTGGCCGTTTTTATATTTCGCGGCCACCTTGATCTTCCCCTCCGGATAATACTCCACATACTTGCCGTCTTTTTTCCCATCAAGATACGTCGCCACCGATATCACAGCCCCGGTCTCATCGCGTGTCTTGACGGTCTCCCTCTTCCCGGAACAGGACGCGAGCCCCACCGCCAAGACCAGCATCCCGATTCCCGCAACAATCATCGAATTTTTCCGCACAGTCCCATCACTCCTTGATGTCCCGCGCCGGCCGTTCAAAAATCCAAATAGCCGGGGCCAGGAGCGCACCAGCGCCTTTGTCGGCATGATACCGCATCTTCCCGAAGGTTGCAACAACCCTGAAGCCCTGGCTCTCAAAGAAAGAAATCTGGCTCGAATCAAAAGGGTCCACCAGCGACGCATCGGAGGACGACCAGTTGTCAAGCTGGACCAAAATGCCCTCCGCATGGCCCTGGAAGATATTCCGCAGATCCGCGTAGGCCAGAGGTAGGCGCTGGATCTGGCCGCCCCACTGAAGGTATTCGATGCCGGAAAAATACCGGATCTGCCGTTCAGAAGAGCACAGGATCAAGGTCCCCGGCCGGGCCTGGTCCTTGATCCTGTGCCCGGCCTCATTAAAATTTCTGAAATATTTGTTTTCATCCGCCAAGCGGGCGGTCCTCTCCGGAGTCAAACCCAGCATCATGACGACAATGCCGGCAAGGACGGCGCTGATCGCCGCCCGTAAAGCGGACGGATGGCGAAACACCCGCCGGAGGGCATCCTCAACGCCCCAGGCCGCGAGCAAGCAGACGCAGGGCAGGATCACAATGGCATAACGCGTGGTCAGTTGCGGAACGAGAGAAAAAAACGCCAGGGAGCAAAGACCCCAGCCCCCCAAAAGAAAAGCGGCCGCGCGCCCGCTCAAAAACAGAGAAGCCACGCCCCAAACCAGGGCAAAAAATAAATATTTCCATTCCAATAATCTCGGTAAATACCAGAGGTATGGCCAAACCTTTTTCCATGACGCCCCGGCCAGGACACCCTGGTCCGTGACGACGGACGTGTGTCCCTTGAGGTTCATCGCCACGACAATGGCCAGAGACACGGCCATGCACGCAGCGGGAATCAGCATGCGCCTGGCCTTTTCCTGCCATCCGGCTTTCACGCAAAACCCATAAAACAGGGGCACCAGGAGCGCAAATAAAATACCGTACGACTTAAGCAGAATCAACCCGCTCCCCAGCAAGCCGACGGCCCATCCCCAAGATCGCCGATCGTCTTCCTCCTCAAGCAACGCCCAGACAAGACCTGTCAAAAACACGGCAAACGCGACATCGCTGAGAATCCTGACCGATTCCCGCAGGTAAAGTCCGCTGTTGGCCAGCAATAGTGCCGACAGCAATCCGGCAAACGGAGTTGCCAGCTTCGCTCCCAACCGGTAAATCACATAGATCCCCAAAATGCCGATCAGATAAACGATCATCTGGCAGGCCTGCAAAGGCGGGAAAATCCCGTGGCCCAGAGACAGCAGGACGGGAAACAACGGCGGATGAATCTCAAAAATCTCAGGGGACAAAAGAAAAGCCGGATCGCCGAACAACCGCTTGGCATACCAGGCATACAGGGCCTCGTCCGACCAGAGCCGGTCTGTGAACACATACGGCGCACGGACCAGGGCCGCATAAACCAAAATCCCGAGCAGGAGAAGGCCGCAGACAAAGCGCTCGCTGATTTTCACATGCGTCATCTCGGAAGACTCTTGTCCAATTGGTCCACCTCTTCTTTGGCCTTCTGGTCGTTCCTGCGAAAAATCCGGCGGTAAACCCGCAAGGCCAGGTCTTTTTCCCCTTCCAGAAGGAGCCGCCGGACGTCAAACATGGTGGGATGTTTCAACAGAGGGTCGTAATCCTTCCGCCGGGAATGGCGATAATGCCGGACCCAGTTTGTCCACCCGAGGATTAAAAAAAACGCCGCCGTCACGATACACGTCAGCACCGCCACAAGGATCAGTTTTCCCACCGGGCCCTCCCTTCATGATTCATGCCGGATCAGCCGACGCCGGGATCACGCCGTCCCGCCACAGACCGCGCCCGGCCTCCCGGGCTTCCCGGGACAGCCGGCGAAAAAGTTCCGTATATTTCGTGTTCGGGGGGATCGTCATCGGGACAGCATACCCTTCCTCCACGACCGCGGCGTTCAGAAAATACCACGTCTGCCCGTCGATCTCCAGCAGGCTGACCGGGCGGCTCTGCCCGGCGGGAATGTTTTCTGCCGGCAAAAACACATAGGCGAGCAGCCGGCCGTAACGGTCGCGGGTTTCCGCGTCGAATTCGAGCCGCGCGGTCCGGCCCAGGGCCGCGCGTTCTGCGAAGCGGTGCGACTCTTTGCCCATGGCCATGATCGCGCGGATATCCCGCCTGCTCCGTTTGGCGTCCCGGAAAATCTTGTCGTTTTCAAAACTCTCGGGGCAGTCGATACCGATCAGCCTCACCTTCTCACCGCCGGACAAGAGCAGGGTGTCGCCGTCGAAAACCTTGACGACCTTGACCCGGCTGAAATCGGTTGGAGCTCCGCAGCGGATCGCCGAGACGCAAGCCAGCAGAGACAGGGCGAGCAAGACCACCCGGCGGACAACGCGGCCATCCACCCCATTATGCCTTGCCCTGGTCCTCAAAATCTTCCACCGCCTGTTTCACTTCCAGTTCGGCCTTCTCGATTTTCTGCTTGCACATTTTGATCAGCGAGACCGCCTCCTTGACCTTCTCCGAGAGTTCGTCCACATCGATCTCGTCGCTCTCGATCTTGGCGACGATCTCGTCCAGCCGTTTGACCGCCTTGCTGTATTTCATGTCAGCCACGTTTTTCCTCCTTCAAAAATTTTTTGACCTGGCTCTCGACCGAACCGTCGGCCAGGTGCGTTGTGATGGTCTCCCCTGTTTTGACATCCTTCAGGCCTCGGACCAGAACGCCGGCTGCCGTCCGGGTGATGCTGAAGCCCCTGCGGACGGTGTTCAGCGGATCCGCGATATCTAAAAGTTTTTTCCAGTGCCCGATCCGTGTTTTCTGCTGCAACAAAAACGCGCCGGCTGTTTTCCCAAGCGCGGCCTGACGGTCGGAGAGCCGGGCCGCATGTTCGCGCAATATCCGGGGAGACTGGCCCCGGACCACTTCCCGAAAACGGGCCATCCTCTCCCGGTGGGACTTTAAAAAACCGCCGGTGCGTGCCTGAAGGTCCACGGCCCTTGCCTGCAATCCCTGCCTTTCACCGGCCAGCCGCGCCTGCGCGGCATCGAGGATCAACGAGCCGCGGGTTTCAAGCGCCGACAAAAAATCCTGGACCCGCTGGACCAAAAACCGGGCGATCGCCGTCGGGGTCTTCTGGTAAGTGTGCGCGGCCATATCGGTGATGGTGATGTTGATCTCGTGGCCGATCCCGCTCAGGACAGGGACCGCCGAATCCGCGATCTCCGCGGCGATGGTCTCGTTGTCGAAACAGCTCAATTCCGCGATTGAGCCGCCCCCCCGGGTTATGACGATGACATCCAAGTCAGGGACACGGTTGAGCTGCCGAATCGCCCGGCAGACATCCGGCGGGGCGCCTTTGCCCTGCATCAGGGCATTCCGGAAAACGACGCGGAACCCGAGGCCGCTGTTTCTCAACTCCGAAAAAAAATCATTGTAGGCGGCCGAATCGTGCGAGCTGATCAATCCGATGTTCAACGGCACCTCGGGCAAGGGCAGCCCCTTGTTCTTATCGAGAAGCCCCTTTTGCTTGAGCAGGGCGATCAGCCGCTGGCGCTCCTGGGCGATTTTCCCAAGAGTATAAACAGGATCGATGCTTTCAACGATCAGGCGGACAGCGCCGTGCGGGGGATAGAAATCGATTTT
This sequence comes from Candidatus Omnitrophota bacterium, assembly GCA_030688425.1. Classification (NCBI taxonomy): domain Bacteria; kingdom Pseudomonadati; phylum Candidatus Omnitrophota; species Candidatus Omnitrophota bacterium. The sequence continues at coordinate 310,409 of JAUYIB010000018.1, read as the reverse complement.
GCAAAGGAATTTGACCTCGATGTCGTCCTTCAACTCAAAGGCGTTGGAGGATTCCCTGAGAATCCCGTCGATCAAGGCCCTGCGGTTGGCGAAGATAACGAGCCCGATCTTGGCCACGACTTCGTGCGTGACCGGGGCCTTCTCACAGAGCTCAAAAAAGACGTGCTTTTTATCCTTCTGGCGGTCATAGCCCTGGATCTCCCCGCAAACCCACACCGCCGACGGAAAGCCCTGGGACAGGACCTCGCGGATCGTTTCGTTGAGCTGGGAAACACTGAAAGCCGCCGAATCGGATCGGGGAAAAAGGTCGAGATTATCCATGGGATAGCCCTGAGGGCGTTATGACCGCGGTAATGGTCCAGGGCTGATGCGCCGCCCCTTCCAGGACGACCACCGCAGCGGTCGGCATGTGAACAATATTTTTGTCTTCCCCGTCGGTCACGAGCAAAGACACCAGCCGCGGCAGGAACGGGATATGCGAAACGATCAGAAGGTCGCGCCGCAGGTCCCGTATCTCGCGGGCCGCGGAACCGGGCGGGTCGTCCGGGGACAGGAAACCCTTTTCCTCGATCCCCCGTCCGGGGGCCAGGACATCCCGCAGGATCCCGGCGGTTTCCCGTGCCCTCGCCTTGGAGCTGTGCCAAAACGCCTCAATGGCCGCGCCGCGTCTCTTTAAATCCGCGGACACCCGGGCCACATCGTCCCGGCCCTTCGGGCTCAACTTCCTCTGAGAGTCCCCGGTTTCCGGGACCGCTTCTCCATGACGGACAAGATAAAGAATCATACCTTCCCATCCCTATTCGCCGGCCTCGTCAACAACACAGCGGGCGCAGCGTCCGGACCGCCGCCTTCATCTGTTCCGGCGTGGCGGTGGCGTGCGATTCAATGACCTGAAATTTATCCGCGGATAAATACGGAGACACGGACAAAAGATCGAAATCCCCCTCGAGAGGGGCCTGGTGGTCTTTCAGGATTTTGACCCCATGCAAATGAAAGCCGATCAACCGGTCGCGGTACTTTTCCAGATAACGCGCGTGCGGCGCGAGCCCGAGCCGACCGTTCACTTCCGCGTGCCCGACATCATGCCAGTATCCCATGCCCTGCCCGTGAAACAGCTCCAGCAGTTCTCCCACCTCATCGCAGTTGGGAATTTCCGTCGGATAATACCGCGTCTCCAGGCCGATCAATATTCCCCTTCCGCTGGCATAGGCCATCACGTCCCGGAGACTGCGGATAACGCTGTCCATATACGGGCCGCGGTGCTCCCGGCGAGATTTGAGAAAGGCCTCACGCAGAACGGCGAATTCCTCCGTGCCTCCCTGCCCCTGCCGCCACATCTCCAGCAAACGGCAGGACGGGTCTTCGGGAAGTTCCACGGACCCGGCGTGGATCACCACAACCCGAGCGGCCGTCCTCACGGCCGTATCGATCGCCTGTTGTGTCCACTGGACAGCCTTTTTGCGCTCATCGTCATCCACGGCGGACAGCCGGTAATAGTTCGACGGGTGCCGGGGCGACGGCCCGTCATGGGGGACAGGACAAAAATTGTGCACGCTGGACACCGTCAGGCCCAGATCGCCCAAAAGAGGGATGATTTTTTCCAGGTCTTGATGGACGACGCGGTAGCCCAATTCAATGGCATCGACTCCGGTCTCTTTGATCTCCGCCAGCATCTGGCGGACGTCTCCTCCGGACTCGTAATTCCAGGCCGTGGAAATGGCTAACATACAACTCCTTTCAAAAGACGAAAAGAATACCCCTGGGTTCAGCTAATGTTTAAGGACTTTCCGGGATTGTAACTGCGCCTCCAGCGCACTCAGGGCGGCCTTGATCAGACCTTCAAAAGCCGGGAAATTCTTCTGCGGGGCGTCCCGTTTCTCGTGCAGGATCCTGGCATTGGCCTGCGTTTTATTGTCCAGATCAGAGGAATACCAAGCCTCAAAATTGCTGAAATCCTCCAAAAGGCGGTTGTGCTCCTCCATGGCCCGGAAACACCGAAGGATGTTCTCATCTGAGCCGATAAACCCCAGCGGACTGACCCGGGACCAGGCCTCAAGCCGGAAAGGACGAAGCCGGCCGAGCTGGTCCATCACATAAAAAGATTCCAGGTTCTTCCGGAGTTCAGAGTGGAATTCCAGAAGGGTCCTGCGCAGCTCACGGGCTTCACGCCATTTTTGGAAAGGCCGAAACATTGTGTCCATTCTAACAAATCCCTGCCAGGAGATAAAGAGGGATTGAAAAAGATATCGGCCTCCCCACTATAAAAGGTATTGACAAAGCGGCTGATTTGTCTTAAAAAGACTTTGCTGTTGCGCAAACAACCTTATCCCCACTAAAGGAGGAGGTACATGCGAGTTTCTGAAATTTTTGGAGTCCTGCTGTTGAGCGCCACGATCTTCTGCTCCCAGGCCACAGCACGGGCGGCAGACACCTACACCGTTGACAAGGACCATTCGTCCATCGGCTTTTCGGTATCGCACCTGATGATCAGCACCGTTCGCGGGGAATTTACAGACTACCAGGGGACCATCGTCTTTGACCCGGCTGATCCCGCCACCATCCAGATCGACGCCGTACTCCAGGCCGCGAGCGTGAACACCCGACAGGAAAAAAGGGACGAACACCTCAAGACCGCTGATTTCTTTGACGTGGCCAACAACCCCACGATCACCTTCAAAAGCAAGGATGTGAAAAAGGACGGCGACCAATACCTCATCACCGGGGACCTGACCATCCGCGAGGTGACCAAGGAAATCCAGCTTTCAGCCGCGATCCAGGGCCCGGTCAAGACGCCCTTCGGGGCCGAGGCCATAGGGATCTCCGCTCAAACCAAGATCAACCGCCAGGATTTCGGAGTGTCCTGGAATAAAACCATGGATGAGGGCGGGTATGTCGTCGGCGACGAAGTCCTCCTTGACGTGAGGATCGAAGCCCAGAAAATGTAACGGCTCCCCGAATCCTTTTGGCAATCCATACGGCCATCCGGAAAAAACCGGATGGCCGTCTTTTTGAAAACCCGCCGACTCTCATGCCGTTATCAGCGACCGGTAGATCTTCAAATCACCCTCTGAAAAACAGGCAAAAATCACTTTTTCGATGCCGGGATGGACCTGCAAATGTTCCCGGACGGTCTTGACAGCAATTACCGCCGCCCTTTCTTTGGGGAACCGGTAGACCCCGGTGCTGATGGCCGGGAAGGCAACGGACCGCAGTCCGTGCAGACCGGCGATTTCAAGACACCTGCGATAGCAGGCCGACAACAGTTCGTCTTCCCGCCTCTTTCCCCCTGACCACACAGGACCAACGGCATGGATCACATGCCGTGCCGGCAGCCGGTAACCGCGGGTGATTTTGGCATCGCCGGTTTCGCATCCTCCCAGACCCCGGCACTCCTCAAGCAACTGAGGACCGGCCGCTCTGTGGATGGCTCCGTCAACCCCGCCGCCCCCCAAAAGCGTGGTATTGGCCGCATTGACGATCGCATCCACCGGCAATGCCGTGATGTCTCCGAGCACGGTCTCCAAAACAGCCATATTTTTTCTCTCCCCAAAACGAAGAGGAGTCCTTCCCTAAGGAAGAACTCCTCTCTTAAACACCTGCCACAGGATGCCTTGGGCCAAACCAGCCGGATTACTTCTTCGCTTTGGCCTTGGAATTTTTCTTGGCATCGCCGTTCTTTAACCAATCTTTGGAGAAGCGCTTGATCCAGTCTTCAGCGGCTTTGTCAAAACCGATGTCATAGCCGAGTTTCTCGCTCTCGAACCATTTGTGACGGTTGATCTCGTTGACCACCCGTTGATCCTTTAAAAGTTGTTTGGCGTTTGAAGTAAACATTGTGAGCCTCCCTTTCAAAACTTTGATCATTTTTTAAATGCGGGTCCCTGGGACTTCAGTGTCTCCATATTGTAAACTTCGCCACCGATGGCAAAGTCGAAGGGCTGTTGGATAAAAGCATTCTAATTCCGTGCCCGACAATTTGTCAAGAAATACTTTTGATGCACCCCAGACAGATGGCCCCGTCGCCGGCAACGCGCTCGTCTTTAACCATTGGGACTGAAAGGTTTGCAATGGCCCTAAATCAGGGGTCCCTGCCGGCACCAAAGAAAAACCCCGGTTCGCCGATGGGAAGGAACTGCTGGAGTTCTTCCTAACGGCAAACCGGGGTAAAATGCCGCTCTCTGGTCGTGGCCCTTAAGGATTAGCAGGAACGGGAGCGTCTACAGTCGCCGGTGTTTCTGCCGATACGCCGGATTCCCCTTCAACGTCCTTGAAATACCCCTTTTCTATCAATTTCTGGCGGATCTTCATCCCCAGATCATAACCCCACTTCTCGCCTGCCATGTAAGAGTCCTCCGCGATTTTAGGAAGGACCTCGATGAACTTCTTGCCGACCGGGGATTCATAAAAACCGATCAGCCCTTTGACCTCCTCGTGCGAGAGATACTTGTCGTAAATCGGGACGTTGAGCTCAATCAGGGCGTTGGCGTCGGCTTCTTTCAGAAATTCATCCCAAAATTCGGCAGGGACATCCGGCGCATTGGCCTTGAAGGATTCAATCATCTGGGTCATGATCTGCCTGCCCAAATCCCCCCCACCGGTCAGGTTCATCAGTTTACGGATGTCCTGAAGTTTGGCCTCATCCGCAACAGGTTTGAGCTCCTGGGCCTGGGCCGGGGCCGCACCCCACATGGACACAAGAACGAGCAGTCCGAACACCCCAAATCTTGACTTTAACATCCTGTTCTCCTTTCCATTGATACATCGCATATCCATCCCACGCTCCGGGAGCATGGGGTCGAATCAAAAAGACGCCCAATGATTACCCTATAATAATGGAAAACCTGCGGTTTAGCCACTATTTTCCCGCAGAAATTTCAACCTCCCTTTTCCCCCTGCCGGATTCTGGCCGCGGTCTTGGCCAATTCCTCCGGAGAGGCCGGCCTGGCCTTGGAAAAGCTCAGGTCATGGACGTCAAAGATCGGCACCAGATGGATGTGCGTGTGCGGGACTTCCAGCCCGGCCACCATCACCCCGATCCGTTTGCAGTCCACAGCCCTGCGGATCATGCCCGCCGTCTTTTTCGCAAAAGCCATCAGGCCGTTGAGCGTCTCGTCATCCAAATCAAAGATGTAGTCCACTTCCTTCTTGGGGATGACCAACGTATGGCCCGGGTTGATGGGTTTGATGTCCAAAAACGCAAGATAATTTTTATCCTCCAAGACCTTATGACACGGGATCTCCCCCTTGATGATTTTTGTAAAAATTGTCGCCATAGGAACCTCCCTTCCCAAGCTTATCGAGCCGGCCTTGAAATTTCGGCGATATAGACCATCCGCTGGATCGCGGTCAAATTCGATAAAATGGCAATAAGGACCAGGACAGCCATGAGGGCATACTCGTGGATGATCGAACCGAAGCCCAAAAGGACGATCCGTTCCGGCCTCTGCATCCAGCCCACCTTGCACTCAAAGCCAAGCCCCTCGGCCCTGGCCCGGACATAACTGACCATGAACGACCCGCACAACGCGGCGCCCACGACCAAAACGGACAACAGGACATCGTAATCCTGCTGGATGAAGTAAACGAGCACGCCGATCAGGACAAAAAATTCCGCGTACCGGTCCAGAGAGGAATCGAACAAGGCCCCGAATTTGCTGGACCGGCCGGACGCACGCGCCACGGCCCCGTCAACGATATCGAACGTGCCGGAAAACAAGACCAGGATTCCGCCCCACACGAGAGAGCCGGCCGCAAAAGCCACGGCGCTGGCCGCGCTGACCGCCAGAGACAGGGATGTGAAGACATTGGGATGGATCCGCAGAGAGGTGAACCAGCGGACCCCCGGAGCCAGCACCGAGAGATACCATTTTTTCAGCCATCCGGGAATCAGATCTTTCCCCATTCCGCTACTCCCCCTCGACCATAGGGACGAAGCGGACAGGGATCAGTTTCTCTTCCCTGCCGCCCCGCTCTGTTTTTGTGATCAAATAAAGCTCCTGAGTGACGGTCCCCACAGGGATCACCATCCGGCCGCCGACCTTCAGCTGATTAACAAGCTCTTCGGGGATTTCCGACGGCGCGGCCGTCACGATGATGGCGTCATACGGGGCGTGTTCTTTCCAGCCCTGAAAACCGTCTCCCGATTTCACATGAATGTTCCTGTACCCCATCTGCTGGAAACGCCGGGAAGACTGCTCGGCCAATTCCTTGACGATCTCAATGGTATAAACCTCGGCAACGATCTCGGCCAGAACGGCGGCCTGATATCCGGAGCCGGTACCGATCTCCAGGACCTTGTCCTGCTTCGTTAATTTCAAGACCTCCGTCATGTAGGCCACGATGAACGGCTGGGAAATCGTCTGGCCGTGGCCGATGGACAAGGGATAATCCTCATACGCGAAATCCCTCGCTGCCGGCGCAACAAACACATGCCGCTTGACCTTGCGCATGGCTTCCAGGACCGCGGGATCGGAAACGCCCCTGGCCCGGATCTGGGACTCGACCATGGCGTCCCGGCGGGACGCGTAAGGGTCGTCCTCGACAGCCCGGACAACAGACGACAAACCGAACATCAGGAAGGATGTAAAAACCAGTGTTTTCATGGCTTTGCGCGCCCCTCCTGGCGGGAATCCGGGGCGGAAGAGGCATCGGGCAGAGACCGGACAGAAGGGCATCGCCGCATTCTTTCAGCAAGAAATTTAAAATTTCTGAACATTCAACAAATTGCCCTGAACATCGTATTCTTCCGTCTTCAGGAGAAGGCTGTCCTTGTAGTATTTTTTGTACATCACGCTTCCGGTATCATAATATTCATTGAGCTGGACCATCTGGCCGTTCTGCAGGAACTTTTCCCTCATGGTGGCGCCTTTGGGATAATATTCCGTGAGAGAAACGGTTTTCCCGCCCTCAAACCGCGTCAGGCGCATCATCCTCTTGTCCTCATAAAATTCCTTGGTAGAAACCAATTCTCCATTGGCGTATGCATGCACATATAGAACGGTCCCTCCGGAATCGAACTCCGTGGTGATCCCGTCCAAGACGTCGTCCTTGTAATTCTTTTCAAACTTCAACTGACCGTTGGCCACAAATTCCTTGGTGATGCCGTTCATCTTGTTATTAACAAACGTCTTCTCGGCGGTCAACTGGCCGTTGAGGTATTCGCGAACCAGGCCGTTGAGTTGATCGCCCCGGTATGTCCTCTCCGCCTCGATGACACCCGTGGGTGAATACTCCTTGAGAGGTCCGTCCAACTGATCATCCTGAAAATAACGCTCCATGTGCAGGGTGCCGGAGGAATAGAATTCCTTGGCAATTCCGTTGCGCTTGCCGTCCACAAAGTTGACCACGGACTTGTTCCTGCCCCCGACGTAATAATCGTACCGCGTCTCGGCGACCCGCCCCCCCTGGATCACGCCCTCCACCAGGAGGTTGTCGTTTTCATCATATTCGCGGAATTTCCCCTCTTTGACGCCGTTCTGGTAGGTGTATTCGCTCTTGATCTTGCCGCTTTCGTAAAAGGTCTGCCGGATGCCGTCTCTGGGGGGTTGCGCTCGGAGAGCAAAGAAAACGGCCGCACCCACGGCCAAAAGGGCGAAGACGAAAACAATAGGAAGGGCGGTTTTTTGTTTTTTCTTCATAGCGACACTGCTGCCGGACACTATACGCATCACGAATTTTTATTGTATAGCCAAATTTCGCCTCTCTCAAGTAAAAAAACGTTTCTATGGGTCTCCCCGGTGGACCGCGCGAAGCAGCCCGATTCTCCGGGGCTTCCCGCTGCGGACAGAAAAGACAGGAAAAAAGGGTTGCGGAAGAAAATAAAATTGACTATGATGAGAATAAACAAAGCTGGAAAAAGATAAAAAAGGAAATGGCAGCATGTCTTTTGAAGATTTCATGGCAAAAATCCGCTACTGGGACAACCTCTTCGCCCGGTGGATGATGCGACATTTTTACATGCTGTTTTTTGAGTTTGTCCTGGTCGTGATCTTTTTCTGGTTCATTTTTACCACGTTCCGGGCAATCGACATCGCCTCGACCGTGTCCAGGGACAATGTGATTGAACAGCTGATGCTCACGCAAACCACCAGCACCCTGATCATCGTCCTTCTGATCCTGCTCAATTCCTTCTGGATGCTTTACATCTTCAACCATATCAACCGGGTGAGGGCGATCCTCAAGGAAATCAGCTTCTATCTGACCCGCCGGAAGTAAGGCCTGTCCTGTAACTGCACCAAAACCCCCAAAAACATAAAAACCCCAGCTGCTGCAACCGCCGAAAATCGTTTCACGATTTCGGCGAAGCAAATCGCTGGGCCAAATCACCCTGAGCCAGGCCGAATGGGTTCGCGCTTATCATTTACGCCGCCCTGCAGGACTCCGTAAAGCTCATTGCCCCTGCCGCTTTGCTTTGCAAAGCGAACCGCAGGAATGCGTTCCGCAAACTCATTAGCCCCGCTTGGGAATCAGCGGGGTTAGTTCGCTCCTCAAATTTACGTCGCCCTGCTTCTTGCCCCGCCATGACGCAAGGGGCAGCAGGACTCCGTAAACTCATTACCCCCGCATCCCGCCTTCGGCGGGAACCTGCGGGGCTAATTCGCACACACGATTTACGTTCGCCTACGGCTCCGTAAATCGTGTGCTCATTAGAAATATTCCTGATAAAGTTGTTTGACGCGGTGGGCGAATTGGGCTGTCCACAGGCCGTTCTTTTCCCGGCTTGCGACAGCGGCGTGGGCTTTCTGGAAACCGGCCAGGGAAAGGCCGATCGTGGCCGCGAACTTAGCGGCATGGTGCACTTTGTCCTGAAGGAGGCCTACCTTGGCCATTTTGACAGGAAGATTCGTGGTCTCTCCGACCCTTTCGATCAAACCCGGGAGCAGGGCCCCGCCGCCGGCCAGGATCACGCCGGCATTCAACTGGTCATGGAGCGCGGATTTTTTGACCGATCCGGCCAGAGACGACAGAAACTCCGCGATCACGGGCTCGATGGAAGCGGAAATCAATTCTTTCTTCACCGGAATATAGCCGTCCTCGCGCTTGACAAGGATCTCCTCTTCATTCTGCGCGGCGGCGCGCGTGGCCACCGCGTACGACTGTTTGATATCTTCGGCCAAGTCATACGTCAAATTCAGCGACTCGGCAATGCTGCGGGTGACAAACCCTCCCCCCGCCGGCAGGTGCTCGATCCAGCGAAGCTGGCCGTCTTTAAAAATCATGACGCTCGTCCGGCGGCAGCCGATATCAATAAAAAGGCACCCCTGGCGTTTCTGCTCCGGCGTCAGGCAAACATCAGAGGCCGCGGTCCCGGAATACAGGATTGAACCCACCTCCAGCCCGGCCTGGTTGACCGCCTTGGTCAAATTTTTAATCAGGGTGTTGTGGGCCAGAATCAGCAGGGACTGGACTTCCAGCTTTCTGCCGTAAAGACCGGCGGGATTGACCGCCGTATGGGCGTCATCCAGACGGTAATGCTGGGGAAAATCGTGCACGATCACTTCTTCCATGTTCACGCCCAGCAGCCGCGCCTGGGTCTGGACCTTACGGATGTCCTGGTCGGTCACGACCTTGGTGTCCCGGTCGCACAACGGAATGACCGCCTGGCTGAACCGGTCCGTGATCAATTCGGCGCCAACCCCCACCGTCACCTCTTTCAGCTTGATCCCGGTATTTTTGGAAAGGCCGGCCACGGCGGCATTGATCGATTCGGAAAATTCCCCCAGATCGATGATGGAGGCCTTGCCGAACCCGCTGGTTTTTGATTCAAAGACGCCGACCACCTCCGGCTGGTGGGATTCATTGGTCCTCAGGATGCTGGTCTTGATGGTCTGGGACCCCAGGTCCAACCCGGCAAAATATTTTTCACTGATCAGATTGCGCAGCATAGCGGCCCTTTCCTTTGATATCAGTTTTTTCCCAACACCGGCTGTTGAAAACGCAAATCCACGTATTTGTAATCTTTGAGGTTGACGTCGCCCTGGGTGGTCAGAATACCCAGTTTCCGGATTTTCGGATAAATGTCCTCATCATCGATGATCACCTTCAACCCGTCTGACGTGTGAAACTCGATATTGGACAGGTTTGCGACGTCGATGGAAACAACGGACATCGCGGACAGGTCCGAATTGGTCTGCACGGCCTTGAGGACGGACAACGCCGCGCCGATGGTCTTTTCATTCACGGGCTTGCCGACGGCCACCGGCTGGCTGATCCTGGCCCCGGTGATGGCGGGCAGGCGGAGGCTTGGAATCGGGGACAACGACACCACGGTCCCGTTTCTGTCCAAAATTACCTCCCGGTTATGGAACCGCACGCCGGCAAACGGCTCGCGGCGCTGGGCGGTGACATGGATCTTGTCCGGAAGCCTGCGCAGGATCCGCAGATTGTGAATTTCGGGGTATTGCAACTGGACCTTACGCTGAACGGCCCGCAGATCAACGTCAAAAATATTTTTCCCTATCAGGCCCTCCAGGTAGCGCGACTTGACCGGTTGAAGCGACGGGTCCAGGATCACGGCGCGGATGGTGAAAATCCGCGACGTCTTTAAGAAATCCGTTGCGGCGAAGGCCACGGCCGCGGCCAGCCCGGCCACAAGCCCGAGGACAAGGACCGCTTTGAACACGCCCTTCAGGACATCATTTTTCTTGCTCTTCTTGGCCAATGGACAGCTCCTCTTTTCTCAACTCATTCACGGCATCTTGTCATATTTTGGTCGGCGTCTTGGCGCGCTTGCGGCACGCCAGCTCCACCAGTTTCACGCACAAATCCGGGAACGCATACCCGGCCGCGGCCGCGGCCTTCGGCAGGAGGCTCGTCGGCGTGAATCCGGGGATGGTGTTGATCTCCAGCAAAAACGGATTGTTCTCCTCATCCAGCATGAAATCCACACGCGAAAAATCGGCACAGCCCAGGACGCCGTGCGCTTTCACCGCCATCTGCTGGATGCGGGCCGCCACGTCTTCGGGCAAGGGCGCCGGCACAAGATACTCGGTCATCCCTTTCTGGTACTTGGCTTCAAAATCGAAAAACACGGCCTTGGGACGGATTTCCACAAGAGGCAAGGCCCGGCCGTCCAGAATTCCGGCGGTCCCTTCGCGGCCACGGATGAACCGCTCGACAAGGACGTCCGGGCCATATGCAAAAGCTTTCTCCAGCGCGGGAGACAACTGATCCATGGCCCTCACGATCGTCACCCCAAAGCTGGACCCTTCCCTCGACGGCTTGACCACAACCGGAAACGCCGGCAATGGATCAATAATATTTTGAACAGCGTCGGCCCCCTTCCGGATCACCCAAAAATCCGGCACCGGAAGTCCCGCCGCCTTCCAAAGAGTCTGGGTGGTAACCTTATCCAAAGCTTTACGGCTCGCCTCCGGGCCTGACCCCGTATACGGGATGTCCAGCTTCTCGAGGATCGCCTGGACCGTCCCATCCTCCCCGAACCGCCCGTGCAAAGCGATGAACGCGACTTCGATTCCCGAATCGCGGACCAACCGTACGATGTCCGCCCCATGTTCGGACGTCACCACAAGCGGACTCACTCGGCATCCAGTCGACGCCAGCGCCTCCGCAACCCCGTGCCCGGACTTGAGGGAAATGTCGCGCTCCGACGAGCACCCCCCCATCAAAACGCCGACATGGCCCGGTTTCGCCGCGTTCATATTTTCTTACCGACGCTCAGCAAGGTTTTCCTGGCCTTTTCCGTCAGGTCCCGGACAAGCTCTTCACCGATGCGATAAATATCCCCCGCGCCCAGCGTCAGCACCAGGTCCCCCGGCCTGACCGCATCCCGCAGGTGAGCGAAGATATCTTCTTTCTTCAGATACACCACGGGCTTGTCCGTTTTCTCCCGAAGCCGGCCGCAAATCGTCTCGGCGCTGATGCCCTCGATCGGCGGCTCGCTGGCGGCATAAATGTCCGTGATGATCACATAATCGCTCAACTGCAGGCTTTCCACGAACCCGTCCATCAAAAATTTCGTGCGGGTGTACCGGTGCGGCTGGAAGACCGTCACGACGCGTTTCTTCCCCAAAAGCCGGGCGGCCTGCAGGGTGGCCTTGATTTCCGTCGGATGATGGCCGTAATCGTCCATGACGCAAATGTCCGTGATGTCGCCGACTATCTGCATGCGCCGCTTCACGCCGCGGTACGCCTTGAGACTTTTCTGGATGACAGGCACCTCGACGTTCAGGGCCAGACCCAGGGCGATCGCCGCCATGGAATTGAGGATATTGTGGCGGCCCGGGACTGAAAGCTCAAAGGTCCCCAGGGGGTTCCGGTCAGCCAAACAATCAAAGCGCGACTGATAACCGTCCAAAACGATACGGTCCGCAAAAATATCGTTGTCTTTGGAAAAACCGTACGTCAGGTGCCTTTGGCCGACGGACTCCAGAATCCGGCGGAGGTTGGGATCGTCCCCGCAGGCGATGACCGTTCCGCCCTCGGCCGTGCGCTGGACAAACTGGGCGTAGGCCGCCAGGATATTCTCCCAGGTATGGTAGTAATCCACGTGTTCAAAATCGATGTTGGTGATGATGGAATAAAACGGCTGGAAATACAGGAATGACCCGTCGCTCTCGTCCACCTCGGCCACGAAATACTGGCCGCGGCCCAGATTGGCGTTATAGGACGTCCCGTTGATGATCCCGCCGACGGCGGTGGTGGGGTTGATCCCGGCGCTCATCAGAAGACAGCTGATCATGGATGTCGTTGAGGTTTTGCCGTGGGCGCCCGCCACCGTGATGCCGACATGATTGCTCATCAGCTCCGCGAGCAGTTCCGCGCGCCGCAGCACCGGGATCTCTTTGTCCCGCGCCGCCTTCATCTCGGGGTTATCTTCCCCCACGGCCGAGGAATAAACCACGAAATCCGGCTGCCCCACGTTCTCGTAGGCATGCCCGAGAAACACCGCGGCCCCCCGGTGCCTGAGCTCTAGAAACAACTGGCTCTCCTTCAAGTCCGACCCGCTGACCCGATGGCCCTTGGCCAGAACAAGGGAGGCCAAAGCCCCCATCCCGATCCCGCCGATGCCGATGAAATGATAATGTTTGTGCGCCATAATGTTTATTTTCTCTTCAAGTAATCAACCCAGGCCTTGTTCAGGTCGTCGACATTTTGAAAACGGCTGTAAGCGGAGACAAAGGCCGCCTCAAACGTCCGCCCTTCCTTCAGGGCCCGGCAGAAATTCACGAAACGGTGGATCCCGAACTCGGTGATCAGATAATACACGACGCTGGCCGACTCGGTATAGAACAGATCGACCGTGGCCCTGTCCGTGTCCTGCGTCAGGGATATCTGGGTCAGGGCCTTCAAGGGGATGAATTCCCCCTTCTCGATGGCCTTAAGGACCATCTGATGGGCTCCCCAGCGCTTGGCCTTCTCCTGGTGCATGGCCACGCCCTCTTCGAGCCACAGCGGGATCATCGCCCGATAACCGATGAATTCCCGAAAAATGATATGCCCGAGTTCATGCGGAAGGGTCGAATCAAAAAAGCCGTGCGCCGATGGAAACGTCCGGATCACTTTCTCCCGCGCGCTGGCCATGCCCGAAGACCAGCCCGCCTGCCGCGAGGACTCCACATAATCATCCTGATCGTCGTATATAAAAATCTTGGCCCGGCCTTCAAAGGCCCAGCCCTGATAACGGGTGAATCCGAGATTTCGGGTGATGGCGCTGTAATATCCCTCAGCGGCCTCTTCGACTTCTTTCACGAAATCCATCGGCACATTTTTATAATAAATAAGGAAATGCGTGCACCGGTACTCCTGCCATTTCGGATTCTGGCAGTCGCCCCGGACGGACGCCAGGCCCGCCAGCAACATCGTCACAAAAACAATTTTCCGGAACATCCCGGCTACGTTCCCTTTCGCTTGCCCCGGCCAGCCGCCAGGGACAAGACTTCCCCGGCCAGCCGTTCCGCGGCATCCGGCGGCATGACGGCCGCGGCAAGCCTGTTTCCCCGGTGGGTCATCCGATCCAGGATCAAGGTCTCCAACAATTTCGCCGAGAGGTCCTTTTCTTCCACCATGTCGGCCCGTCCGGATTCCGCCAAGACAAGCGCGTTCGCCCTCTGATGGCCGCCGGCATACGGATAGGGGATCAGCACCGCCGGGACACCAAAAGCGGCGATCTCCGAAACGGTCACGGCCCCGGCGCGGGAAATCACCATGTCCGCGGCGGCATACGCCGCTTCCATTTCGTCCAGGAATTCAAACAACCGGACATCCGCTCCTATCCGGCGGTATTCCCGGCCCATTTCCCCGAAATCCGCCTGGCCGCAAAGATGAATAATCTGTAAACCGGCGGGTGTTCCCATCCCTTCCACCGCCGAAAGGAACTCCCGGTTGATCCTCCGGCTACCCTGGCTCCCTCCTAAAATCAGGACCGTGAATTTTTCCGGATCGAGGCCAAAATGTTCCCGCGCGGACCGGCCGGTCCAACGGGGGTCGGGGCGATGGGACGGGCACCCGGTGACAACAGCGTCCTTCCGGCGGCAATAGGATTTCGTCCGCTCGAAACTCAACGTCACTCTGTCCGCGAATTGAAAAAGGACACGGTTGGCGCGTCCGGGAATCACGTTCTGCTCATGGATCATCGCGGGCCGGCGCTGAACAATGGCGCTTGCCACAACGGGAAACGAACCGTATCCGCCAAAGCCCACCACGGCGTCAGGGCGGATCTCCCTCAGCATAGTCCCTGCCCTTGCCATTGATTGTATCATAGCCGCGGAAAATTCCAGAACGGACTTTAGCGAATTTGTCTTCAATCCTTTGGCCGGCAGGTCCCTGAACGAATACCCGTGCCGCCGGATCTTTTCTTCCATCCCCCCAAAGGCCCCGGCAAAGAAAACTTCATGGCCCCGCACCCGCAGGACATCGGCGACATACAGGGCCGGGAACAGGTGCCCCCCGCTTCCGCCGGTTGCCATCACGATTTTCATGCCGCACCTTCCTCGAAAATATTCGCGGCCTCAGCCGGACTGGTCCTGGATGCGGGAAATATTAAGCAGGAGCCCCACACAGACCATGTTAAACACCAGCGCCGATCCGCCGTAACTGATGAACGGCAGAGGAAGCCCTTTGGTCGGCAGAGCGCCGATGCTCACCCCCACGTTGACCATGGCCTGCAGACCGATGATCCCGACGATCCCCGTGCTCAAGTAATACCCGAACGGGTCCATGGTCCGCTTCGCGATCCTCGCCCCCTGCCAGATAAAAGCGACGAACAGCAGGATCACGGCAAACGCGCCGACAAATCCCAACTCTTCACCGATGATCGAAAGGATAAAATCCGTGTGCGCCGCCGGAAGATAATACAGTTTTTGCATGCTGTGCCCCGGCCCGACACCGAACAGGCCGCCGGACCCGAATGCGATCTGGGACTGGGTCAGCTGAAAACCCACCCCCTGGCTGTCTTCCCAGGGATTGAGGAAGGCCACGATCCTCTTCATGCGGTAAGGCACGCGCGCCACCAGAAGAAACAGGACCGGCAGGGCCAACAGGCCCAAGGACAGGATGTGCGCCGGACGCGCCCCGGCGACGAACATCATGATGAAAACGATCAGGGCGATCAGGACAGAACTTCCCAAGTCAGGCTGCTTGAGGATCAGCAGGCACGTGATTCCGACCACCATGACGATCGGCAAAAATCCCCGGAAAAAATCCGTAATTTTCGTCTGCTTGCGGGCGAGAAAATCCGCCACATAAATGAGCATGGCCAGTTTGACGAACTCCGACGGCTGAAAGAAAAAAGGCCCCAGCTTGAACCAGCGCCTCGCCCCGTAACTTGCCTTGCCGATGTGCGGGATCAGGACAAGGACCAGGAGGACGATCCCGATCACAAGGAGCGGCTTGGCATACTTCCGGAGGTCCCGGTAATCAATGGTCATGGCCGTCAGCATCATCGCAGAACCGATGACCAGGAACATCAAATGGCGACGGAGGAAATACATGCTGTCATTCAGTTCCTGAAGCGCGTAAATGCAGCTTGCGCTGTAGATCATCACGATCCCGACAAAGATCAGCAGGATCACGATCATGGTGATGGATAGACGGATTTCTCTCATAAGGATTCCACGGCTTCAGCGCAAGCTGCTAACGATCTCCTTGAACACCCGGCCCCTGTGCTCATAGTTCTGAAACAGATCGAAACTGGCGCACATCGGACTCAACAAAACGCAGTCCCCCGGGCCGGCGGATTTGCGGGCCTGCTCGACGGCTTCCGGCAGGCGCTCGCGCTCGTCGACAGCGACCACGCCCTCAAAGGTCTTTTTCAGCTTGCCCCGGGCCTCGCCGTAGGCGATCATCCGCTTGACCTTCCGGCGGACCAGGTCGTTCAGAACCGAAAAATCGATATTTTTGTCCCGGCCGCCGCAGATCATCACGATCGGCCTGTCGATATTCTGCAGAGCCCAGCGCCCGGATTCTGCCGTAGTGGATTTAGAATCGTTGATGTAATCCACTCCGTCCAGGGTCCGGACCGTTTCCATCCGGTGCTCCACCCCTTTGAATTCCCCGAAGACCTTGCGGCAGACCTCTTCGCCGATGCCCAGGACCCCCGCCACCTTCAGTACCGCCTGATGGTTGGGATTGACAGCCGTGTCCTCATTAAAAAGAACAACGCTTGCCCGCAATTCAGGGACCAGATCGCTGATGCGATCGATCTGGGCGTTGAGAACGGCATAATCGCCGGGACCCTGGTTCATAAAAATCCGCTTCTTGGCGTCAAAATATTCGTCAACGTCCTTATGCCGGTCCAGATGGTTCTGGCTGAAATTCAAGAAGACCGCGATGCGCGGCCGAAAATGTTCAATGGTCTCCAACTGGAAGGAACTGATTTCCAGGACGACATAATCGATCCGGCTCATGTCCTGGACAAAATCCGTGAACGGTTCGCCCACATTCCCGCACAGGCACACGCCGAAACCCGCCTCGGCGAGCACGTTGCGGATCAACGTCACCGTCGTGGTCTTGCCGTTACTGCCCGTAACAGCGATCACGGGCTTGGAGCAGAACCGGAAAGCCAGCTCGACCTCGCCGATCACGGGGATCCCGGACGCTTTGGCCCAGGCCACGGGCTGAGAAGCGATCGGCACACCAGGGCTCAAAACAACAAGGTCACTCGACGTGACAAGCTCCCGGGTGTTGCCGCCCCACTCCATGGCCACTCCGGCCTGCTCCGCCCAAAGGCGAAACTCTTCCGGCAACTCCATGCGAGGGGATTTCTCGGAAATTTTCACGCGTCCGCCGTTGCGGACAATGAGCCTCGCCGCGGCCAGGCCGCTGCGGCCGGCGCCGATGACGGTCACGGTCTTGTTATGCAAATCCATGGCCATGGGGCTACCTGATCTTCAACGTGGTCAATGTTAAAAGGGCCAGAATGATCCCGATGATCCAGAAACGGATGATGATCTTGGATTCATGCCAGCCGGACAATTGCAGATGGTGATGGAGCGGAGACATTTTGAAAACCCTCTTGCGCCGGGTCTTGAACGAAATCACCTGGATGATCACCGACAGGGCCTCGATCACAAAAACACCGCCCAGCAGGCCGAGCAGCAGCTCCTTTTTGATCAGGACCGCGATCGTCCCCAGGCTCCCGCCGAGAGCCAGCGAACCGACATCGCCCATGAACACGGACGCCGGATGGCAGTTAAACCACAGAAAACCCAGGCTGGCGCCCAGGATCGCGGCACAGATCACGGTCAATTCCCCGGCGTTGGCAATGTAAGGGATAAACAGATATTCGCTGAATTTCAGGTGTCCGGCCACGTAACTCAAAATGCCCAGAGTGAGGCTCACGATCATCACACATCCGATGGCCAGCCCGTCAAGGCCGTCGGTAAGATTCACGGCATTGGTCGTTCCCACGATCACTAACGCCACAAACGGAATATAAAAAAGTCCCAGAGTGATCACCAGATTTTTGAAAAACGGCACGTCCAGCGTCGTCATCTGGTCCGGGCCAACGAACAAATACGCCCCGATCCCCAGCCCCAGCAGAAGTTCCATGTAAAATTTGAACCTGGCCCGCAACCCCCGCTGCTTGCCCTTCCGGATAAGCTTGAGGTAATCATCCCAAAATCCTAAAATGGCCAAGAACACACACGCCAGAAGCGTCAGGAGGACGTACCTGTTGGAAAGGTCCGCCCAAAGAAGGACCGAGAGCACGATGCTGCCGACGATGAAAATTCCTCCCATGGTCGGCGTGCCTTCCTTGGAATGATGAAAGCGGTCCAGGTCCGGGCAGTCGTCGCGCTTGGCCTTTTCCCGGATCTGACGCTCATGAAAATAGCGGATCAGCATCGGCCCGAGAACCATGCACAACAGGAAGGTCGTGACCGCTGCCATCGCCGCCCGGAAGGTGATATAGCGGAAGATGTTGAACCCGATGAAGAATTCTTTCAATTGGGACAGGTAGTAAAACATGCGTCGCTCTTTCTGTCAGTTGAGATTTTTCTCAAGAAAATCAATAATCCGTTCCATCTTCATGCCCCGCGATCCCTTGACCAAAACAGCGTCACCGGGCCGAAGGTATTCTTTGAGTTTTTGATTGAGCTGCTCCGCGCTCCCGAAGTGACGGGCGACCACCGGCACACCGGCGGATTTCGCCTCCCGGGAAACGGCTTCCGACAGCTTGCCCAGCGACAGCACAGCATCCACGCCGCAGTGGGCGACAAATCGGCCGATGTCCCGGTGAAGGCGGGCGGACCGGCCGCCCAGCTCCAGCATATCACCACAGACAAGGATTTTACGGCCCTTATTATTAAGAGAAGCCAGCGTCTGCAGGGCGCTGCGCAAGGAAACGGGGTTGGCGTTATAGGTGTCGTTGATCACCCAGCAGCCACCCTCCTTCTTCAGGGTCTGTCGTCCCTGCGGAAAACGGAACGAAAAAATCCGGCCCTTGATCTTGCCCTCCGGCACTTTGAACAACCGCCCGCAGGCGATGGCGGCAAGCGCGTTGGAGACATTGTGTGCGGCCGGCGTGCGGATCGACCACTTTCGGGAATTCACGGAAAACGAAATTTTCGCGTTCGCGGACAGCGTCAGATCCCGCGCGCGCAGATCGGCGGGGGAACTGGTGCCGTAAGAAATCATCCGATGGCCTTTGGCCAGGGCCGGGACCCGCCGGAGATAGGGGTTGTCCGCATTGTAAATCACGCACCCGCGCTCCGTCATCCCCCGCACGAGCTCAAATTTTTCCCGAAAAACACCGGAGGAATCTTTCAGCCGTTCCAAATGCGATTCTCCGATATTGGTCAAGACCACAACTGTCGGACGGATCACGTGGGCCAGCCAGCGGATATCCCCCGGCTGGTTGGTGCCGGTCTCGATCACGGCGATCTCGTGGGAAGGCCTCAATTTCAGCAGCGTCATGGGCACGCCGATATGGTTATTCTCCGTGCCTTCGTTCTTGAGCACCCTATATTTCGCCGCCAGGACCCGCGCAGCCATTTCCTTGGTGGTCGTTTTTCCGGCGGAACCAGTCAGGGCTATGACGGGCATCGAGAACCGGTCGCGGTGATACCGGGCCAGCCGGCCAAGCGCCTTGACCGTGTCATCCACCAGAATGACCGGAACGCCGCCGGGAAGAGGACCGGCCCGGCGCGACACCATCAGGGCCGTCGCCCCTTTTTTCACGGCATTGGCCGCAAAGTCATGCCCGTCAAAATTTTTTCCTTTGATAGCGATAAAAAGATATCTGCGGCGGATCGTGCGGGTGTTAATCGAAACCCCCCTGAGCCGGACAGAGTCCTGCCCCTGCAGCAGCTGCCCTTTGGTCGCTTTGCGGATATCTTGGACGGTGAACATTCTGCCTCTTCCTGACAGGCCCGGCTCAGGGTCTCTCGGTTCCGGCCGGGGTCTTGAGCTCGCGCAAATATTGGCGAATGACGTCGTGTTCCTTGAACGGCACGGTCTTATCCTTAAAGATCTGGTAATCTTCATGCCCCTTGCCGGCCACAACGACCACATCCCCCTTGCCGGCCATTCCCAAAGCGGTGCGGATCGCCGTTTCCCGGTCCAGGATCACGGTATAGTTGTTCCGCGCAAACCCGGGGATGATCTCATCCACGATCGCCTGAGGGTCCTCACTGCGGGGATTGTCATCGGTCAGGATCACGCGATCCGCCAGTTCGCTTGCGACCCGCCCCATGCGGGGCCTCTTGGTCCTGTCGCGGTCCCCGCCGCAGCCGAACACCAGAATGACGGGACGATCGCTCACCCCCCGGATACTGGTCAAAATATTCTTGAGGGCGTCTTCTGTGTGCGCATAATCCACAAAGACATGAAAATCCTGTTCCCCGCGGATCTGTTCCAGCCGGCCGGGCACATTGTCAAGCCGTTCCAGCCCCGCCCGGATCTGGGACAAGGGGATTCCTTCGACGGCGCAGACAGCTGTTGCGGCCAGAATATTGTAAACATTGTGGAGACCGATCAGCCGCGTGGCCAGGGGGATTTCCCCTTCGGGAGCGCGGATCACAAAGCGCGTTTCCGACAAGCCCATGTGCAGATCTTTCGCCCGAAAATCCGCGGGCTGCGTGACGCCGTAGGTCACAACCCTGGACTTGGTCATTTTCACCAGGCGCTGCCCGTATTCGTCATCAGACGGCAGAATAGCCGCGGCCTGATCGGACAACATGGCGAACAATTTCGATTTCGCCAAGAAATAATCCTCCCGGTCCTTATGGTAATCCATATGGTCGCTGGTCAGGTTGGTAAAAACCGCGGCTTTAAAATCGATGAGATCCACGCGGCCCTGCGCCAGGGCGTGAGAGGAGACTTCCATCACGCAATATTCCACGTTCGTTGCGGCCATCTCGGCCAGGAAGGCCTGGTTCTCCACGATCCCCGGGGTCGTGTTGTGGGACGGAAGGATCTTGGACCCATAACGGTAATTGATCGTGCCGACCACCCCGCAACTGTGTCCGGCCGATCCCAGGATGGACTCCAGAAGATAACTGATCGTGGTCTTGCCGTTGGTGCCCGTAATCCCGACCGCGCGGACCTTGGCCGACGGCCGGCCGTAAAATCTCTCCAGGAGTCGGCGGAGGATCTGCTCCGGGTCCCGGACAGGCAGAAAACAGACATCCGCGTGCTTCTGCATATAAGAAATATCCAGATTGGACTGCGGGCAGACAACGATACGCGCCCCCTTGCGGACGGCGTCATCAATGAATTTCTGCCCGTGCCCTGTCACCCCCTGGACGGCGACAAAAAAAGTCCCCGGTTCGATTTTGCGGGAATCACAGCTGATGGATTTAACAATCTGGGAAGCGAATTCCAGAGGGATGGGCTGCTCGTAGAGATCTTTGAGTAAATCCGCCAAAAGCATCATCGGTTTTTCACGATCACCTGTTCCTCTTCACCGGCCTGCAGGTATTTGAGGGAATTCTCAATCACTTCCTGAAAAACGGGCGCCGCCACCGTGCCGCCGAAGTACGAAGGATGGGGCTCGTCAAAAACAACCACCGCGGCCAAACGCGGATTTTCCACCGGGGCAAAGCCAATGAACGTCGCGTAAAATTTGTCGTGAGAGTGAGCCCCGCCCAGGACTTTCTGGGCCGTCCCGGTCTTCCCCGCCACGGACACCCCTTTGATGGTGGCCTTTTTGCCCGTGCCGTTCTCCACGGCCCTCTGCAGGATGGCCTGGACGCGCCGGGCCGTTTCCGGAGAAATGACCTGATCCACGGCCTGCGGCTCAAATGATTTGATCAATTCGTCCTTATTGTCTTTGACATATTTTACCACGAACGGCTTCATATACGTGCCGTTATTCGCGATGGCCGAGATCGCGGACAACAGCTGCATGGGCGTCACCGTGACTTCGTGCCCCATCGGGATCGCCGAGATGGTGACCTTCGACCACTGGGCCGTCGGTTTCAACAGCCCATCCACCTCGCCGGCCAGGTCAATATTGGTCTTCATCCCGAACCGAAATTTCCTTCCATACTGATACAATTTTTCACCCCCCAGCTTCTGGGCGGCTTTCACGGTCCCGATGTTGGAAGACTTCTCAATGACCTCGGAAAATGTCAACGTGCCGTGTCCATGATGGTCGTGCAGGACATGGCTGGCGACACGGTATTGTCCGTTTTCACAAAAAATCTTGTCGGTTTCCTGGAAGACGCCTTCCTCGAGCACGGCCGAAGCGGTCACGATTTTGAAAACAGATCCCGGCTCATAAACGAACGCCAGGGCCCTGTTGGTCCGGTTCTCCATATTGCTGGTCTCAACTTCGGCCAGATTATAGGTGGGACGGTTGGCGAGAGCCAGGATCTCCCCTGTTTGGGGGTCCATCACGATGATCGTCGCGCCCTTGGCGTTGTGTTCCAGGAAGGCCTTGTCCAGCGCCCGTTCGGCGATATACTGGATGGTTTCGTCAATGGTGAGGACCAGACTAAATCCGTCTTTCGGCGGGAGGTAATCTTTTTCGATCAAAAGCTCCCTCTGCCGCGCGTCGCGGAGGATCCGCATCCACCCCGCCTCCCCGCGTAAATAAGAATCATGCAGAAGCTCGATCCCTTCCAATCCCTGGTTATCGACCCCGGCGAAGCCGATGACATGCGCAGCCAGCGACTGATTCGGGTAATACCGCTTGCTTTCCTTGATAAAGTCCAGCCCCTGGATCTTAAGGGCCTTGACCTGCTCGGCCTTTTCGACGGGGAGCTTCCTGGCAAGCCAGACAAAATATTTCTTCTTGCTCATCCGCTCTTCGATGAACTCCGGGGATAAAGACAGCAATGAGCTCAGTTCCTGGACGGCCCTGGCCTTGTCTTCCGGCTTCATCATGCGGGGATTGGCAAACAGCGAGTAAACGGCGACGTTGAGGGCCAACGGCCGCATCTTGCGGTCATAGATCGTTCCGCGAACCGGCTCGATCTTGACGGCATTATTATGTTGTTTTTCGGCTAAGGAGGAAAGGTGTTCGGAACGGAAAAACTGGATGCGAAGCAGCTTAACGGAGAACAGGCCAAGACAAAAAATAAGGAAAAGAAATACGCAGCTGAATCTCAAGGAGCGTTTTTGAATATGCACGTAATGGCTCTTCTATGGGTCTCGGTTAGGGATGGAAAAATCTCAAAAAAGTCCGGTCAACACCAGCTCGCTTTCCCGCATCTCACGGCCGCGGCCCCGCGGTTCGTTCCGCGGCACGGGCCTCGGCCTGGCCACGAAACGGGATCCAGCTCAGAAGATCACCGGATTTGCCCTCAGCCGACGCCGCCAGTTTCTGCTCGGAGGACGGCTGGGAGGTTACCAGCTGGATCACGTTTTCCTGGTCCAGAAATCTCAGTTCCGAGTCCTTTGTCAGAAGCCTGATCCCCAGGTTGTTCGAGGACTTCAGTTCCAGGATGTTCGATGACAAAGCGCTGTTCCTCTCCTGGATGCGCGCGATGAACAGTTCCCGTTTTCGCCCCTGATAAGCCAGGGCAAAAATCTGCATCTGCATGTGGATGTAGATCAACGTCAACATGCTGATCATCAGGATTGCTCTCGTGAACCGGAATAATTGCATCAGAATCTCCCTCTGGTAATCTGGTCGTTGGTTTAAATCTTTTCCGCCGCCCGCAATTTGGCGCTCCTGGCGCGAGGATTCTCCACGATCTCATCTTCCATCGGCTGGATCGGCTTCTTGGTCAACACTCGGAAATTCCCCTCCTGCGCCCATGACCGAAACTGCTGCTTCACAATCCGGTCTTCCAAAGAATGGAAGGAAATGACGCAAATCCGTCCGCCCGGCTTCAAAAAATCCGCCGCCCGCTCCAAAGTGATCTGCAGGGCTTCCAATTCCCGGTTGACAGCGATCCGAAACGCCTGAAATGACCGGGTGGCCGGGTGGATCTTCTGCCGCAAGGACGACGAAGGCACCGCCTTCACAATCGCCTCACGCAATTCCTGGGTTGATTGAAACGGACGATGAGAGACCAAATACCGTGCGATGCGGCTGTGCCATCGTTCTTCCCCAAAATTCCTCAAGATCGCGGCGATCTCCTGTTCCGAAAGTGAATTGACCAAATCATAGGCCGAGATATAACTCTCCTGATCCATCCGCATGTCCAAAGGCCCGTCGGATCTGAAACTGAAACCCCTCTGGGGGTTGTCCATTTGAAAGCTCGATATGCCAAGGTCCAGAAGGATTCCGTCGACCTGCGAAACACCGCGCGCGCTCAGGATTTTGTCAAGATGGCGAAAATCGTCGTGCACCAGATCGCACTGCCCTGAAAATTGCTGGAGCCGTTCCGCAGCCAGCGCCAGGGAATGTTTGTCGCGGTCGATGCCGATGACACGTCCCTGCGGCCCGATCATCTCGACGATCATCCTGGAATGGCCCGCCAAGCCCAGGGTGCAATCGACGATAAACGCGCCGGCCGACGGCCTGAGCCATTCCAGGACCTCCCGGTACATCACCGGGATATGCAGGTCTCGTCCTTCCATGGACTCCTCCATTTGTCCCATAGATAAAATCATCGGTTCGGTTTATATCCCCAGCACATTTTCTGCGATCTTCTCAAAGGATTGATTCGTCGTGTTATAAAATTCTCCCCACAATTTGCTGTCCCAAATTTCGATTCTGTTCGAAACGCCGATCACCACGGTGTCGCGTTTGATCTGGGAATAATCTTTTAAATATTGCGGGATGATGAAACGCCCCTGGCGGTCGGGAGCGACTTCAACGGCGCCGGAAAAAAACAAACGGTTAAAACTGCGGGATTCCTGCTTGGTAAACGAAAGGTTTTTGAATTTTTGCTCCTGCGAACGCCATTCGTCGGCGCTGAACATGAAGATACACTTGTCCAGGCCGCGGGTCACAAAGAATTTTTCGATGCCGAATTCTTTGCAGACGTCACGAAAACGGGCCGGCAAAATCAGCCGTCCCTTACGGTCGATCGCATGTTGGTATTCGCCGTAAAACATGTTGGGGAAACCCCTCCTCCACCTTACTCCACTTTATTCCACCACATGCTCAGTATAGTAAGGGCCCCCAAAGTTGTCAACAATAATATTTCCTTATTTTAATGAAATACAACGAGTTGTATAAAGTGGAGGATTTTTATCAACATATGGGGATCCTCAGGCGGATGGCGATCCCCAGGAAAATATTTTGACCCATTTCACAAGGATCGAACAGCAGATGAACAGTTGAGGAATGACAGGAATGCGGTGGGGCGGCTTGAGGGAGAAGGACTCAGCGCGACCGGGCAAAGAATCTTCTGGCTGTCGCCTCATCCCTGCGGATCTGGCCGATCAGGGCATCTCGGGACGGGAAAATTCTTTCGTTGCGAATTTTTTTGACAAACTCGACGAGGAGATCGTGGCCGTAGAGGTTCCCCTGAAAATCCAGGAGATGGACCTCCAGGGTCAACGGAGAAATCTTCCGAAAAGACGGCCTGCGGCCGACGTTGGCAATCCCCAAATACATGCCCCTCTTGGTAAAGACCCGCATGAGGTAAACTCCCACGGGCGGGATCACCTCGCCGGAAAGCAGCAGATTCGCGGTGGGATATCCCAGAGCCCTGCCCCGCCCGTCCCCACGGATAACCCTGCTGTAAAAGGCATACGGCCGTCCGAGGAAACGCGACGCGTCTTCAAATCGGCCCCGAGAAATCAGCCGGCGGATCCGCGTGCTGCTGATCCGATGATGATTTTTATTGACGAGATGCACGGGAAGGACTTCAAAACCGTAACGGCGCCCAGCCTCATGAAAGAGATCCATGGTCCCGGTCCGGTCCTTGCCGAACCGAAAGTCATCGCCGACGATAACGGCCCGGGCCCCGATCCTGTCAACGATCAATTTTTTGATGAAAATCTCAGGCAAAAGGCGGGAAAATCTCTTCGTGAACGGAACCACCAGGCAGGCATCAACGCCGATGGCCTCCACAAGTTTCAACCGGTAAGGGAGCGACACCAGTAGCGATAACCCGCTTTCGGGATGGAGGACATGCACGGGGTGGGGATGGAACGTCATCACAACCGAAGTGCCCCGGATATCCCGGGCCTTGGCCACGGCCGTCCGGATCAGGCGCTGATGCCCCAGATGCAGGCCGTCAAAAACACCGATGGCAACGACAGGCTTCTTTAAATGCGCCCTGAGGGACTGGATTCCACGGAATATTTTCATGGTACGTACACGCGCCGGGGCGGGGAACTCTTGCTCCCGACAGGAGGCCGGCATCTACCCCTGCCAGCTTCTGACATGGGATTCATTGAGGTCCTCCAAAGACACAGCCTGTTCGATGAGAAACGGCCCCACCTTGGTCCTCTCGATTTCCGCGATGCACGCGCCGCAACCCAGGCGCTCGCCGACATCTTCGGCCAATTTGCGCACATACGTGCCTTTGGAACATTCCAAAAAAAACGAAACGCGCGGCGGGTGGAAATCCAGAAGTTTAAGCTCCCGGATCGTGATCTGCCGGGCCTGACGTTCAATTTCAACCCCCTGGCGGGCGAGCTCATACAGGCGGCGGCCTTTCACCTTGACGGCCGAGACCATCGGGGGGGTCTGTTCAATCTTCCCGACGAACTGCTTGAGCATCTCCTCCACCTGTTCCCGGGAAATATGCTCGTACGGGGCGGTCCCGGTGACGGTGCCTTGAATGTCGGCGGTGGTCGTCCGCGTGCCGAGGATCAGCGTGGCCCGATAGGCCTTGTCAAAGGCCTCGAATTTCCGGAACAATTTGGTCGACTTCCCCAGCAACATCACCAGGACCCCGGTTGCCAGCGGGTCCAGCGTTCCGGCATGTCCGACCTGGCGCATCTTGAATTTCCGACGGGTCCGGTTGACCACGTCGTGGGACGTCATGCCCGTCGGTTTATTGACAACAACAATTCCTTCCATGAACCCCTTCTCTCGTTACAAAGATTGTTTGATGCGGGAAATGATTTTCCGCTTGGCCGCCTTCAGGTCCCCCGCAATCTTGCAGCCGCTGGCGCGCGGATGTCCACCACCCTGGAAACCGGACGCGATCCGGGCGACATCGACGCCCCCCTGCGAGCGCAGGTTCACCCGCGTCTCGTTTTTCCGGTGCTCCGTTAAAACCACCAGGACCTCCACACCTGCGATGGTGCGCAAATATTTAAAAACACAATCCCGAAGATCGATGGCGTCCGAAAATTGACGGAGCATCTGCTTCGAAACTTCCAGGCAAACGATCCGCCCCTTTTCAAAAACTTCAAAATGGTTGAGAAGCCTGGAAAAATTCTGGAGATCTCTCAGCGGGACCGTTTCATACAAGCGCCGGTAAAGCTCGCTGATTGAAAAACTGAATTTCAAAAGATGCCCGGCCACTTCATGGGTCCGGGACGTGGTGTTTTCATAACGAAAACACCCAGTATCGGTCATAATGCCCAAATAGAGCAGAACGGCCATGTCCTTTGTCAGGGACGCGCCGCCTTCGCGAAAAAGCTCGTAAATGACTTCCGCCGTCGAAGACGCCGAGGGGTCGTTCAAATTCAAATCACCGAACAGGTCATTGGTGATGTGGTGGTCGATGTTGATAAGCAGCCTGTCCGGCCGGAGCAGTTTCCCAACCGGGCCGATCCGCCCCAGATCGCCGCAGTCAACAATGATGGCGGCATCATAATCCGCGATTCGCGCCGCACGGCAGGAACGGATCATCTTCGCGCCGGGAAGGAAGCCGTAACGGACCGGGACGGTCTCCTCGTTCACGATCACGACTTGCTTCCCCATCTTCCGGAGAAACATGGCCATGGCCAGCTCGGACGAAAGCCCATCGGGATCAGGACTGACATGCGTGCTGATAAGAAACCTCCTGTGCTTTTTGATCGCCTGAAGAATCTCCCGGGTTGCCTTCATCGGATCTTTCCCTTCAGAGCTTTTCGCTCCCGTTGCCCTGCTGATGGATTTCATTAATCATCTGCTCGATGTGGATACTGTAATCCACGGATTTGTCGTAAACAAACTGGATCTCGGGAATATGCCTGAGCCGGATCCTCTCGCCGACCAGCTTGCGCACAAAGCCGCTGACCCGGCTGAGATTTTCCTGAATTTGTTCTGTCTCGTTCCCCTCGCCCAACACCGTATAAAGGACCTTGGCGTAACGCAGATCCCGGCTCACGCTGACCCCTGTCACCGTGACCCTGAGAAAACGGGGGTCCTGGAATTCCTTTTGCAGCATATCGCTGATTTCCCTCTTCATCAACTCATTGATCCGTTCCATGCGCTCCATGGTGTCATCTCCTTTAATGCAGGATGAGCGATTTTGCGTAATCCAATTCCTCGCGCCGGGTCGCCAATGCCCCGTTGATCTTGGCCGCCAGCGTTTCCTTCAGGATGCGACCCGTCTCCCGCCCGTCCTCAAGCCCGCAACGCTTCAAATCGTCTCCCGTGATCGACAATCTCTTGCGGCTGTAAATTTTGGAGAAATCGTCGACGCGTTGACCCACTATCTTAACCGAAGTCGCTGCCCGAATAAAGAGAATTGTTTCTGCGGACAGCGGGTTCAGCAAATCGTGAACATCGCTGGGGCGGAGATTCCGCCCTCCCAGCTTTGCCGCAATTCCCAGCGCCGCCCCGGCAGAAATCAAATTTTTTCTCTCGTCCCGGCTTAAGCCGAAGCGTTCGACCATCTTTTGCAAAGATTGCGGACGGGCCCCATGAAAGAACGCCATCAAAAAAACAGACGCCCAATCCCTGTCCCTAAAAAACCGGTCTTCCCGGAGACAAAGAATACGATGCTCAAAACGCGAAAACCAGGCCAAATCCGGACAGAGGGCATCCCCCAAGAAATTCAGGGCCCCCAGGGCATGAGCCCGCCGGAGAGCACATGCGGGGGAAGCTTCCTTAAAAATCTTTTTGAATTCAGCGAAATAACGCTGGGGCTTAACCCGTCTTTCTGCTCCGCTCCGCAAAGCGGCCCTCAAGAGCTCCAACGTCTGGGGCTCTATGCGAAATTCGAATCTCTGCTCAAAACGGATCGCGCGCAGGATCCTCGTGGGGTCATCCACAAAACTGTTGTCATGAAGGATCCGGATATTCTCCTGAGCGAGGTCTTCGACGCCGCCGAAAAAGTCCGTTACCTCTCCAAACCGGCCCGGCAGGATCGTCGCCGCGATCGCGTTAACGGTAAAATCCCGGCGAAACAAATCCTGGCGGATCGACCCCGGCCGGACCTGGGGCAAAGCCCCCGGGAAAAGATACACCTCCGAACGGGCGGTCGCCAAATCAAGCCGGAGGCCATCCGGCGAGACAACCGTCGCCGTCAAAAACTGCGGATACGCCGTCAGGTGGCCATGGATGTCCCTGGCCAGTTCCCGCCCGACTTGGCGCGCGTCTCCCTCCACCACAATATCCAGATCCTTAACCTCATGCTTCAAAATATCGTCCCGCACGCATCCCCCGACCAGATAGGCGGCAAAACCGTTCTTTCGCGCAATCCGTCCCGCGGCCCGTACCAGAGCTGCTCGCTTTGTACCCAAACCTGTCAACCGGACCTTCATGTCTTCCTTTCTTTTTCCATCAACCGCGGGGATGAAATTGCTTATGAATCGTCTTCAGCCGTTCACGGTCCACGTGGGTGTAGATCTGCGTCGTGGAGATGTCTGAATGCCCCAGCATCTCCTGGACGGAGCGCAAGTCCGCCCCCCCTTCCAAAAGATGGGTCGCGAACGAATGCCTCAGGGTGTGCGGCTTGATGACCTTCTTGATGTTGGCCTTCCGGGCATAAAACTTGATGATCTTCCAGATGCTCTGCCGGCTTAATTTTTTGCCGAGACGGCTCAAAAACAGAACCGCTGTCGGCCTGGTTTTCAACGCAGGCCCGCGGACATCGCGGCAATATTTTTCAACCGCATCCCGGGACTTCTGCCCGATGGGGATGATCCGCTCTTTCTGTCCCTTGCCGATGCACCGCACGTATCCGACGTCGAAATTGATATGTTCGTAATTCAGGTTCGCCAATTCCGAAACGCGCATGCCGCTGGCGTAAAAAAGCTCCAGGATCGCGTGGTCGCGGATTTGCTGCCAGCCCTTGCCCTGCGAAGCGTTGATCATGGACTGGACTTCCTGCTGGGTCAGGACATCCGGCACGCGCTGCCAGATCTTGGGCGTTTCCACCAGGGTTGTCGGGTCCTCTTTGGAGAGACGCTCCCGGACGAGATAGCGGTGAAACATTTTCACCGCCGCGAGATTCCGGCAGATCGACGGGGTCGAAAGCTTCTGCTGTTTGAGCCTGTAAATGAAATCCGTGACGTGGTCACGCTTGACCGCATCCGGCGACGCAATTTTCAATTCGGCAAGGTATCGAGTGTACTTTTCCAGATCACGGCGGTAGGAGACCAGGGTGTTCTGGGCCAGCCCCCGTTCCACGGAGAGAAAATTGATAAAATCATCGATCAACGCCTTCATGGGCTTTTCGGAGACGCGGCGGCGAGGGAATTCTCCACGTCCGCGAACCGGAACCCTTCCCGCACGGCTCTGCCGATGGATTCCAGCTCCCGCTTGATGGTCTCCCGGCCGCGCACGGCGGAGGAAAATTTAAGATCATTCTCGACACCGGCCAGTTGTTCGCCCAGCCGGGCGAGGGACTGCTGTTTGCTCCCTGTCAAAAGCTTGCCCATCTCCTCCACCTCGACCCGGACTTTCGCCAGGGCAAAAAGGATCCTTTTATCGCTGGCCCCCTCTTCCAAATCGGTCAGCAGGTCCCGGGACCACACCTGCCAGAATGCGAAATGCTGGCGGTAAAGTTCGGCCGGGGTCGCCATCTGGTCGGGATAATCGATCGGGTCCAGGATAGGCTGGAGCTCCTCACGCTGACTCTGGTCCGCCTTCTTCTTGCGCACAAATTTCTTGCGCAAGGGTTCGCAGCCGGCCGCTGTCATGAGGACGGCGCCGGCCAAAAATAGAATCCCGAAAACCCGAACTTGCCCATGGATCGTTCTCTCAATTCGCTTCATGAATCATCTCCTCGAATTCGCGTTCGTTGATGATCTTGACGCCCAGGCTCCGGGCCTTGGCATATTTGGACCCCGGGTTCTCACCCGTGACAATAAAATCCACACTTTTACTCACGCTCGACAGGACCTCACCGCCGTTCCGGCGGACCAGTTCCGCCGCTTGGGCGCGGGAACGGTTGGCCAGCTCGCCGGTAAAAACAAATTTCTTCCCGGACAATTCCCCAACCGGGATTTCTTTGACGGGTTCCTTCATTCCCAGGCCGGCCCGGCGGAATTTCTCGACAAGCTTCCGGGTGGACGCCGGGAGGAAGAACACCGCCAGGGATTCCGCCATGACGCGGCCGATCTCATGTATGGCCTGGAGGTCATCCGCCGAGGCCGCCATCACCCGGTCGATCGTTCCAAACCGGCGGGCCAGAACCAGCGAGGCTTTTTCCCCGATGTTCACAATCCCCAATCCAAAAAGGAATCGCGACAACGGCTGTTGTTTGCTCTTCTGGATGGCCGACAAAAGTTTTTCCGCTTTCTTGTCCTTAAAAAGCTTAAGGCGGAGCAAGTGCTCCTTCTTCAAAGCATAAATGTCCGAGAGGTCTTTGACAAACCCTTTTTCCAGCAACTGTACGACCGCCGACTCCCCGAGTCCCTCAATGTCCATGGCTCCCCGGGAGGCAAAATGGATCAACCTGCGCTCCAGCTGTTTGGGGCATGACGGGCTGGCACACCGGTAAGCGACCTGCCCATCCTTTTCCTTCACCACCGGCCCTCCGCATTCCGGACACCGTAAAGGGACCGTGACCCGCTTCCCCCTCGGGTGGGCCGGCTCGACGACTTTCACGACCTTCGGGATGACATCTCCGGCCCGCTCGATCAAAACCCTGTCGCCGACCCTGACCCCGAGCCGTTCCACCTCCTCAAAATTATGGAGTGTGCACCGCGAAATCGTAACACCGGCGCAGGGAACCGGTTCCAGTTCCGACACCGGGGTCAGCACCCCTGTCCTCCCGACCTGAATGACAATGTCCCGCACGGTTGTGGTCGCCTGGGACGCCGGGAATTTGAACGCCACGGCCCATCGCGGGCTTTTCAGCGTCGCGCCCAGCCGGCCCTGCTGGGCGAAACTGTTGACCTTGATCACAACGCCGTCCACCTCATACGGGAGCCCGCTGCGTCGCTGTTGAAATTCCGCATAAAAATCCATGACCTCGCCGATGGACCGGCACAAACGGTTGTGAGGGTTCACGCTGAATCCGTATTGCTTCGCCTTCGCAAGAAATTCCCACTGGCTGCTGACCGCCATGTCCCTTTCTATCAGCCCAAAAGAGTGGATAAAAAACTGCAGGTTCCGCCGGGCGGTCACCCGCGAATCCAGGAGCTTGACCGAACCGCTGGTGGCATTGCGGGGATTGGCGAAAATTTCCTCTTCGTTCTTCTTCCTCTCCTTGTTCAGGGCCTCAAAATCTTTCCGCAGCATGTAGACCTCGCCGCGCACTTCGAGGATCTCAGGAAGGGGGTCCCGGCCGGACGATTTGAGCTTAAGCGGCACGGACCGGACGGTGCGCAGGTTGTGTGTAACGTCCTCGCCCGCGATGCCGTCGCCGCGGGTCGCACCCAGAACGAATTCACCACGCTGATACGTCAACGCGGCGCTCACGCCATCGATCTTCAATTCAACGACATACTCCACCGCCTGGCCCGGCAGTCCTTTCAGGACACGGTCATGCCACTCCCGCAATTCTTCGACGGAATACGTGTTGTCCAAGGAATACATCTTCAGACGGTGCGTCACGGGTTTGGCCGCGGCAGCCACTTTGGTCCCCACCCGCTGAGTGGGGGAATTCCCGGACCGCAGCTGAGGGAACTGCTCCTCAAGCCGGATCAACCGTTTGAGCAGATCATCGTATTCCTTGTCGGCAACCTTCGGCTGGTCGAGGACATAATAACGGTAATTATGTTCCTCGATCTCGCGGGAAAGGCGCTCTATCTCTTTGACGGCTTTGGTTTTATCCATGGAAAGAATTATTGCCCGTGCGCCAAACGGCTCGCCAGCCAGGGCGGCAGTCCGGATTTCAAGATTTTTTCCTGCGCCAGCTCCACGTCATAAGACACCCGCTGAATGGAAAGAGTCCGGAGTGCCGCATCATAAATCCCGTACGCGGCCCGGGGGTCCCCGTCGCGCGGCTGGCCGACGCTTCCGACGTTGACAATATACCTGGCGCCCGCCTTCAGGGCCAAGGTCCGTTCGCGTTCGAAAGACACGGTCCCATCCTCGCTTTTGACGATGTCCGGCACATGCGTGTGGCCGATGAAACACACCGGTTCCCGAAAATGGCGGAACATCGCCGTGGCTTTGGGGACGTTGGACAAATAATCAAAATCTTCCGGCTCCGGCAACGTGCTGTGGACCATTATCAAATCCTGATTGTGATACCGGCCGGGCAGACGCTGAAGAAAATCCAGATCTTCGTCGCTGAGATGCCCCCTCGTCCAGAGGACAGCCTCTCTGGCCAGCGGATTAAAATATTCCAGCTGGATATTTCCCAGGACGGCCCAATCGTGGTTGCCTGCCACGCAAAACGCGTCCAGGTCCCGCACCCGCCGGATGCATCCCGCTGGATCAGCCCCATAGCCGACCACATCTCCCACACACAACCATTGGTCTATATTCTGCGATTTCAGGCAACGGATAACAGCTTCAAGCGCTTCCAGGTTCCCGTGGATATCTGAAAAAATTCCGTATCGCATGAGACCCTCAAGCCGGAAGGCATTCGTATCAAGGAAGGATTTTAAATTCGCGGAACTGGCCGCTGGCGGGATGGAGGGTGATGTCCTTGCCCCGGACATAACTGCTGAAATGTTCGTCGATCCGGCGCATGAATTCTTCGACGTTTTCCCTGGCCCCCTCCAACTCCAATTCCACGCGGCCGTCGCTCAGGTTCCGCACCCAGCCCTTCAGCCCGGCGTCCGAAGCAATCCGGTGGGATGTGTAGCGGAAGCCAACCCCCTGGACCATGCCGGAATAGAAAATGTGCGCCAGGACCATGGGCATATGAACACAGGAAAAGCAAATTTTAAAAAACAGAAGGGACAATGACAATGCTGCGAAAGGGATAGAGACTATGGCGCTCGGAGAATCCTCCGGCTCCGATCACATCTCGCGGGGCGTTCGTGGCGGGCGTTCCTTATTCGTCGCACCACGAGCCCTCAAACCCCTTTTCTAAAATAAATGGTCGGCTACCTCAAAAACAGTCCGAATCGACCATCCAGAGAAGTCCCGACTTCCTCTGCCTTAATAAAGAATGGTCGGGACGGAGGGGTTTGTTCTCCCCCGCCCCGCTATTCAGCGGGGCTCCTCCGAACCCGGCCGCCCTCGCTCGGACCGATGGCGCTCGGGTCGGCTTCAAACCCCTGCACTAAAATAAATGGTCGGGAAGGTGGGGTTTGAACCCACGACCTCAACGTCCCGAACGTTGCGCGCTAGCCAGCTGCGCTACTTCCCGACGACCAAATTTAATATCCGAGAAAGTCCCCACACCGCTGGGACTTGCGGCGGACATTCCAATATTCAATGTCCTGATAAAATGAAGGCATCATTCTACCATTAAGCCCCGGACCCGTCAATCATCCCGCAACTACTTGGTTGCCCAGTTCCCGGACGCATCCTGAACTTTATGCCCGGCGTCGGCTTTGCCGCGCTGGACCTGGGCAAAGGTTTTTTCCACAGTCGCCAGTTCGCTTGCGGCCAGGTTATTCTGCGCGACAATCGCTTCGTAGATCAGCCTGCGGTCCTTGTTCTCGGCGGAGGCAACGCGTTTGGCTTCGGCGTCATCCGCCAACGTCTCGACGTATCCCCGGTTGTTCTCACCGATGGCCCCTTGATCCTTCAACGCGCGCAGCTGTTCAAAACGCTCACGGCGGCTGTCCAGGGCCGCCTTGACCTCCGGGGTCATTTCCTTAATGTCATAGGACGCCGCCCATGCGGCAGGAACCAGCCCGGACAAGAAAGATATCGCGCTCAACATAACGATCATCGTGATGGTCATTATCGTTTTCATTCTTTTGCCTCCCCGTTCTTCGACGAATTTTGATCCAGCGTCGGTTTTTCGCCGCTGACGTAATCCTCGATGCTGCTGGCCGTCTTTTCCAGTCCCCGGATGTCGACAATGACATGGGCGTTGATGGTGATGGGACGGTTAGGGTCCCCAACGGCTTTCACGGTGCACCCCCCCAGCGCCAACACAGCCGGAAGAAGATAACAAACCGCACCCAACGGCGTCTTTCCCATAATCCCTCCCTTTTCGCTCAAGTCCCTAGAAAGCCCCGGACTTCAGCAGTGGCCCCAGTTTACCCGAAATTTTCTCCCAATATTGAATAACAGAAGTGACCTTGCCGTCAATCAAAATATCGTTCTGGATATTCAGATCAACATTCAGCTCTTTGCTGGAAATCTTGACCAGTCCTTCGAGCTTTTGATCGCTGACGCTCTTCACCGCGAGGTCAGCCACCTCAACCAGGACCATCCCCCCGGTGCTAAGGAGAAATTCCAGGTCACGGCGCTCCAAAGAACGGGCCGGAAGATACTGCAGGACAAAACGCAGGAGTTCCGCGCTGATCTTCCCGCCATCGGGCATCGTCATCTCCAGGCCGAGAGAATCGACGCCCTGGGGGGTGCCGCTGGCCTTCATCTCCCCGCTCAAACGTCCCTGCAGTTGAGCAAAGATCGCGTCGTTGACCTGCTTCAGCTGTTCCACCTCCAGATCTTTCAGGTGGATATCGACCGCATATAACAACGCCGGCGGATACTCCAGGGAGAACTCCCCGGTCAACACGCCGCCATAAGCCTCGGCTGAAAAATCCGGCAAATGCATGGCCTTGTCATCCCCGAGAATCCTTGATGACACTCCGGTAATCTTCAAAGGCACCGACTCAAGCGAGGACGCCTTCAGGCCGCCCTCAATGCTTTTGATCCTCTCCCTCTCAAGAACGGCTTGCACGGTCAGGACAACATCTCCTGTCGAGATCCTCGCGTGCCGAAACCCTTGCCCTTGCAAATTCGCGTCCACCAGGATCTCCGGCAGGCGGCTGAAATCGGCGTGCACCCGCCCCTCGAGACGGCCTTGAAAAACCCCGGCGGTCATGTTCGTCACATCCACCTGCCGGGCGTTTCCCGAAACACGGGCGGAAACGGGCCGCGCGGACACGGCATCAGCCTGGACACTCGCCAACAAAAGATCCGCCTCAAAGGACGGCCAGGGCTCATCGGAAAATAAAAGATGGCCGCGGCCTGCCAATCCTTTCAAAATCGTTTTCCCGGCATGAAAACTCAACCCTTCCACACGGACGGCGATTTTCCGGGGGCCCTCGAGCCCCAGAGAGCCCTTTTTGAAAAAAAGAACGCCGGAGGACGGGGATCGCGACGCGTCGTGGGACTTCAATTTAACGACAAAATTTTCAAAATCCAACCGGGCCGGGAAACGGAAACGTTGCTTGGCCAGGACCAGCGCCTCCACCTTCCAGGACGGCTGGTACCCGGCCAACCAGCGCCGGGCCATCCACACAGTCAGTCCGGCGGAGTTCAGCGCGGCGAACATCGCGGACATAACCACAAACACAAGCAGAAAAAACGCGACGAGCCACCGCCGCCATTTCATACGGCTTTCCTTTCGACAATGAGGACCGCGCCGTCAAACTCCACCCGTTGTCCGGGGTGAATTTTGCAGGCTTTGCGCCGTTCGATCCGGCTGTCCACCCGGACAAGGCCGTCCACAATGGCCTGTCCGGCGCTGCCGCCGGTCGGGCAAAGCCCGGCCGCCTTCAGCAGCTGCTGCAGCTCGATGGTCTCGGTGTGGATCGAAAAAGGGTTCATGGTCATGCGACCGCGGTGGATTGCGCGTACAAAGCTTCACGCTGCTGATGGATCCTATCATCGGACAGATATTCGTCGATCGTGGTATGCTGACGGTCGATGAAACCGTGCGGAGTGATTTCAATGATCCGGTTGGCCACGGTCTGAACGAACTGATGGTCATGGGACGAGAACAGCACGGTGCCCTTGAACTGCTCAAGGGCGCTGTTGAGCGCGGAAATCGATTCCAGATCCAAATGGTTGGTCGGCTCGTCCAGAATCAGAACATTGGAACCGGCCAGCATCATCTTCGCCAGAAGGCAGCGGACCTTTTCCCCGCCGGAGAGCACGCGGACGCTTTTGAACGCTTCCTCCCCGGAAAACAGCATGCGCCCCAGGAACCCGCGGATGAAATTCTCGTCTTTGACCTGGGAAAACTGGCGCAGCCAGTCGATAAGGCCTAAATCCGTCTCAAAATATTTCTTATTGTCTTTAGGGAAATAGGAAATCGACGTCGTCATCCCCCATTTGAAGGAACCCGCATCTGCCGGCATTTCGCCGGTCAGGATCTGGAACAGGACGGTCTTGACGCGGTCGTTCCGTCCGGCAAAGGCGATCTTGTCGCCCTTGTTCAGGTGCACCGTCAGGCCCTTGAACAAAACTTTGCCGTCCAAAGATTTCGACAGATGGTCGATCTCCAGAAGATCATTGCCGGCCTCCCGTTCCTGCTTGAAATCGACGTACGGATAACGGCGGGATGACGGCTTGATGTCTTCCAAATTCAGCTTTTCCAGAATTTTCTTGCGGGACGTGGCCTGCCGCGACTTGGAAGCGTTGGCGCTGAAACGCGCGATAAAGTCCTGTAATTCCTTGCGCTTCTCCTCCACTTTTTTATTCACGTCCTGCTTCTGCCGCATGACCAGCTGGCTGGCGTCCTTCCAAAATGAGTAATTCCCGGAATACAACTGGACCCGGCCGAAATCAATGTCCAGAATATGCGTGCAGACCTGATCCAGAAAATGGCGGTCATGGGAAACGACAACGGCAATATTCTTGAACTCACAGAGGAATTCTTCAATCCACATGACGGTCTCGACGTCCAGCTGATTGGTGGGCTCATCCAGGAGGAGGATGTCGGGATTTCCGAACAGGGCCTGGGCCAAAAGCACGCGCACCTTCTGTCCGCCCTCAAGCTCCTTCATCAGGGACTGGTGGTGCTGTTCCGCGATCCCCAGATAGCTCAAAAGCTTGGCCGCTTCGGATTCCGCGTCCCAGCCGTTAAGATCGCCGAACTGGTGCTCCAGGTCCGAAGCCCGGATGCCGTCGGCTTCGGAAAAATCCGGCTTAGCGTACAGGGCGTCGCGTTCTTTCATGATCTCATAGAGCTTTTGATGCCCCATCACTACTGTCATCAGGACGGTGTATTCATCGAAAGCGAATTGGTCCTGGCTCAGGACCGACATGCGCGCGCCGGGCTGAAGATACACCTCCCCGGCCGTGGAATCGATCTCTCCGGAAAGGATTTTCAAAAATGTGGACTTGCCGGAACCGTTGGCTCCGATAACGCCGTAACAGTTCCCCGGCGAAAAAGTCACCGTGACGTCTTCGAAAAGACGGCGTTTGCCGTACTGCAAACCTATGCCTTTGGCCGCAATCATATTCTGTTCCGTTGATCGTTTTTGAGGTTACCGAACAAAGCCGGCATTATATCACAAACCGTCGGGAGACAAGAAAAATCCTTTGGGGGATACCGCAGAATTATCGCCGATGGAAGTAGATCGTCGTAATGTTTTCTTTCAGGAATTCGGCGATCTTTTGGGCGGCCGCTTGGGAGGCCTCCCGGACGGCGGCGTTCCCATCGCCGTTATGAATTTCCGCCTCTTTCGAAAAACTTAAAACCACGGCCCCTGTCTCCAGATTGATCATTTGGACGTAGAGGGCCACGACTTTCTCTTCAGACAGAAAAGATCCAAAAATAACGGCATCCGGGCCGAAAGCAGAGACGACCTTGCCCCGGCGCTCATCCCCGTCGGCGGCCTCAGGGGTCAAGTCGAGGGCGCCGTAATCGTCCGGCTTTTCGAAATCCATGCCCTGAATGAACGCAAGGCCGACTTTGTCCGGCCCGGTCACTGTCACACCAGGGGCCTTCCCGAGCTCCTCGGCCAGGATGTTCCCGGCCAAAATCCGGATGTCCTCCTCAGCCCGCGTGAACGGCAGAATCAAAATTTTTTTATAACGCAGCTCGATTGCCTTCATGACTTCGGGTTTGGGCGTGGTGGAGGCACAGCCCTGCAACACCACTGCTAAAGCAGCTACCCAGACAAGGACTCGCATGTTAAACCTCCGGAATTAGGAAATCCAGGACACCCCGCATGATTTGCTGTCGCAAATCAGAGCTGCGGGGTTAGTTCGCCCAACAAACTTGCGTTCGCCTGCGGCTCCGCAAGTTTAGGACTCACTAATTATACACTAAATCTGAAATACGCAACATCTCCATCTTGGACCTCATAATCCTTGCCTTCCAGGGACAAAAGGCCTTTTTCCTGCACGGCTTTGTAAGAACCAAGCTTTACCAGATCATCGTACTTGTAAATTTCGGCGCGGATAAATCCCCTCTCGATGTCGGTATGGATCTTGCCCGCGGCTTTGACGGCTTTTGTCCCCTGGGGAATCAGCCAGGCCCTCGTCTCCTTGGGGCCGGCCGTAAAGAAACAGGCAAGCCGCAACAATTCCCTCCCAGCCCTGGCCAAAGCGGCCAGTCCCGGCGAAGTGATCCCGGCGGCTTCGTAATACGCCGACCTCTCTTCCTGCGGTAATTGGACGATCTCGGCCTCGATTTTTGTACACAAGGCGACCAGCCCGGCGCCCTCCTGCTGGGCCCTCTGGCGCAGCGGCTCCAGGAGATTGGGATCCGCGTTCCCCTCATCGGTATTGGCCACATAAAGGACCGGCTTGGCTGTCAGGAACTGGTACTCCTCGATCGATTCCGGGGGCAAGCCCTGGTTACGGGCGGC
Source organism: Candidatus Omnitrophota bacterium (assembly GCA_030688425.1). NCBI lineage: Bacteria > Pseudomonadati > Candidatus Omnitrophota > Candidatus Omnitrophota bacterium. The sequence goes on along the minus strand of JAUYIB010000018.1, from coordinate 270,644 downwards.
CTTGCCTGCGTTGAATCCGCTGATCAGCGTTTCCAACAGGGCCATCTTGTCCTTGGCTTTCTTGTCGCCGGCATTGGCCGCGCCGCGGATCTTTTCGGCCGCTTTTTGGCACTGCTGAAGGTCGGCTAAAAGAAGTTCAGTCTCGATGATCTCGGCCGAATTCAGGGGATCAAGCGAACCCATGACGTTGATCACGTTATCATCGTGAAAACATCGAACCACATGCGCGATTGCGTCCACGGCCCGGATGTTCGATAAAAATTTGTTCCCCAGCCCCTCCCCCTGGCTCGCGCCTTTGACCAGCCCGGCGATGTCCACAAACCGGATGCCGGACGGCGTGATCTTTTCCGAATTCCATTCGTCCGCCAGCCGGTTCAGCCGGGGGTCCGGCAGAGGGACCACCCCGACGTTGGGTTCGATGGTTGTGAACGGGAAATTCTGCGCCGCCACCATGGCCCCGGTCAGGGCGTTAAACAACGTTGATTTGCCGACGTTCGGCAATCCGACAATTCCAATTTCCATAGAAGTCCTTTACGATGTTTTGTGAATAAACGGCTCTCACAGCACGATGGATGGATATCCCCATCCCTTGTCAAAATCCTTTTCTCACTCACCCGCGGTAAGACTGGAGAGTCATGATTTTCTGCCAAATCTTGCGCGACAATCCTGTTGTTAAAACTTCGATCTCGTTGACCGACTCCACGGCCTCGGTGTCCTCAAAATCCTGGACATATAACGCCGCGATCTTGCCGATCATCGCGAGCATCTCGCTGCAGTAATCCAGGTATCTCTGCAGTTCAAAGGCCGTCATCCTCCTTTGAGGAGAAGAACTTGTCTGGAGGTAATCTTCCTCAAGCGTTTCCGGGTCCTTGGGCAGCTGGTGCATGTCGATCACATGGGCAATGGCCCGGAGTTGATGGATCAGAGACAGCACGCGATTGCGCTTGATGCGCGTCTCAATTGTGACGAGAAAAAACACGCCCGCGCCCAGGAAAACGATGTCGTTGATGCCGGACTCTAGGACCTGAACAAATTCCCCAAACGTCAGGGGGTGGGCCTGCAGGTCCAGTCGCAAAAATGCCAGGACCAAGCTCACCGCCATCAGCACCACCAGAAACCACAGCAGAAAACGCAGTTCCCAATGCGGGCGGGCCACCCACCGGCTGCGGTCCTTGGATTCCTGGCCGGTCTTCAACAGTTCGGCGGAAACTTTCGCAAGCCCGGATTCGGGGAACCGCTCCCTGATCCTCCGGTCCAACAGTTCGATGGTTTGAACGATTTTCTCAGAATCCAGATGACGATACATGCCTTTTCACCTCAAATCCGACGGGATCAAAGCCGCCCGTCCGCACCTCACACCAACAATCGGGCGATGAACGCCCCGCCGACCCCGAAAACGAATCCGCCGATATGCGCCCAATAAGCCACCGGGCTGGCCTCCACATTCAGCATGGTCCCTCCCCCGGCCCACAACTGCTCCACAAACCATATCCCCAAAAAAACAAACGCCGGCCAGCGGAAACGGATGATGTTATAAAAAAATAAAATCACGACGCGGACCTTGGCGTGAGGGAACAAAATGACGTATCCTCCCATGACCGCGCTGATCGCCCCGCTGGCGCCCACGCAGGGAACCGTTTTCATGACCTCATTGGAGAATGCCGAGTGCAGGAGTGAGGCAAAAATCCCACCCAGGAGATAAAACCCCAAAAACCCCAGCTTCCCCATCCGGTCCTCAAGGTTATCGCCGAAAAGCCAAAGATACCACATATTGAAGATCAGATGAAACCAGCCCCCGTGAAGGAACATGCTGGTAAAAAAACTCAACGTATTGAACCGGCCCGGGATAAAGCCGTATTCATGGACAATCGCCTCATAGTCCGGCCGCAGTCCGAACGTGACAAAGACCACCATATTGACGACAATCAACAGGATCGTCATCACCGGAAAACTCCGGCTGGGATTATCGTCACGGTAAGGGAAAAACATATCGGACGGCAGGGCCTTTCACAACCGGGAAACCCGGCCGCACTCGGCAGGGGCCGGAATCCGGGTCAACGCTCAATCTTCTCCGACATCACGATCATCGCAATCCGGCTTGACACTTTGACCAGCGCATAACCGATCGCAAACTGAAAAATCCCGGTTTGGATATGCTCGAAATCTTTGCGGAGAAAATCCATAAAAATGACCACCGATCCGATAAAAACGGAGAAGACGCCGCAATAATGGCAGACGGCGCTCAAGCTCTCCAAGGAACGCATATTTTCCTGTTTCATCTAAATCGATCCCTTCTTGTTTCCAAAATTATACTACGAAAACCCGCCCCCAGAGGGATTACCTTAAAAAAATGTCGCACCCGGATTCACTCCTCCAGCCGCCCGGTGCGGCAGACCTCCGCGAAGCGGTGGGCGCTCGGCCGCAGGGTGCGCGCGAGGCTGTCGTAATCCACATGGACCAGGCCGAACCGCGGCCTGAATCCGTGGTCCCATTCAAAATTGTCCAGCAAGGACCAGTAAAGATAACCGATTACCGGGATGCCCTCTTCAATGGCTTTATGGACCTGCAACAAATGTTCCCGGATGAACCGCCAGCGGAACGCGTCATCCTCTTCACAAGTCCCGTTTTCGGTGATCAAAACAGGTCTGCGGTAACGCTTCAGGTATTGAAGGACTTGATGGATCCCCTGCGGGTAATGGTCCCATTCCAGCATATTGAGATGGCCGCCGTGCCCGTGAGGGACATTGCACCTTTTGCCCCAGGGCCCCGCCCCCAGCAACGGGTCGCTCGTCAAAATTTCCCTCATATAATAATTTAGTCCGATAAAGTCCATCGCGCCCCGGATCCTGTCCAGAAAACCCAGATTGAAGAGCCAGTGCCTCAAAAAAACGTTACAACGGCAAAGGAAGCCGCTTTTTCCCGGGCAGGGCTGGAACACCACCATGTTGTGAGCGATGCCGACCGAAGGTGACGGTAAACGACGGCCCCGGAACAATCCGTGAATTTGCCGGTACGCCAAACCGTGGGCCTTAGCCAGATGATCGGCGGCGCGAAAGGCCGCGGGGAGCGAACGCTCCCCCGGCGGCCATTTACCAAGGACAAACCCGTGATAAACAAAAACCAACGGCTCGTTGATCGTGACCCAATATTTTACGCCGCCTCCCAACGCCTCGGCCATCCTCTGCGCGTAGCGTCCGAACCACCCGATGACCTTGGGATTGAGCCACCCGCCCTGGCGGGAGACCCACAGCGGATTGGCGAAATGGTGCAAGGTCACAACGGGCTCGATGTTGCGCTCCCGCAACGCCGCCACGACCCGCTGGTAATGCCGGATGGCCTCCCCGCTGAATTCCCCTTCCCTCGGTTCAACTCGGCTCCACTCGACCGAAAAACGGTGCGCATTCTGGTAGAGCTGCCGCGCCAGGTCAAAATCCTTCTCATGCAAGTCATAGTGCCCCGCGGCCCGGCCGGACAATTCCTTGGTGTGCCCCGCCTGCTCCCAGGCCCACCAGTCGTTGTTGGAATTGTTTCCCTCGACCTGGTGGCTGGAGGTGGCCGCGCCCCAATAAAAATTTTTCGGAAATGTGATCATTGGTATTTCCGCGGGGTGTTCACAAGCGTTTTAATTTTATGCCGCGTCAAAAAATAGACGGGAAACAGCACTTGAGTCAAGAAATCGGTTCCCCAAGCCAGGAAAAAGTCCTGGATCTCCTGAAATGCCGGCAATGCCTGGCCCGGCCGCTGCAAGCCATAATCCATGACCAGCGCCCGGCCAATCATCGGCAGGGCGGCCAGCAGCACTGCCGCGTATCCGCAGGGAATGGACAAGGAATACCGCAATAATATCCCGGCCCCGCTCAAAATAAAAAGTCCGCCCGTGATGGCCGGGCCGATCATAGCATACGATGCCGCGCCCGCGCTGTACTTTCCGGCCAATGCGTCCGGGAAAAAAGCCGCGCCGACAAACAAAAAGTAAGCGCCGACGGCCAGCAGTTCCCCTGAGATGCTTCTCCCCCTGGGCAAAGGTTCAGGTTTGGTCATGACGTTGGGTCCTCCGGTTCACAAAGACATACGGCAAATAATAAAATCCCAGAGAAAGGACCAGGAGCGCCTCCAAACCCAGTAGATAAACCGGCCATGGTCCCAGATAGTCAAGCAACGACGGTTGCGCGGGCTTGCGCATCAAATACAAATAATTGGCGCCCGTCAGTGCGTTGAACACAATGACAAACAGCGCGTAAACGTTGGTGATGACCCAGACCCTGAGCGCGGAAGAAAAAAGGATCGGACGCCGGAGCCCGGCGGCGAGATAGATCACCGCGATCACGATACAGCCGTGCGTAATGAAAAATTTAAAAAAATAATACTGCGGGAATGAGACATGGAGATCGGGAGTGATCAGGGCCTGCAGGGTCGCGCCCAGCCCCCAAAAGTACGCCAGCTCCCAAATCAGCTGATGATGGCGGAAGAGGCAATAGGCGCTGGCAAAAATGGCCAGGTCGCAGATCTGGAGAGGAAGTCCCCAGTTGGCCTGCCAAAAGCCTTTCGCGATGGCGATCCCCCACCAGAGGAATTCGTTCGCCAGCAAAAGACCGGCCAGGAAAAAGTCGGCCAGCCTTAACCGCCCGGAAATCCGGGGACTGCGCGCGAGAACAACCAGCAGCAACGCGGTCCCCAGGATCACGGCCAGAGCGGCCCCATGGGCTATGCTGAAAAGTCGGAATTCACTGTCCAACGCGGATCCGGATGTCCTTTCCCCGGGAACCGGAAGTTCACTTGCGAACGGCTTTTCTGATCATTTTCACCAGCAGGACGATCAGTCCAATGACCAAGGCCAGGATGATCCAGCCGCCGAACTTCTTCATGACGTCCGAATAACGCAGCGTCAGGCTGGGGCTTTCTTTCTCGGTGACCAGGAGCTTGGTGAAACGGAAGCTCACGCCCCGCTCCGGCACGCTGATCTTGATCGGGAGGATCCCCTTGCTCTGGATCGATTCTATTTCTTTGCTGATGGAGGCCTTGCGGGGCGCTTTAGCTGCAACCTGAACGTTCCCCGCAGAATATTGCTCGCCGATGTCATCCGTGGCCGAACGCAAGCGGCCCTGGATCCCGCGGCTCAGTCCGAAAGTCGGGACATTGGGACGGTACGGCGACTCCACCAGTTTCACGTCACCGCCGAAGCTGAAATAAGAAAATTCCGACGGAAAATACGCCGACCACTGGATCTCGCTGATCGGGATGTCCACCCGGGGAAGCCCCAGCGTGAGCCGGCCGAATCTCTGCATCTTGGTCCCCTCGTTAAGATATACGATCTCCACCGGGAAACTCGTCAGGCTTTCGCCCTGCAACTGGGATTTTTCCAGCGGAACCATGATGCTGCCGTTCTTGTCCTTGGCCGGCTTGACCGGTTTGCCCGCGACAAACGTGCTCCAGAGGGTCGCGCCCTCCGGCAGCCCCAGGCGGAGGAACTGTTTGACGTTGTTGCGGACCTGGTAGGTGGCGCGGGTCAGCACCTTGCCTTCCGCCGTGTAAAGGGTGAAGAAATCCGCCCAGTCGATGGCCGCCACCAGAACCGGCATCTCTTCATGGCGGGTGACATCGATCGTGATGTTGAACGGATGGTTCAGATATTTAAAGGCAAGGAGGATCGGGTTTGAAGAGCTGCCCCAGATCGAGGACGGCAGCTCCTTGACGTCGATCTGCGTCACGTGCTCGATCTTGCTCACGTCCAGCTCGACGTTGGTGCGGGCCGCGATCCCGAAGAACCCGTTTTCGCGCTCGACACCGGTCGCCTTGACCCAGGGGATGTCGGCGACCACCGAACCTTCGCCGATATTCCGTTCATAGGTCATGGTGAGGACATAGTTGCCCTTGATCCCGAAATTGAGATAAACGTCCAGATACTGCACGCCGTCGGCTTTCGACACCTTCCAGTCGCGCAGTTCGCTGCCCTGGACATCCAGCAGGCTCACGTCCTCCGGGATGGAGATCCGGAACGTGGACACTTCCGACTGCAGGATGGAATAACTGACCGTGGTCTGGGAACGGATGATCCCCTCGCCGACGGAGACATACGTGGCGGTATCCGCGTAGACTTTGGGTTCCATCTTGACCGGGGCGATCTCTTCCTTGGGCAGGGCCTTGGTCCAACGCGCGGTGATGCTGTTGGTGTTGGGCATGACGGCCCAGGCCGAGGTCTTGTCCGCGTCTTTTTTCACCTCGACCTTGATGGCCGGATCGACAAAAATCTCCACCCCGGTTTCCGGGATGATGAACTCAAACTGGGAGATCGGGGCCGGCATGACGTCGAAATTGAAATGCCCCGGGCCGCGCTCGCGCTCGCGCGAGGCCTTGATGAGGAATTCCACGTTGAGGGTATAACGGCCGGGCTTGTCCACCATCAGGTAATATTTCCCGCCCTGCATGGTGACGAACGCCGCCCCGCGGTTGACGCTGACGTTGATGAGCCCGACGTTGCTTTTGACCAGTGGAAGCTGGGTCCAGCCTTTTTCAAAAACTTCAAAGACGACCTTGCCGTTGACCGTGACAACGTTATCTTCCAGCTCGGCCGTATATTCGGTTTGATAAATCGCGTAACGGGAAATGGCCGGCACAACGGCCGCGGTCGCGACAACGGTTGACGCCAAAGCGGCATTGTAATTAGACGTCTGATACCCGCCGGCGCGCAAATTTTGCCCGGCCGCACCGGAGGCGCCGCCGTCCATGCCCATCATGGCCGGGGCCGCCTGCTGCTGGGGCGCCGCCTCATCTTTCCTGACCTGGTAATCCGTCTGAAGATAGTACGGCTCGTACTGGATATTACTCTGCTGCGTGCTGATTTTTTTCTGGACCCGTTCGCGAAACCCTTCCTTCCCACCTCCGGCCAGCGCTTCCGTTGGGACCCACAAGGTCAACGCCGTTAACATCAAAAACAACCCAAAACCTCTGATCCTTTGTGCCATGGCTGTTTCCTCCCTTTTCCTATATATCTCCTGTTGGGGGCCTCTTGGATACCTGATCGCTGTCGGCGGCTGTACGAAAAACTCCCACCGCAAAAATCTGTCGGGCTGAAAGGATTCCTCGCAAATCAAATTCTAAAAACAGGAACCGTCTCTAATATGACATAAATTGAAAAACGCGTTGTCACCAAATCGTAAAATGTTTGTAAAAAACTCGTAAAAAGTATGGGGACAATTTATCAAATTTTTATTTCCCCTGAATTGGGGTACATTCATAACACTTAATGACCGCGCTTTTGGCGGAAGGATAATACACGATCAACCCGAGTTCGCTGCAATCTTCGTTTTCCCCGCACGACTGACAGCTCTTATGATAACCGTTCTCGACACATTCTTTTTCCCCCGGCTCGATCCCGCACTGATAACACTGCTGTCCGTCTTCGGCCTTCTGGGCGCGCAGGCAGGTCTGGCCGGGCGCGGTTGAACAGCTGCCGCATTCCTCCGTGGTCAGCAGGCCGAGCTCCTCGCATCCCTTGTATGTGTTGACGCACTCAAAGCACACGACACCCTCGGGGGCCTTGGGGCTCTGCACGCATTCCGTTTTGGGATCGGCCTGACATTGCGAGCATTGCTTGGCCGTGAGCAAGCCGAGATTCGCGCATTGCTCGGACGTCTTGAGGCAGGAATAACATTGTTCGCCGTCCGGTGTTTTCTCGGCCGAGAAACACTCGGAGTCGGGGTCTTCCTGGCAGCGCTTGCATTCGTCGGCGCCGATCAGTCCCATCACGGGACATCCGGAGGGCTTGTCCGTGCAGCGGAAGCACGGTTCCCCACGATTGGTCTTCTGGGCTTCCTCGCACAATTTCCACGGGTCTTGCTCGCAAGCCGGGCAGTCGCCGGTGGGCATCAATCCCAGATCAAAACAGGACTGCGGTTTATCCAGGCACGAAAAACACTCTTCCCCCTGGTCCGTTGTCCGGACCGAGGCGCAAAGTTTCAAAGGATCCTTGCGGCAATCTTCGCACCCCTTGGCATCCAGCAATCCAAAATCTCCGCACTGCTGCGGTTTTTCCTCACAGACAAAGCACGCCTCGCCCTGTTTGGTTTTTGGGCCGGCAACGCAGTGCGTTTTGGCATTGCTATCGCAGACGCGGCAGTCATCCGCACTGAGCAAACCGATATCGGCGCAGGTCTGGATCTTCTCCCGGCAGTCAAAACACTGTTCGCCCTGCTTGGTGGTCTGGGCCGGCACGCATTCCTTGGAAGGATCGTCGCGGCAAGGCTGGCAATCCCGGTCTGATAAGAATTTTATATCCGCGCAGGTCTGCGGTTTTTCAACGCAAGTAAAACACTGAATTCCTTCCCGTGTTTTCTGGGCCGGCTGGCATTCCCTGTCCAATTCCATGCGGCAGGAACGGCAAGCTTTCTCGCCCAAAAGGCCGAGGTCTGCGCATTCCTGCGGCTTGTCATTGCAGGCATAACACGGCTGGCCTTCCCTGGTTTTTTGCGACGGGACGCATTCTTTCTTGGGGTCCTGGCGGCAATCCGCGCAACCCTGTTCGTTCAACGATCCCAGATCGGCGCATTCCTGAGGTTTGTCCTTGCAGACAAAGCAGGTTTGCCCCTCTTTGGTCTTCTTGCCTTCAACGCATTCTTTCTTAGGGTCGGTCTGGCATGTCGCGCATTCTCCAGACGCTAACTGTCCCAAATCGGCGCAGGCCTGCGGTTTGTCCTGACAGCGGTAACACGGCTGGCCTTCTTTCGTCGATTGGCCGGGCAGGCATTCCTTCTTGGGGTTCTCCCGGCATTGGGCGCATCCCTGCTCGTCCAAAAGATCCAGGTCGCGGCATTCCTGCTTTTTCTCCTGGCAGCGGTAACACGGCTGGCCTTCCCGGGTTTTCTCCGTGGTCACGCATTCCTTGCCGTCGCGACGGCAGTCGCGGCACCCTTGCTCGTCGAGCAACTCCAGGTCCCCGCAGGTCTGAGGCTTTTCCTGGCAGCGGAAGCACGCCTGCCCTTCTTTGGTCTTCTCGGCCCGGGCACATTCCTTTTTCGGGTCCTGGGCGCACGCATCACACCCGGGCTGATCAACCAATCCCAAGTCAGCGCAGGTTTGTGGTTTATCCTTGCAGACAAAACATTGTTTGCCTTCTTTGGTTTTTTTCCCATCAACGCATTCTTTTTTAGGATCGGCCTGGCAATCGGCGCATTTTTCCACATCAAGCTGGCCCAAGTCAAAACAGACCTGCGGTTTATCGTGACAACGGAAGCAAGCCTGGCCGTCCCGGGTCTTTTCCGCCGGAACGCATTCTTTTTTGGGGTCATCCTGGCAGGAGCGGCATCCGGGCTCATCCAGCAATCCCAAATCCCCACATTGCTGCGGCTTGTCCTGGCAGCGGTAACAGGCGACGCCCTCTTTAGTTTTTTCCGCGGAGACGCATTCTTTTCCCGGTGTCTGGCCGCAGGAACGGCAGGCCTTGTCGTTCAGCAATCCGATGTCTTCGCACGTCTGCGGTTTGTCCTGGCAGCGGAAACACGCCTGCCCCTCTTTCGTCTTCTCACCCGCAACGCATTCTTTCTTCGGATCGCTCTCACACCCGCCACACTCATCCTTGCCGATCAATCCGATATCGCTGCATGCCTGTGGCTTCTCCCGGCACTCAAAGCACTGCTGGTCTTCCTTCGTCTTCTTGCCAGCCACGCATTCCTTCTTCGGGTCCTTCACGCATCCCTGACACCCGCCATCATCCAACAATCCCAAATCTCCGCACGTCTCCGGCTTCTCCCGGCAGGCAAAGCACTGTTTCCCTTCCTTCGTCTTCTCCCCGGCAACACATTCCTTGCGGATATCCTGCGTGCAGGCCCCGCACTGCGACTCGTCCATCAACCCCAGATCCGGACATTCCTCCGGCTTGTCCTCGCAACGGAAGCACGCCTCGCCGCCCTTGGTCTTCTGCCCTGCCACGCATTGTTTTTTCGGGTTCCTCGCGCACGCCTTGCAGTCTTCATCCGACATCAGCCCCAGGTCAACGCACTGCTCGGGCTTCTCCTGGCATTTGAAGCATCCGCGCCCTTCCTTCGTCTTCTCTCCGGTGACACATTCCTTCTTCGGATCGCTTTCGCACCCGCGGCATTCGTCCTTCTCGATCAGCCCGATATCGCCGCAGACCTGCGGCTTCTCCCGGCACTCAAAACATTGGCGGCCTTCTTTGGTCTTCTTTCCCTCAACGCATTCCTTCTTCGGATCGGACGAGCACTGCGCGCATTCGGATTCTTCGGCCAGCCCCAAGTCCCCGCACGTCTGTGGCTTCTCCTGACACACAAAACATTGTTTGCCTTCTCTGGTCTTTTGACCGTCAACACACTCCTTCTTGGGATCGGTCTGGCAGCCGGCGCAGGCTTGCTGATCAAGCTGCCGCAATTCATCGCAGGTCTGGGGCTTATCCTGGCATGCGAAACACGACTTCCCTTCTTTGGTCTTCTGGCCCGGAACGCATTCTTTTTTGGGGTTCGCTATGCATCCGGCGCACCCTTCCTGGTCCACCAACCCGAGATCGCGGCATTCCTGCGGCTTATCCTGGCAAAGATAACAGGCCAGCCCCTCTTTGGTGTTTCGGCCGGCAACGCACTCCTTGCGGCTGTCGCGCTCGCAGGAACGGCAATCCTTTTGGTCAAGAAGGCCGATGTCCGGGCACGTTTCCGGTTTGTCCTGACAACGGTAACACGGCGCGCCCTCTTTGGTTTTATCGCCCGGCACGCACTCTTTGCGCGGATCGCGGGCGCACGCCTCGCAACCGGCCGTATCCAATTGCTCGAGGTCAACGCACGTCTGAGGCTTGTCCTGGCAGGCGAAACACGGACGGCCCTCTTTGGTTTTCCTGGCCGGAACACACTCTTTCTTGGAATCCGCGGAACAGCCGGCGCAATCACGTTCCTCCATGAGGCCGAGGTCGGAACACGCTTCCGGACGGTCTTCGCACCGGTAGCAGGGCTCGCCCTCCTGGGTCTTCCGGCCGGCCACACATTGCTTCCTGGGATTTTCTTCACACGACTTACATTCCCCGGCGCTCAACTGCCCGATCTCGCGGCATTCCTGCGGCTTCTTTTCGCAGGTGAAGCACGGGGTCCCTTCTCTGGTTTTCTTGCCCGGGACGCAGCGTTTTTTCAGGTTGGACTCGCAGGACTTGCACTCCTGCTCGCCAAGCTGGCCAAGCTCGCCGCATTCCTGTGGTTTATCTTTGCACTGATAACATTCCAGGGGGGGGCGGCCGCCACCGTAATCATAACGGTTCACGGCAAGACAGAGCCTGTCGGGCTGGCCGCATTCGGCCTGGCAAGACGCAAGGGATTTTGTCCCCGGGAAACGGGCCGAACACTCATAATCGCCTCTGGGCTTGCAATCAAAACACTGCTCTCCCCAATTGGTCTTGGAGCCGGGCACGCATTCGCTGTCTCCTTTGGCCCAGCAGCCGTCGCAATCATCACGGTTCATCAGCCCCAGGTCGCGACAGGACTGTGGTTTTTCCACGCAGTTGAAACAAACCAGTTCTCTGCCGTTGGGGAGCGTTGTGACCCCGTCCGCCATGCACGACGCGCTCTCCTGCGTGCAGGTCTTCTTGCAGGTCATCTCGGAACTCATCCCCGGAAAATATTTCGCGCATTCCCCATCCACAACGGAAAGGCAGCGGTAACAGGATTCCCCCAGGTTGGTGGTGCGGACAAATTCGCAATTGTATCCCGCGTTCCTGGCGCAGCGGCCGCATTCATCCGTGTCCATCAAGCCCAGGTCCCGGCACTGCTGCGGCTTTTCCACGCACTCAAAACACGCGACACGCTGGCCCTGGGAAATGATCACGTCCTTGGCCACGCAGGCCTTGCCTTTGGCCAGACATTCCGACGGGCAGGAGGATTCCGGAATCGTTCCCGGATATTTGGTCGCGCAGGGATTATTATTTTGGGCGGAAGACGCCGAGGCGAAAAACAGGATCAATAACGAAGGAAAAACGAATTTAGCCGCGAATGAAGGGTATCGTCTCATGGGAATGAAATTTCAGGGATCAAGGGGCGGAGGGCGTTTTCCGCTCAACAAGAAAATTGTCTTTGTAAACTTCTTCGGCCTTCAGGCTGCCGTTCTCCGCATAATAACGGAATGTGCCGTCCATCTGGTCATCTTTATATAACCCCTCTGTCTTCAGGGTACCATTTTCGTAATATTCCCGATAGGGTCCGTTGAGCTTGGAATTCTGGTACTGGCGTTCCGCCTGGATCTGGCCGTTCTCATAATAAAGACGGATAGCCCCTTCTTTTTTGCGCTCATCCACCCGCGCCGGCCGGACCACCTGGGGGACAACAGGTTCGGACTCCTCGACCGGCTTCTTGGCCCTGAGGTCACACCCCCAGGAACCGGAAACAAGGACCGCAAGCAACAGAAGCAAAAATTTTTTGTATATAAAATTCATAGTATCTATATATGTTTATGACCACCTCAAATGACTATCAGACTTGTAGATATTGTAAACAGTCTTTTGAAATCCTACAAGAAAAATCATTGATTCTGCGGATTAATACCGCCTGCGGCTCCCGCAAAGCTCTCCATCCCGCATGATTGAGTACACAATCATGCCTACGGGATTAATTCGTCCCGTTTCTTGCCCCGCCACGGCGCAAGGGGCAGCGGGACTCATTAAAAAAATGGCGTTGTTTCAACCTTCGAAACAACGCCATCAAAACACCTGACACTAACGGAGCGCCGCGCCAAACGCTTTCAATCCTTCAGCACGATGCCAACAGGGCAGTGGTCTGACCCCATGACGTCCTTCAGGATCATGGCTTCTTTAAGCCGCGGCTTCAACGACGACGAAACGCAGAAATAGTCGATCCGCCACCCGATGTCCTTGGCCCGGCAGTTGCTCATCGGGCTCCACCAGGTGTACTGCCCGCCGTCCTTCTGGAACTCGCGGAAAGTATCGATGAACCCGGCCTTGACGATGTTGTCGAATCCGGCCCTCTCCTCCGGGGTGAACCCGTGGTTCTTGACGTTGGCGGCGGGGTACGTCAGGTCGATTTCCTTGTGGGCCACGTTCATGTCCCCGCAAAAGACAACGGGTTTCTTTTTCTCCAATTTCTTGAGGTATTTAAGGAAGTCCACGTCCCATTCCTGGGTCCGATAAGGCAGCCGCTCCAATTCGCGCTTGGAATTGGGGACATAGACATTCACAAGAAAAACATCTTTCATCTCGGCCGTGAGGACCCGGCCTTCCTGATCGTGTTGGGGGATCCCGAGCCCCAGGCTGACATGGAGCGGTTTGGTTTTGGTCAATATCGCCGTGCCGGAATAGCCGGGCCGCTCAGCCGGGTTCCAATACTCTTCATAACCTTTGAGTGCCAGTTGAAACCCTCCGGCCGGGGGCTTTGTCTCCTGCAGGCAGAGGACGTCCGGGTCATGTTTGCGCACAAATTCGACGAAGCCCTTTTTCAAAACGGACCGGATGCCGTTGACGTTCCAGGACAACAGTTTCATCAAACCGCTCCGCTGTTATTCATCTTGTTGTTTGACCGACGGCTGGGATTTCTTGTCGTAATAATCGGTGCTGGGAGGGAGAGCATTCTCGGCATCGAGCCCGAACGTATCCACCCGGCCGTTGACGTCGACCCGGTAGTTTCCCGACGGCAGGTCCCGGGTGTCCAAGGCGACCCGCTCTTCAAAAGGCTCCAGGACCTGGATACAGCCCTGGGCGGTTCTTTGAACGGTCAGGGTGATATAAAACGTGTTGCCGCGGCGCTCCTGCAGGACCCGGCTGATTTTCATGCACGGGTTCGCCAGATGGCCTCTGGCAATGACATGCACCTGAACGGGGAACGATTCCAAAAAAAGGACATTCACGTCTTCAACGTAAAGTCCCTCGGTCTGGGACCGCTGCGGCGGCCCGTATCGGCTCACGCTCCCGGCCGGAGGCGCGGCATCGGCCACGCCGCCGGACAAGATCAATACCGAAAAAGCGATCGCGCATTTCATAACAACGGCCCCTCTAAGGAATTTTGACATGCAGGTAATCGCCGACCTTCTCCAGCACGTCCAGAGACTGCCGCGCCTGTTCGTCACCGGCGTCCCGGCGGTCGCGCAATTCGGGCAGGATCCGGTTTCCGACATAAAAATAAATATTCTGGGCCTCCCACAGGTCCAGGTCAAAGGACAACGGCTTAATGGAACGCAGGATCGCTTCCACGGTCTCCATCGGCCGGATCTCATCCGGCGACGCCTGCCAGGATTCCATCAGGGCATTCACCCGGTGCCGGACCACGACCCCCAGAGTGACGTGATCGATCCCCAGCCCCCACTCCTTCACCTCGGCCACCAGCTCTTCCAGCCGGCGGAAATCGACCGGATCATTGCCCAGGACTTCCAGGAGGTCCTTATCCACCATCGCCACAACGGTATTGGCGATGATCTTCGGGAGAGGCATCTTGAGCTGTTTGATCACCTGGATGATCGGCTCATGGTATTCCGTGATCTGCCTCATGGATTTCTCGATCTCGGACAGGGTGGATTCCAGGACCCGGTACAAGACCTTCATCTGCTCGTCCTTGAACAGATTCCATAGACTCGAAATCTCCGGGCCAAAATAGTTTCCCAGGGCGCCGCGCAAACCGTCGATATCCCTCCGGGCGAACAATTCGCGGAGGTCTTTCTGCATGAGGAGATACTGCTTCTCATCCGTGTATTCCGCCACTCCGCCGATGATGTCAACGATCCCCAGGTGAAAGACCGCGTACATCAATTCTTTTTCCTCCCAGGTGATGTCGGACACGGCCTTGAGCCGTCCAACGGCCATCTTCCGGTCGGCCTGCTGGTCGCGTTCGCAGATCTGCTGGGTCACGGTGAAATTGTAGGACTCGGGCTCCTCCCCTGCAGATTCAAAAAGCGCCGACAGGGCGTAATGCCCGCCCAGGCGGACAAGGCCTACGGCCGAGGGCTTGACGAATTTTTCATAAATCTTGGCGCCGTTGCCGTATTCGGGGATATTGCTGACGGCCTTCTGCAGGTATTCCAAGAACTGGCCCTCCAGGTCCGGCCCGCCCACTTCCCGGCAGAGGTCCATGGCCCGCTTGGCGTACTGCATGATCTGCACGGTTTCGATGCCCGAAATCTCGTCGAAAAACCAGCCGCAGGACGTATACATGAGCATGGCCTGGCGCTGCATCTCCAGCAGTTTCAGCGCCTGGATCTTATCTCCGGGAAAAAGCTCCTTGCGCGCGTGCCGGTCCAGGAACTTCTCCGTGTTCCCGCGGGAACGGTCCAGGATGACTTCGATATAATCATCCCTCGCCAGCCACGGGTCCTTCACATACGCCGCGAGCTGGGATTCAAAAACCGGGACCATCTGGTCGCGGACCCAGTCTAGCGCTTCGCGCAGCGGGGATCGCCATTCCTGGTTCCATCCCGGCTTGCCGCCGGTGTGGCAGCCGCAATGCTTGCGCCAGCGGTCCACCCCGTGGCTACAACTCCAGGCGGAACGCTCGAGGATCTCCGCTTCATAGACCGGCGGAAATTTTTCCAGGAACTCGCCGTAAACCGTCAGTGTGACCGCCGGATTTTTCTCAATTTGGTAAAGGCAGTAGGACAGGGCCATGTTGCCGAACCCGTGGTGATGTCCGTAGGTCTCGCCGTCGGTCGCGATGTTCACCAGCTGGGCCTCGCGCCGTTCAACGAAACACGACGTCAGCCGGCGGGCGAACTCTTCGCCGTTTTTCAATAGCCCGGCGAACGCCACGTCATGCGACACGTTACCGTCATAAAAAAAGACGCTGATCGTCTTTCCCGACGGCAGATGGCACAGGTAGGGCCGCTTGGGGTCCACCTTCGTGCCGCTCACGTCCTTCCAGGTCTTGTCCTTGAGCCGGTGTACGGCCTTGGCCTGGTTCGGGGCGAGGACCGTGAACAGGATCCCGCGCTCCACCAGGATCTCGAGGGTCTCCAGGTCGACCGCCGTTTCCGGCAGCCACATCCCCTCGGGCTTGCGGCCGAACCGGGATTCAAAATCCCGGATGCCCCAGACGACCTGCGTGCGCTTGTCGCGGGCATTGGCCAGGGGCATGATCATGTGGTTGTAACACTGGGCGATCGCGGCGCCGTGCCCGGAAAAATTTTTGCAACTCTCCCGGTCGGCTTCCAGGATAGCCTCATACGTCTCCGGCTCATGCCGCTCCATCCAGGACAACAGCGTGGGGCCGAAATCAAAATTGATCTTGGCGTAATTGTTGACGATGTTGGTGATATTCAGTTCGCGGTCAAGGATGCGGGAACACGCGTTAGGGCCGTAGCACTCGGCATGGATACGCTTGTTCCAGTCGTGGTAGGGATGCGCGGAGTCCTGCTGCTCTATTTCTTCAATCCACGGGTTTTCGCGCGGGGGCTGATAAAAATGGCCGTGGACGCAAATGAAGCGATTCATGGATGCCTCCTGACTTCCTGACCCCGGCAGCCCTCATCGCAGGGCATGGCTGACAGCCGGGGCCCTGAGCGCAGCCGAATGGGTTCGCACATGTGACTTACGTCGTCCCGCTCCGCGGGACTTCCGTAAGCTACGTGCTCATTAATTGTAACCGAATTCACAAAAGATTCTATTGCTTTTTGCGCGATTCCGTCATTCCGACAGCCGCACAATGATCCCCTTCTTGCGCGCCTGATGGAAAGACCATTTCAATAGCCCCAGCCCGGCCAGCAAATAAAGCGCGGTCAGGCTGAAGCCCTTGAGCAGCGAATGCGGGACGACCGGATCGAACCCGAAACCCTGGCGGAAATATTCCAGAAAATACGTGAGCGGCACCGCCTGGGCCAGATAAAAAAAGAACGGCGGCAGCGTGTCGATCGGATAATAGATCCCGCAGAGGAGCATGAACAGGTACGCGAACATCCAGGCCGTGATGTCGGCCTTCTGGCCGAAAAGGAGCAGAAGAACGCTCACCAGAATGCCCAAGAGCAACGAACTGCCGAAAAGACCCGAGAGAAAGATCAACGTGACGCCGAGCGGCGGGAACCGGAACCCGAACAGGGCGAACGCGGCCAGCCCCAGAAGCCCGAAGATCACAAGCCCGCGCGCGATCCCGATCAGCCACGAGCCGAACAAAAATTCATTCTCCGAAAGCGGGGTCAGGAACGTGTGCTTCATGCTCTTGGACCAGATCTCGTAGAGAAGGCTATACGCCACGTCCAGCTGCGTGACCTACAAAATCCCGCCGGCGATCGCGCCGGTCAGGATGAAGGCCAGGGCCTTGTCGCCCAGCTCCAGGTAATTCCCCAGAAGGCCGATGGAGACAAGGCTCACCACCGGCCAAAAGATCAATTCCACGTAAGCGAAGATGTTCCGGATGGCGATCAAAAAATTGCGGTAGGCAAAGGCGAGGCAGCGGAGGACCCAGCCGGACGCGCAGGCCCACGCGTTGTCCCGGGGGCCATCATCGCCGGCCCCCGCCGGCAAAAGGACGGGCAAGGCCGCGCCGGCCGTCGCCTCCGCCGGGGAGTGGGCCAGTTCGATAAAGACCTGCTCCAAATCGTCCTTGCGGTGCGCGGATTTCAGTTCTTCCGGGGACGCCAGCCGGAGCAAACGGCCTTTGCGGATGAACGCGATCCTGTGGCACATCTGCTCGGCCTCGTGCATGTAATGCGTCGTCAGGATCACGGTCACGCCCGATTCCCGGATGATCCGCAAAACCAGCTCGCGCGTGCGGACCGCGACGTCCGGGTCCAGGCCGACGGTGGGTTCGTCAAGAAAAATGATCTTCGGGTCGTTGATCAAGGCCTTGGCCAGGGACAGTTTCTGCTTGGTCCCGCTGGAGAGCTCGTCGAACCGGGTCTTTAAAAAATCTCCCAGCTCAAAGACCTCGGCCAGCGCGCCGATCTTTCTCGCCAGGTCGCGGCCGCGCAGGCCGTAAAGCCATCCGTAAAATTTCAAATTTTCCTCGACGGTGAGGCTCCACGGATAGTTGGGATAACCCGAGGACATGTTCAGGAGGCGCCGCAGGCGGTTGATGTTGCGGGGGGTCGAACGGATGCCGAGAATCTCGATCTCGCCGGCGTCCGGCAAAAGGAGCGTCGAGAGGATGTTCAGGAATGTGGTCTTGCCCGCGCCGTTGGGGCCGAGAACGCCGAGGATCTCGCCCTTACGCACGTCCAGGCTCACGTCATCCAGAGCTTTTATGGTTTTATGTCCGGCCGATTGGGAAACAAACGACTTGGAAACATGCCGGACCCTGATGGCAGTATTCATAAAATAATGTACACACGCACACAGGAACGCACGTACGCAGGATGGCTGCTTTTATGCGCTCTTGTGTCCGCGTGTCCGTGCGCTCCTGTTTAAGACATGGCGAACGGTTCTTTGTCCGCCAGGTCTTTCCACTCTTTCATGGCCGGGAGGTCCAGCATGGCCTCAGAATATTTCCTCGCCGCGCCGTTGAGCTCGATCCCGTAAGTGCGGAACCGCCAGATCACCGGGGCATACATCCCGTCGGCAATTGAAAACTCCCCGAACAAAAAGTCCCCTCCCCCGCCGAACTCCTTGCGGCAGTCCTCCCAAAGCCGGATGACCTCTTCGACGTCCTTCATGGCTTCGGGTGTCCGGATTTTATCGGGCTTGCGCGCCCGCACGTTCATCGGAAAATTCTTGCGCATGTCCACAAACCCCGCGTGCATCTGGGCGCTGACGGCCCGCGCCGCGGCCCTGGCCCTGATGTCCGGCGGCCACAATCCCTTGTCCGGAAAAACGTCCGCCAGGTATTCCAGGATCGCGACGGATTCCCACACGAGGATCCCCTTGTGCTTCAAGACAGGGACCTTGCCCGAGGGGGAATGCTCCAAGATCCTGGTTTTGCTGTCCGGCCGGCCCAGCGGGATCACGATCTCATCGAAAGGGATGCCGAAATGCCTCATCACCAGCCAGGGCCGCATGGACCAGGAAGAATAATTTTTATTGCCGATGACCAGGGTGAATTCGCTCATGCCTTTTCTCCTCCGAGTTGATCGCCGAACAGCCATTGTTCCGGGACCGGTTTGCGGCCGGCGTAGCCGTCATCGAGACCGTGGTACCAGAGAACTTCCGGCTCGTCACTGCGCCAGCACAGAAGGGCCTCCTCCCCGTCAACCCGCGCGGGAAAATCCACCAGCCCGATCTCAAAATTCCAGTCCTTGTAATAACAGCCCAGGGCCTCCAGTTCGCGCATCAGGGACACCATCCGGTCTTCGATCTCCTGGCACCGGGAAGAAAGGTCAGGGGCCTTATCGTCCTCGAACAGCTTTCGCAAGGCCTTTCCGTCGGCCAGGATCTCGGCCACGATCTTGCGCACCAGCGGCAGGCGGCGGTTGGCTTCCTTGGGCGTGAAGTATTTTTTAAACATCATCCTGGACCTGGGGTTCACGGGTTCATCAGCCGGACCATCGCGTCAACGGCGTTCCGGGCGCCGTCGGCGACCTGGCCGATGTCGGCGTCGAACATGTAACAAGGCGCGGTCACGACTTTATTTCTTTCATCCACGACCACTTGGGAACAATCCGCCGGTTTCGGCACGGCGCCCATCTTGACCAACGCGGCGTCCACATCCGGCGCGCGACCGACCGTCAGTTGAACACCGTTCAGGACCTTGGCCAGGATCACGGGGGCGATGCACAGCGCCCCGACGGGTTTCCCGGCGCGGTGCATGGCCTTGACGGCCTTTTCCACGTCCGGATTGACCGAACAACCGGGGCCGTCCGTCCCGAACGAACACAGGTTCATGGACGCTCCGTAACCGCCCGGAAGGAGAAGCCCGTCAAACTCGCTCTCCCTGAATTCACTCAAAGGCTTGATCTTCCCCCGCGCAATGCGGGCCGCCTCCACCAGCACCCTGCGGGTTTCTTTCATCGCCTCGCCTGAGAGGTGATTGACCACGCCGGGCTGGACGATGTCGGGGGCGAAGCACTGATACGCGCCGCCGGCCCGGACGACCGCCAGCAGGGACAGCACGGCCTCGTGGATCTCAGAGCCGTCCTTCACCCCGCAGCCGGACAGGACAACCGCCATACGGAAATTCGCCTTGTTCATGCGCCCCCCTTTTCAGGACAGGATCTCCCGGATCAGCTCAACGGCCCTGGCCTGGTCCATGAAATATGGACTCGTCGCGACAGTGACCAGAGCCGCGCCGGCGATCAGATCCCGGATCTTTTCCCTTTTAAGGTCCTCCGGGATGTAATTCATTTCGTCGGAAAAAATATCCATGTCCAGGTCCAGGACATAGGACAACGGCGGCTTCTCGGCAAACGCGGCGCGGCTGTCAACAATCTGCAAAGTGGAAAACATCCCCAGGGACAGCGCCGGCCTGATAAAATTTCCGACATTCAGGACAAAATTCGTGTATTCAAAGACCGGCCGCAGGTCCATCCCCTTCCCCATCACAACGGACGGCAGGGACGGCGGCTCCCGCGTGTCCCGGTGCTGGTCCACATGAACAAGCGGCAACCCGACAGCCATTCTACCACCCTTGAGCGCCGCGGCCCAAAAGAAAAAGGCGTGGTTGTGGTTATCAAAAATGAAAATATCCTGACTTTGACGGGAGAGATGCACAAAATTCTTGAGCCCCGGTCTGTTCATCTCCCGGCCGTCCTGGATCTCGCTGAAAGCGGGAAGCTCCCCGACCGCGAGATCCTTTTCGCCCCCTTCGATCAGCGGGGCGACAAAGATCCGCCGGTTTTTTCTCTGCTCAAAGGAGAACGCGTTGTTCCCGACCGGGCGGTCGATAAAGAATCCGCTGTAATGCGCTTGCAAAGCCGGGATGTCGAACGGACGGGTCATACCGCTTAGGAAGGCTGGGTTTGCTGCATACTGGGACGCCGGGAGAACTCTTCGAGCCAAGCCGCCAGCTTCGGATGCCCGTGGGCCGGGCCGGCATGGGGCAAACGGAAGTTGACATAAGCGACCGCGCACGCTACAGCGATCGAAGCCAGGGAAAGCTTCTGCAGTTCTCCGAGCCGCGTCTCCAGGAGCGCCAGGGTCCGGCGGACGCCGTCTTCCTGGTTCTTAATGAAGGCGGTATTAGAATTGTCCGGATGGCGGACCTTTTCCAGGTAAGCGGCGACCGCGATATCCATCAGCCCGTCGGCTATGGAGGCCAGCGTCAGGACCTTGAAACGGTCTGGCCCCTCGGGCGGGATCAAGGCCGGCCCTTTCAGGGCATCGAGGTATTCGCAAATCACCGGGCTGTCGCAGATCGTCTCACCGGAATCCAGAAGCAGCGCCGGGATCTTTCCTAAAGGGTTGGCTTTGATGAGCCGTTCGGATTTCTGGGCGAGGTCCTCCTCCACCAGATCCAGCTTGATGTCTTTTTCCAAAGCCAAAACACGCACCTTGCGCGCGTACGGCGAACGTTTTGTGTAGAGCAGTTTCATCATGGCCTCCTTGAACGGGGGATCTCGGATGAAAGGGACGGGCCTGTGGCATGGATCATTAAAAGTCGTATTTTTCTTTGTCTTCCACGTCGATCTTTTCACCCATCTCCTTGGCCGCCTCTTTCTCCCAGGTGTCGATGACCACCGCGGTCTGCAGGACGCGCCGGATCTCCCGCTGGGCGTCGCCTTCCTTGTCGAGATCTTTAATATACAGATCGACCAATTTTTCACGGATTTCACAACTATACTTATCTTCCAGCGTGATCTGGTAATCCATGTAGTCTTCGCGATAGAGGATGTACGTGATATCACGTTTATCACCGACCTCGCGCATCAGGGCTTCGATTTTGGCCTTGATGATTTCCGGTTTATGCGGCATTTCATCGCGCGGCATGAATCACCTCTTTCTGAAAAGGAACGTTCTCCGGCAGGGCCGTCAGGGCGTTTTTTTCTTGGCTTTTTTCAATTCTTCCTCCAGGTCGGCAAAGACCTGTTCGTTTTTCTTCATGAACTGGGCGGCGGTTGTCCGGGCGTCGGGGTTAAGGACCGTCGGCTTCAGACAGTTGCAAAAATCCGGGGCGGAACGGAAATCCCCCTGGCGGCTGAGGTTGGAAAAAAGAGCCAGGGTATGGACCGCAACCGCGATCAGGATGGCCGGGACCAGTTTTTTCTTGAACGAAAGGCGGGTCGCGAACGACAGGTTGCCATACAGCAGCAGGACGATCTGCCCCACGCCCAAAATCGAACGGGTGACGCTTTCCACCATGTTGCTGCTGAGAAGATACCCGAGATAGTTGCTGAACGCCGTGCCCAGATAGGCGAGGATAACCAAAACGGCCGTCAGGTTGTATTGAGCGCGGAATTGCGGTCGGTGCCGCAGAAGCTGGCCGACGAACGCCCAGCCGCTGCCCCAAGCGACGACCAGCACCGGGAGGATCGAAATCCGAAGTAAATACCGGCTGAAATCCTGGTCCTCAAAGGTCTTGATGTATTTGTCAAAGGCCTCAATGGCCATCAGGGCCGCCGTCAACGCTAAAAGCGCCCAAGGTCGTTTCAGCCATTCCAGCGCTTTACTGGCCGTCGCCAGCCGCAGGGCGGACGAAACGGGGTGGTCAGGGGCGACAAACCTCAGGCGTGTCTGGCCGACCACAACCTCGTCACCGGACCGGATCCGGACGCTCTTGGAGACGCTTTTCACGCCGTTGATCTCAACGCCGTTGTGGGCGCTGATGTCTTCCAGGAGCCACCCCTCCTCGTCCTCCGTCAGGACGACATGGCGGGCGCAAACATGAGGGTCATAGAGAATGACATCGTTGTCGTATCCCCGGCCGATGCGCACCGGAAAGACGTTGACCAAACAGTAAGCGCGGGGGACAGGGCCTGGCCCGTATAATTCAACGACTATTTTTGCCATTTCACTTCCCCGATGAATTTGGAAACAAACTGGAGGGCCTTCTCCCGGCTCAGCCCCAGGGCGTTGAGTTCCACCAAAAGGGCCCGGTCGTCCTCCGCGAGGGACGCCATGAACAATCCCACGTCGTACAGGCGCGGATATTTTTTGTACTGCCGGGCGCAAAAAGCGATCTTCCAATTTTTGCCGGCGATGTCCACGAAATCCGTGTGACAGGCGAAATTGGTGACCTCTTCCTTGGTCGCGGCATTATCGAAATCATCAATAGCAAAAAACGACTCATTTAAATTATAAAACCGGAGCGGATCGAGCTTTTTGCTCTTCACCCAGTGCTGGGCGAACAGCACCCGGCCCGACCACAAATCCGAGGAGACAAAGATGTAATCGTCCATGGCGCAGTACAGCGAAGATTTGGTATACAACATATGCTCCTCATCCTCGGTCTTGCCCCAGCATTTGAAAATATTCGAGATCTCCGCCGGCACCACGGTCTCGCCGAACGGCACCGTGTTCCAGGGCGCGGCCAGCAGTTGGGGCAGGTATTCGTCCTGGTGTGCCAGGAGCTGCTCCTCGATGTACACATTCTTTCTGGACAAGGGCGGGACCTGCCGGGACTTCGCGTGGCCGTAAAGTTTTTTGAGGTATTCGACGGGGACAAGGAAGCTCAGGGCGTTGCCGCCGGTGGAGACATTGATCCCGATGATCTTGCTGCTATGGTCCAGGGCGGGACCTCCGCTCATCCCGGGGTTGAGCGAACCCGAGAACAGGATCTTGGGGTACAGGCTCTTTTCCATCAGCCCGTTGTAGGTCCCCTCGATGATCGTCATGCCGAGATCATAAGGGTTTCCCATGGAAAAAATCTTGGCGCCTTTGGAGAACGACGACTCCCCGAGCGCGATATGGGTCGCCTGCGGGAAATGGCCTTTCAGGACCGCTAGGTCATGGATCACGTCCACGTCCAGGAGCTCCAGGGGCCCGGACTGGCCGCCGTCATCCAGGTATTCGATGCGGTACTGGCCGGGCTTGTGCACGGCGTCGGAAACCACGTGATAATTCGTGGCCACGTGCCCTTCGGATGAGAACACAAAGCCGGACCCCGTGGTGGACTTTTTCCCTGAACTCAGGTCGATCACCCGGATCTGAAAGACATGGGCCTTGTGCGCCTTGAAAATGTTCTCGGCCTCATCCGTCAGGAGGACGGTTTCCGCCTGGACCATAAAACCGGAGAGTCCGAATAATGCGGACAGGGCAAGGAATCGAATCAATCGCATAGGAAGTGAGGTGAAAACGAAAACCCTTTCTGTTCAATTATAGGGCTCGCGCGGGAGATTTCAAAGCAAATCTGCACTATCCCGGGACCGGCGTCTATCGATAAGGCTTGAGCAGTTCCAAAAATTCCCCGGGGACCGGATATCCCAGCCGGGCGGCCCGGTCGCAATGCTGAACCGCCAGGTCGTACCGCCCGGTATTGTAGTAGGCCGTGGCCAGATTATAATGTCCCGGGGCATAATCCCGGTTGGCCTCCACCGCTTTCTGGTGCGTTTCAACGGCCTTGTCATAGCGCTTCAGCCGGGCATACGCCACGCCCAGATTGTCGAGGGCTTCCACCCGGCCCGGATCCAGCGCCAGGGCGGCCTCAAACCCGTTCGCCGCCGCCTCCCACATCCCCTTCTGAAATTGGCTGACCGCCAGGTTGACCCTGGCTTCGACGTTGTTGGGGTCTTCCTGCGTGAGGCGCGCCCAGACCTCCAGGGCCTCCTCTGTCCGGTTGGCGGCGATGTAGAGCTCTCCCAATCCATAAAGGGCTTCCAGGTATTCCGGGTCCGCGGCCACGGCCTCTTTCGCCGACGTGATGGCGGAATCCAGATCGCCCGCAAAATAGGCCGTCTGCGCCTCTCCGAACAATTCATACGCGCGGCTGATCGTCTGCCGGAAATCGTCCACGCTCACTTTGACCTCGCCCTCGATCGAGCCCTTGACCTCATTGATCGGAATGGCATAATTGTAACCCGACGTCCCGATGCGCTTGAACGTCACGATGCCGACGGCCTCCCCTTTCAGGTTCAACAGCGGGCCTCCGCTGTTGCCGGCGGAAATCGGCGCGGTGAACTGCAGGTGCTTCAGCCGGCAGAATTCCGTCAGCCCGCTGTAAATCCCCCGCGAGGACGAAAAACGGAGACCTTCGGGCGAGCCGATGACCACGACCTCTTCGCCGGGCGTCAGCCGGTCAGAATCTCCCATAGCGATAGGGACAGGATCATAGGATGAAATCTTCAAAACGCAATAATCCCGGACCGCGTTATAACTCACAACTCCTTGCGCCTCGTAACTTCTGCCGTCACGGAATTCCACCCTGATGAGTTCCGCTCCGGCGACAACGTGAAAATTGGTGACCACCCGCCCCGGGGCCGCCACAAATCCGCTGCCCACATATTGCCCGTTGCCCCGGACAGCTTTCACAAGCACGGTGGCATCGACATTGTCTTCATAAACGCGGTCCAGCGACGAATCGTCAGGCGGAACGCCCCCCTCAGGAAACCGGACAACAGCCGTTTCCTCCAAGGAGGGCCGCGGTGCCTGCGCCTCGGGGGACACAATCGTTTCCGCGTTTCCGGCCAGGGCTCCCTCCTCGACGCGCTTCACTTCATCGCTGTAAAACGTGACCGGAACGCCCTGATAATCGATCTTCACAAAATCGGAGGTCTTTTCAAGGATCACGCCATTGACGCTCCGGCCGGACGTGAGGATGACCGTATCCGCCCGGGACACAGCCCCCGCGGCCAGGACAAAAAGAAAGACCCCCATCGCCGTTTTCATCTCCGGCATCATCCTTTCCCTGGTTTCCCGCGCCTGAAAACAAGCGACCCGGAGATCTTGCGCGCGGCCCCGAGGCATTTCGCGTCTTCCACCACCACGATCGCCATGCCGCGATCCAGGTCAAAATCGATTTGATCGGCCAGCCGCTGCGCAACCTGTTCCTGGAACCCGCCGGGCCGGTATCGGAACCACGGCGAGTACGTTTTCACCGCCAGAATGACAAACGGCTGGTCCGGGAAAACTTTCACTTTCTTTTTCACCAGATACGCCCTGTCGATATCATCTTGAAATCCTTCGAGCTGCTCGCGGATATACGCGACCTTTTCATCGGACAGGCCGTGCGCCTCGATCGTCATGCCGGACTGATACCGGCGTTCATCACTCGCCTTGGCGATGGCCGAGTCCATCTCGTCCATCTTCCGGTCATAATCCTTGGCCTTCCCGTATTCCCCCCGCCTCTCATGAAAAAATACCAGGTTCCCGCAGCACGTAAAAATATAAAACGGATTGATAGCCATGGCTTTTTCCAAAAGAGGCACGCAATCCGGATCGTCCGCGTCGGACAAAATAAGGCCCAGCCGGAAATTCGCTTCCCGGTGATCGGGCGCAACTTTGAGAACGTCCCGCAGCGCGGCCGCCGCATGTTCGGGGCCCTGAATGTCGTAGATCAGCAAAGCCCTCTTCCACAAATCCTGGCGGCGGAGCGTCCCGCCCGCGGCTTTCGTGTCCAGCTCCCCGATCTCCTTGAGTTTGGTCTGGACGAACTCGTGCCGGGCCTTCCAGTCGGCGGCCATGTCCTCTTTCCATTTCCGGTCGAATTCCGTGATCATCTTCTCCCAGGATTCCTTGCCGAGCATCTCCTCGCCGGCGCAGACCCGCACGTTCTTGATGCGCAGATCCGACAGCGATCCGGCGTCCAGGACCTGGTATCCCAGTGCCTTGAGCCGGTCCCGCAAACTGGGATGGGTGTCGGAGGTGTGCGTCTGGAGATTGAAGGCCTGCCTCAAATAAATCTTTTCCTTCTCCTGGTAGGCCTTTTCCTCCAGCTTCCGGTCAAGGTCGGAGAAGACATTGTCCGGAGGGGAATCCGACTGCGTGACGCGGCCGTAGACCGACGGCCAAAACACGCGTTCGATGTATTCCCCCTGCACGGCCAGGTTGGACAGGGCTGAGGCCGCGGCATTGCGGCCCGCGATGTCCCCGGCAAAGGAATCCGCCTGATACTCGTGCTGGCGGGCCAGGACAAACGAATAGGCATTGAAGAACGGCAGGTACCAGTTGAAAAACGGGGCGAACAGAAAACTGCCGAAGTGCTCCTGGTGCTGGAGGGTCTCCACCAGGCGGATCCAGGACTCGCGGATCCGGTAGATCCACGTTCCCGCCTTCCCGTGGGACGAGGCAAGGTGCCCAAACTCATGGGCGACCACCGAGCGGAATTCATCCGGCGACATGGCCGCAAGCAGCGGCAATCCCAGGCACAGGGTATTTTTATACCAGCCGAAGATTCCCAGCCGGGGGATCTGGTAAATGCTGGCGTTGAATTGCCCGTCGAGAACAACGGCGTCGGGCCTGGGGCATTTCAACCGGCGGCAGATGTCCTCCAGCATGTCGAAAAGCAGGGGAGCCTCCTCGCGTTTCAGGTAATATCCCCAGGGCGGCGGCGTGTGAATCCACAAGGACCTCAGGACAATGAACGCAAGCCCGCCCACAAAAATCAGGAGCTGGAACGTGAGGCCGCGGCCATGCCGATTTTGGAACAGAAAATAGCTCCCCGCCGCGATCGCGGCCGCCAGAAACAACAGGATGAAAAGAAGATAGGCATACCCGAGGACGCCCAGGAGCAAAACCC
This sequence comes from Candidatus Omnitrophota bacterium, assembly GCA_030688425.1. Classification (NCBI taxonomy): domain Bacteria; kingdom Pseudomonadati; phylum Candidatus Omnitrophota; species Candidatus Omnitrophota bacterium. Next base: position 243,192 of record JAUYIB010000018.1, on the reverse strand, counting down.
GGACCTTATATCCCCCGGGATTTTTCTCGGCGAATTCCTGCAGGCGATGGATGAGCGTATCGTATTTTTGTTTTTCCACTCAAATGGACCGTCGTTGGACAAGGATCTGATGGAAACAGGAATTACGGATTGTTCCCGGCGTCAACGCCGCCGTCCAGAGCTTCGGACTGGAGATGAAAATGGCGCGGCAAAGGGGCCTCCCCGCGCGATTCCAGGAAACGGATGGGCTGCCACTGAAGAAACGGAATCACCCCTTCCGGCCCCATGGCGGCCGCGGCTTCCACACCGGCCTCGATGATCTGCCCGGCTTTCAAGGAATCCGGAGAACTTCCGCCATTGGTCTTGACGACCTGCCCGAGCCGCAACATGCCGCAATAGCCATTGAGCAAGGTCGGCTGCAATTTGAGGACGCTCATCTTCACATATGGGACATCATACTCCCGCGCTTCTCCGTTGGCCCCAGTAGCCGTTCTTTTTTCGCTGCCGACCTCCAGTATCTCCGCCTGGGCCTGGCAGGTCGGGCCGGAAAGGGCCGTCGCATGAATATCCGTCGTGAAACCCGTGATCAAAAAACAAACAGCCGCTATCACAACACGGAACTTAGCCATGGCTTCCCCCCTCGGGTGTCTGATCGGACGCGGCACGCTTGATCTCTTTGAGAAATTTCGCGGCGAACGTCTTGCGGCGGTCCGCCTGGCCAGCGGAGGCGGGCGGGGACGGCGCGGACGCCGCGGCCGAGCCATGAGGTTTGAGAAAGACAGACGGGATCATCTTCCCCTTCTTTTTGTGCCAGACGACTTGTTTGCCTTTGCGAGCCATAGGATGTGCCTGAACGCACTGATATTAGTATAAAACAAAACCCTCGCTTCGTCCTGTTCCGAATGTCTTTTTACACACCCCCCTCATCCGCAAAACTGTAATAGGCATTGTCGCCGACAATGATGTGGTCAAGGACCTTGACCCCCAGGGCTTCTCCGGCGGCCCGGATCTTTAACGTGAACTCCCTGTCCTGGGCGCTCGGCGTGATATCGCCGGAAGGATGGTTATGGGCACAGATGAGGGACACGGCGAACCGCTGGAGCGCCAATTGGAAGATCTCGCGGACCATCGGCGCGGCGCTGTTCACCGTGCCCTCTTCCACATCGGCCATTTCGATCACCCGGTGCCGGCTGTTCAAAAAAATAACGGTGAAGACCTCCTTTTTCAGGTCTCGCATCCGAGGCATGAGGACCTCGGCCGCTTCCCGGGACGATCCGATCTTCAGAGGCCGGCCGTCGGACGCCTCACTGCGGAACCTGCGGCCGATCTCGATGGCCGCCCGGATCCTCGCGATCTTGGTCATCCCCAGGCCGCGGATATCCTGGCACTCCCCCGCGTCCAGGCCGGCCATGTTCCGGAACGACTTAAAGCGAGCCAGGACCCGGCGGGACAGGTCCAGCGCGCTGAACCCCCGCCCGCCGGAATTCAACAGGATGGCCAGCAGTTCGGAATCGGAGAGTTTTTGTTCTCCCAGGCGGAAAAGTTTCTCCCGGGGTCGGTCCTGTTCGGGCCAGTGACGGATGGATGTGCCGGGTGCGGATGTGTCCATAGTACCCCTCCTTAAAAAGAACACAGGATTTCAGATGAGGGGAATCGGGGAGGAAAGCGGGATAAAAAAACAACGGCAAGAGCGGCGTCAGTCGCCCTGGGGGATTTTGATCTTCTGTCCGGTATAGATCTGCGCGTTCGCCAGGCGGTTCAAGGCCATGATCTCGTTGACCGTGGTCCGGAAACGGCGGGACAGGCTGAACAGCGTGTCCTTGGGCTGGACGACGTAAAACTCAAAATCGTCCGCCGACTGGGCCCGGCGGATCAACGGTTTCGCGTAATTGATGGGGACGGCAAAATTCAGGTTCTGCCCGCCGGACAGCGACGCCGTGGCCACACCCACGGCCCGGCCCTCCAGGTCGAACAAGGGCCCGCCGCTGCTTCCGCCGGAAAGCGGCACGCTGATCTGGATGAGCCGCAGCTCGTCGTCCACGTCCCTCCAGGCGCTCACCAGGCCGTCGGCCACGGTCTGCTCCAACCCCTGGGGATTGCCGATGGTCACCACCCGCTGTCCGATCTCCAGTCCCTGGCTATTGCCCAACTGCACGGCCGGGAACCCGCGCCCGGGAATCTTCAGGAGAGCGATGTCCCTTTCCGGGTCCACCTGGGCGACCGCGACCTTGGTGTGAACATGGCCGTCGCTGGTCTTCACGGCGATCTTGCGCGCGTTCTGGATCAAATGATAGTTTGTTAAAATCAGCCCGTCTTCGCTGACAAAAAATCCGCTGCCGGAGCGGTTGTCCTTTTTTCGTTTCTGGACAGACCCGACCAGCACGATCGAATCCACATTGCTCCGAAAAAGATCAGAGACCGGGTTGTCCGCGGCAGCGGCCGGAGAAGGGGCGCAAAGGGAAAGAAATAAAATAAAAAATAAAGAGTATCGCATCATTGATTTGACCGCTTCGTCGGCTCAACCCCGGCTGATTCACTTCTCCCCAATCGCTGCGCGATTGGGGAGAAGTGAATCAAGGCGCCGGGGCTTCGCCGCCTTCCCCTGACAAAAACAAAGGCAGGCGGCTCAGAATTGTCCTGTATTCAACATCACCAGGGTGCAGGCATTGAGCGTCAGGATGCCCTGACCGCGGGCCCTGGCCTCGAGCTCGGCATTTTCCGCGCCCGGGTTAAAAATGATCCGGCGCGGTTTTTTAGCCAGGATGTCCTCGCCGATTTTCGTCGATATGTCGGCCGCGACATAGAGCGACACCGTGTCAATCGGGTCCACAATATCGCGGATGGAAAGATACACGGACAAACCCTCGATCTGCTTGATCCTCTGGTGAACCGGATAGACCCGGTGCCCCTTCTCCTGCGCAAGCTTGACGGCCTTGTACGAATATCGGTCGGTTTTGTCCGACGCGCCGATGACCGCGACGTTCATGCCGAACTCCTTCTACTTGAAAATGGAATCCAATATCCCCTCAAGGATCTGCTCTTCAGGGCGTTTTTCCGTGTTTGCCGGCTGCCGGGGCTGCCCCCCCTCCGGGGCCGTTTGGGGGTTCTCCTCTTCCGTCCCCAGCACTTTGTCCAAAACTTTCCGGAATTCTTCTTTCCCCTTGTTCATGATCGCGTTCTTGGTGACCGCCTTGATGTCCACGGAAAACTTGAACTGCGGCCCCTGGCCCCAGAATTTCAGGAGAAACGCAATTTCCTGCCGGTCATTGTAGAAATATTGAAGCTCCGGGACAACGCCCGCCATGGCCATCGATAAATCATTGGCCACCAGGACCGAACCGTCGATCGCGTAGGATTGCGCGACGTCCGCCGTGCCCTGCCCCTTGAACAAAAATCCGTCGGCCTCGGCATCCAGAGGAGCGATCGAGACCTGGCCGTCCTTCATCGTCGCCGACAACTGCGCCCGGGAGATCTCCGTGTCCTTGTTCTGCAATTTGGCCTTATATTCTTCGGGCAGGGACGCCTCCAGTTTTTCGGACATGCCCGGCACCACCCCGGCGGCATCCAGCACGGCCTTGAGCACATTCAGATCCTTCAGCCGGCCGCCCCTCACCTCGGCCTGGGCCTCGGCCGTGACGGCCTTGAGCATGTCCGGGGAACTCAAATTTGAACCGTCGGCCTTGACAGTGGCAAACACCGCGCCCTCGGCCTTGACCGGCTGCTTGGACTGGTCCATGACCTCCTCGATCCGGACCGCCTTGGCCTGGGCCTCCAGATGAAAATTCTGCGCACCCAGGAAATCCTTGACCGTGGCCTTGGCCGTGACGGTCCCCTTTTTCCCGATGGCGGCCGACATGTCATCGATGGTCAAATCGTTGTCCGCGGCATTGAATTTCGCTTTGATGTTCTCAACCGGCACGGCGAGCTGGGGCAACTTCACAGACCCGCTGAAAAGTTCCCCGCTGGCCAATACCTCCCCGATCCCTTGCGGCCCCGCGGCCAGATTTTTGATGCTCAAGCGGAGCTGCCCCCGGAGGTTTTCCGGCAAAGGGACGTCTTTCAGGGCCGCGACCGAAGATTTCACCTGGTCCATGGAAATTTGGGACAGGTCCACGTTGACCTTCGAGTCCTCCAGCAAAACTTTTTGAGCCGCCGTGTCCAGCCGCAAATATCCGTCGGCGGTGACGCTGGGCAGTTTTCCCCAAACGGCCGAGGACACTTTGAACGCGAACGGCTTATTCTCAAGGGTCAAATGCTTCACGCTCGCATCTAAAAGGGAAACATCCAATGTGACCCCCGGAGACGCGTCTTTAATGACCACCCGTCCTTCCGTGAGGGCGGCGTCCAGGTTCAAGGATTCCAGCCCTTGGGCGCCGACCCCGGCCTCATGCAGGGTAACGACCGCCTTGCCCTGCAGAATGTCCGGAAGTTTCATATCTTTCAGCGCGGGCGAGGAAGCCCGCAATTTTTCCAAAGAAATGGACGACAGGTCTGTGGTCAACGTCGCGTCCTTGATGTCCGCTTTCCCGGATTCAAGGTCCACCATGGCCTTGCCTTCCCAGGTGACATTGGATTGGCTGGACAGGCAGGCCATTTTTAATACAAACCGGAACGGTTCCGCCAAAGAAAAATTCATGATCGAGAGATTGATGTCGGGGACATCCAGGGCCAGCCCCGAAACAGGATCTTTGATCCTGGCCTGGCCCTGTTTGAGAAGGATGTCGCCGAACATTTTTTCAATCCCTCCGGTCCCGGCCGCGACATTCTTCAGCTCCACCTCCAGCACCCCGCCCAGAGTTTCCGCCAGCGGCGCCCCTTTAAAAAATTTTAAGGCGCTGTTGATCTTCTCCACATTCATCGAGGAAAAGTTTAAGGACAATTTCAACGACGGCGCTTCCACCCTTTGCCGGGCGAGGTCCAAAGCCAGCGTGCCGTTGACCGAAATATTCGGCAGTTCGCTCCAGACCGCAGCCTGGAAGGACACGTCAAACGGCTTGTCGGTGGAAAATTCACGGATCGTCAGGTCGATCCGGGAAACCTCAACGGTCAGCGCCGGGTCGGAGGTTTGGTCCATCAGGACGATGGTCCCGCCCTCAAGCCCGATCTTATGGACGTGGATCGCAGGGATTTCCGCGGATTTTGAGGGCGCAGCCGCCGGAGGGCTTCCGGCCGGGGAAACGGCAGATGCCGGAGAAGGCGCGCCCGGCTTCTGGCCGATGGTCTGAACGTTCAACATCCCGTTAGGACGGCGGGCGAGGATCAGCTGGAAGCCCTGGATATCAATGTCCTGCGCCTTGATCTCTTTTTGCAGAAGATACGCGGCAACGTCCAGGCTCAAAAAGATCTCTTTGACGCGGAGGAAATCCCCCTCGGCGACACCTGCTTCCTCTCGGATCGCCAGGTCCTGGATCCGGAGCCGGACCCCGCCCCGCCAGGAGATCTCCAGACCAGCGTTGCGGAAATCCACGTCCCGGCCCAGCGCGCCGGACAGGGCGGAAACGATCTGCGGTTTGTATTTATTGACATTCAGCGTCTTGATGAAGGCCACGGCCCCGAGACAGAGGATCAAGACCAAAACAACGGCCATCACGCCGATCATCTTCAAAATTTTCATGGATTGTTTGTCTCCGCAAAAATGAACGCTCACGATCTCACAATGAGAGTTATTTTATACTGAAGCCCCGCCCGCGACAAGCACTTTCCTGGCAGCGGCGAAGATCTGCCAGGATATCCTATCACGAAGGTCAGGAAATTCGTGGCAAACCTCCGCGGCTCTGATATAATTTTTTTGAAGCTCAACCAGGAGACCCCATGACCACGCCCAAAACCGGCAGTCCTTCCCCTTCCAAATTCCAGAAATCCTATGAAAACGTCAACTTCCTAAAAAGCGCTCAGGCCCGGCTGATCCGGGTCCTGTGCGAAATGATCGAGCCCGAGGCCAGGTTCCGGCAGCACAAGATCAGGGACACGGTCGTCATGTTCGGCTCGGCCCGGACCCTTCCGAAGGAGATCGCCCAGCAAAAACTGAAACAGGTCGAAGCCCTGGCCGCGGAACGCCGGAACCCCTCTGCCGAGATCAAACAGCAGGTGGAAGACGCTAAAAGCGCGGTCAAGCTGTCACGCTATTATGATGACGCTGTGAAACTTGCGGAGAAGATCACGCGGTGGTCCAACGATCTGGCCGACCCCTGCTACCGCTTCATCGTCTGCTCCGGCGGCGGACCGGGCATCATGGAGGCCGCCAACCGGGGCGCCCACCAGGCCGGCGGTCCGACGATCGGGCTCAACATCAGCCTCCCCTTCGAGCAGGTCCCCAACCCTTACCAGACCAGGGACATCTCCTTTGAGTTCCACTACTTTTTCATCCGCAAATTCTGGTTCTTCTATATGGCCAAGGCCCTCATCGTTTTTCCAGGCGGGTTCGGAACCCTGGACGAATTTTTTGAACTGCTGACCATCGTGCAGACCAAAAAATCCAAAAAATACATGCCGATCGTTCTCTACGGGAAAGATTACTGGAATGACATCCTGGACTTCCAGGCCATGCAGAGGTGGGGCGTGATCAGTAAAGAAGACCTGGATTTGTTCCGCGTCTTTGACGACGTGGATTCCGCGTTCAAATACCTCACGGAAGAATTGACCCGCCTGTATCTCAAGAAGAAGGCTTGACAGCCGCGGGGGCCGCGGCTATCCCTCGTACTGGATCGTCTTTCGCTCAATGCCCAAAAGCGGCCGCATGCCGATCATGCTGAAGAACAGCCGTTCGCTGGAGATTTTCTGAACGGTCCGGACTTCCTTGATCAAAGGCGGCATCAAAAGGGCGACGGCCATGCGCAGGCAGCCGGAGACGGCGAACAACGCCAGAATTTTATAACCCATCAAAGGCGGCAGCCGGTCCAGCAGAAAACCTCCCAGCAAAGCCCCGGCGCAAAGCGCCAGCCCGTTGAGCACGTTAAAATAAGCGATGCAGCGAGTCCTCTTCTCAGGCGTGACCGCGTCATAGATGAAGTTTGACGCGCAGAGGTTGAATCCGGCCCAGGCAAAGCCGGAAACGATCTGGGCCACGATCAAAAAAGCCGGATGCCGGTTAATGATCCACCAGAACGGGATCATCGCGATGATGGGCGCCGTGAACCGGAGGACCTTGAGGTTGCCGACCTGGTCGGCGAGGCGCCCCCACCGCCCCATCAGGAGATAGATGGTCAGCGTGGCGGAAACGGTCACCACCGAGAACAGCAGATAATTGAAATGGAGTTCTCGCAGCATCAGAACCGGGAAAAACGGGGACGCGAGATTCACCGAGAAATTGAGCATGGCCACAAACAGCACGAACTTCGCGAAATTGCTTTCCCGGATCCTGGCCAGGAACATGACGATATTGAAATAATGCTCCTTGCGGTGCTGCTGGGGCGGCTCGTACATCCGCGTCAGGAAATACCACGAGACAAACCGGAACAGGCTGGCGCACGCGTAAATCGCGGCAAAACCGTAGAAAATATTGATCTTGTCGATTTCGTGAAGGACGGCTCCGGCGGTAAAACTCATCCCCACCACCACAAACCCCAGGATCTTGTTCCTCCAGCCGAAATATTCCCCCCGTTTTTTCTCCGGGACCAGGTCCGACATCAGGCTGCCCCAGGCCGGCGTGGCAAACGCGCCGGCGGCTGTGAAGACCGTGACCATCAGGATGAAGGCCATCGGGTGAGTCCCGCCGCAGAAAGCCGTAAACGCCATCGGCAACAGGACAGCGGCCTGCAAAAAAACGAACAGGTTGATGATTTTCTTGCGGGAACCGCAATGCTCGGTGATGTCGGGACTTTTAAGCTGGACCAGGGCCGCGACAAAATTCGGGAGAGAGCTCAAGAGAGCGACATACTTGGCAGGGGCCCCCAGCAGCAGCAAAAACGGGATAAAGTAATCCTGGGTGAAGCCCACCATGCCGCTGGTAAACACGCCGTCCCAAAGCGACGCGCGTAAGCTTTTTCGGACCTGCTCGCTGGAAGGGGGCATAAAAGGAAAAACCCGGGAAATTACAAATTTTTGAATCGCGGGGAAGAATTCTTCTGCGCGGGGAGGAATGACGACAGGGACGCCTGGACATCCTGGAGAAACTGCACGTACTCGCCGGCGCCCTGGGACGGGAACAACCCCAGCATGTCTTCAGGCGTGCGGTTCGGACGGCACGGTTCGCCGTCTTTGAACATCTCCGGATTGTCGTGAGATTCAGACATGGGTCAATCCTTTGTCCCTGAATTTAAAATATCACGTCTCCAGCCGCTTTCCAAACCATTTTTTAGAAAATAAACCTGACAGCCGCAAATCACCCGGAGGATTTCTCCACGGATGGCCTTTCTTGAAGCTTGAGCCACCGCTGAAAATCCTCCCTCTGCGCAAGGGGAAGAACCGCCCAGATCCGGTCTTTTGCGCAAAGGGGCATCTCCCCATGAGGGATCAGCAATTTTTTCCCTCTCTTGACGGAATTGAAACGTATCCCCGGGGGAAGATCAACATCCCGGATCAATTTGTTTACCAATTGCGAACTGGGCGAAATCACAAAAGGGACTGTCGTGACATCCTCCGGCAAAGTTCCTTCCAGCCCCGCCCTGTGTTCGATTTCAGTGCGGCGAAGGATTTCATTGGAATAAACTCTCAGGATGTCCTCCGAATGTAAAACCCCCACGACTTTCGTCGGCGTCTCGGGATCCATCACCGGCAGATGGGAAACATGGGAAGAAGCCATTTGCAACGCAGCGTCGCTTAATGGGTCTGTCGCGAAACACCGCTCGCGGACAGGGAGCGCCACGTCATCAACCAAAATCATCTGAATGTTATCTTCAAATAAAAATCTCTGCACTTCCTGATAATCGATCATCCCTGTGATGTTCCCCTTGGCATCCGTGACAAAGACGGTTTTCCCGGTCCGGCTGGAAAACTTGGCGATCAGTTCCTGGGCCGGAAGAGTATTGAGGGCTGTCTCAAAGTCTTGCCCCATCGCATCCCCGACCTGTAAACCGCCCAATATCCTCGCCTCTTCCAGAAATCCGATATCTATGCCCTGCTGTTTGAGTTTGACCGTATAAATCGAATCACGATGCAGGAACTGGGAGACGGACGTGGCCACTACAACAGCCGCCATGATCGGGAGGATCAAATGATAATTGCTTGTCATTTCGAACACGATCAAGATGGCCGTGACAGGGGCATGGGCGCATGCGGCAAAAACGCAGGCCATCCCGACAAGGGCATAAGCCCCCGAATTTTCCATCGGGAAGGCCACCGAGTGCGAAAGAAGTCTCCCGACGGATCCCCCCAGAACGGCTCCAATAAAGAGGGCGGGAGCGAAAACGCCCCCGGAACTGCCGGATCCGATGGAAATGGCCGTCGCCGCTATCTTCAAAAAAATTAACATCAATAAAAGGAACAACGGTACATTGCCGTGCAAGGCGTCTTCAATCGTCGAAAACCCGGAACTGAAAACCTGGGGGAAATACACACCTATCAACCCCACCAGTAGCCCGCCCAATGCCGGCTTGCACCATCCCGGACTTTTAACCCGTTCCCAGAACGCCTCCGATTTGTGCAATGACCATATGAACGCCACGGCGGCGAAGGCGGACAACACTCCCAGGATCAAATAGACGATGATTTCCCAGGGGCTTTGAAGCCGGTACGGGGGGACGCTAAAAGCGGGAAATTCTCCCAGAAAGGAATGGCTGATGATACTGGCGGAAACCGCAGCCACAACGATCGTACGCAAATTATTGACGCTGAAATCACGCAAAATCACTTCGGACGCGAACATCACGCCCGCAATGGGCGCATTAAAAACTGCCGCAATCCCGGCGGCGGCCCCGCAGGCAATCAAATTTTTCGTCCTCATCAAATTCAACCCGAGGACCTGCGCCGCCGTTGATCCGATAGCGGCGCCCACCTGGACAATGGGGCCTTCCCGGCCGACCGAAGCCCCTGACCCCAAGGACAGGATGGACGCCAAGGCCTTGACGATCACAACCACCGGCCGGATCTTCCCTCTTTTAATAGCGATCGCTTTTAAAACCTCCGGAACGCCGTGTCCTTTGGCCTCCGGCGCAAAGTGGGTCACCAGAGGGCCGACCAGCAAGCCCCCCACCGCGGGGATCAAGATCACCGAATAGGGGCCCAATGTCTCAAGGAGCCTTCCCCCCTGTACAAAAAATAAACGATGGCAAAGATCGACCATCTTAATAAATCCAACGGCAATGAATCCGGTTCCGACACCAACCGCCGTTGCAGTCAATATGGGCATTAAAAAACGCGGACTCGCTGAGAACTCCTGAAAAGCCTGTTTACAAGAAGATGAAAAAGCAGACATTCAAAAACCTTCCTGAATTATTGCAACCAATTACAAATCAATACCCGCCTCGCCCTTCTTCCCAGAAAAAAGCCCCAGGATTCAGAAACTCTGGGGAAAAAGGATGAAGATAGTCGTGAAAGACAACTTGCGCCATCTGCCGGCGTTTCAATTTTCTTTGATTCCGAACCCGATTTCCGCTTCCGCCACCAGTTTTTCCCCGACAAACGCCTGGGTCTTCAAGATGCCGGCCTTGCTCATCAACTTGACCGTGGTGACTTCATAACGCAGCTGGTCGCCGGGAGTGACCGGCGCAAGGAACCTGGCCTCCGCCTTGGCCAGATAATAGATCAGGTTCTTGCCCTGCAGATTTTTACTGTAATAAAAATAAACGCATCCGGCCTGGGCCATGCCCTCGATGATGAGGACCCCCGGCATCACTTTTTCGTCCGGGAAATGGCCGACAAAAAACGACTCGTTGATGGAGACGTTCTTGATCGCGGTCAATTTCACGCCCGGCTCAAGCACGGTCACGCGGTCGATGAGCAGAAACGGGAAACGGTGCGGGATGATCTTCTGGATCTGCCGGATGTCGAGTTCCATGACGATGCCTTTCTGATAAAATTCGCGGGATACCTTCCGTTGCCACTTCGGGGGGCCGGGCTGTGTCCCGCGCGCAGTTCGAGACCGCTTTTACTAAAATTTTGAATCAGAAAAAAGCGGGATCGCGGTTTGAGCACGGGACACACCCCGGCCCTCAGGGGCAAAATTTATTCTACCGGACGGCCAGCCCGCCGTCCACCTGAATCACCTGGCCCGTGATGTATCGGGACTGCGGCCCCAGCAGGAACCTGACGCACGCGGCCACGTCTTCAACACTGCCGATCCGTCCCAGCGGGATGTCCTTAATAATCTTTTCTTTCTGCTCGGATGTAAAACCGGCCAGGATCTCGGTCTCGATGAACCCCGGGGCCACGGCGTTGACCCGGACGCCGTATCCGGCGGTTTCCTTGGCCAGGGCCTTGGTGAAGGCGTTGATCCCGCCCTTGGAGGCGGAATAGTTGGTCTGCCGAGGAAGCCCGACCACGCCGCTCACCGATGAAATATTGACGATGTCGCCGCTCTTCTGCCGCAAAAATGTGTAGATACAGGCCCGGGAGGCGTTGAAGCATCCGTTGAGATTGGTGTCGATGACTTCGCGCCAGTCCTTTTCCTCCATCATGACCAGGGCCTTGTCGATGATGATGCCCGCGTTGTTGACCAGGATGTCCAGCCGGCCGAATTCCTTTTTGACCTCTTCGACCCACGCCTTGACGGCCGCGAAATCCTTGATGTCCACCTGGCTGGCGCGGCATTTCACGCTTAGGGCGGCCGCTTCCTTCTCCAGGGCCGCGGCCTCGGCCCGGCTTTTCTGATAATTGAACGCCACATGGCACCCTTCGCGGGCCAGCATCAATACGATCGCCCGCCCGATGCCGCGCGACGCGCCGGTGACAACAGCCACTTTATTTTCCAAAATCTTCACGTCCGTCCCTCTTCATTTTTCATAACGGCCCAGCACCATGCAGTTATTGCTGCCGGTCGGGCTGAAATTCATCACCAGGATATTCTTCAGCCGGGCCTTGCGGCCCGTGTTGACGACATAATTCAAATCGCAGTCCGGGTCCGGTTCCCGGTAATTGATCGTGGGCGGGATGAAATCGTGGTTCAGGGCCATCAGGGCGGCGGAGACGTTGAACGCGCCGCAGACGCTGAAAGATTCGCCGATCATGGACTTGACCGCCGTGACCGGGACCTTCTTGGCATGGTCGCCGAAGACCTCTTTGATCGCCAGGGCTTCCACCTTGTCCCCGCCAGGGGTGGAATTGGCGTCGGAAAAAATGCAGTCGATATCCGACGGTTTAAGCTCCGCGTTGTTCAAGGCCTCGGTCATGGCGATCTTCAGCCCTGTCCCCCTCGGATTATACTTGTAGCGGCGGGCCGTGTCAAAGCTGTACCCGAAGGACAAGACCTCTCCCAAGATTTTGGCCCCTCGCGCCAGGGCGTGCTGTTCCTCTTCAAAGGCGATCAGGCACGCGCCCTCCGCGAAGGCGATGCCGTTCCTGCGCTTGTCAAACGGACAATTGATGAAAGGCTGTCCGTCCTTCGAACCCGACATAAACTTGAGGGCGTAAAATCCGAAGAACGTCTGCATGCACAGCTCTTCCACCCCGCCGGCATAGACCAGTTTGGCCCGGTCCCACATGATGAACTCGCAGCCGTACTGGATCGCGTCCATGCTGGCGGTGAACCCGGTAGAGATGGTGGTATTAAATCCCTTGATGTTGTTCCAGATGGAAACCTGGCTGGCGGGAGAATTAATGACCGTGTTGGGAAACAGGGCGGGGTTGGTGTTGCGCGGGCCTTCGCGGAGCGTCACCTCGTCGAAATCACTGATGCTTTTCAAACTCCCCAGCGTGGTGCCGCAGGAGACGCCAACGTCGTCCGTGTTCTCTTCGGTGATGGTAAAACCGCTGTCCGCGATGGCGAGCCGTGCGGCCGAGACCAAAAGCTTGGTGCTCCGGTCCAGGGTCCGCAACCCTTTTATGCCCATGTAGATCGTGGCGTCAAAATCGCTGACCTCGCCGGCCTGTTTGACGTTGAACTCCGCCGTGTCAAACAGCGAAACCGGACGGATCCCGTCACGCCCTTCTCTAAGGGCCTGCCAGTAATCCTCCCGTCCCTTGCCGTTGCAGGTCAGGATGCCAAGTCCGGTGATGACGACGCGTTCAGCCATAAGTCCTCTATGTCAGCGCTTTCACAACAGTCATTATTTTAACATATGCCGGGCAGGATGCGGCGCGCGACTTAGAACAATTTTTGAAGGGCTTGTCCCCGGCGTTTCTGAGCGCCCAGGATGTATTTCGCGAGGATGTCCGTTTCCACATTGATGGAATCCCCGGCCCTCGTTGTCCCCAAATTGGTCACGGCGAGAGTGTAGGGGATCAGGTAAACGTCAAAATCATCCTTGCGGACTTTGCCCACGGTCAGGCTGACCCCGTCCAGGGCCACGGACCCTTTGGGCACGAGGTATTTCATCAAATCCTTTTTCACCGAGATCCGAAACTCAACGTAATTCGGCTTACGCACGATCGCGCGCAGACGTCCCACGCCGTCGATATGCCCGGTCACAAAATGCCCGCCGAGAGGGCTGGTCGGTTTCAGGCAGTGCTCGATGTTGACCCGGCTGCCCGGACGGAGGTTTTTGAACGTCGTGGACTCCAGGGTCTCCTTCATCAGGTCGAACGTCACCCGGCCCCGGCTGTTGCCTGTGACGGTCAGGCAGACGCCGTCCACGGCGATGCTGTCCCCTTTACGGCTTTTGCGGAACAGTTTGGCCTGGGCCAGGGTCAAGGTGTACAAATTCAGCTTCCTTTTCACAGCGACGACTTTCGCCTGCCCTTCCACGATCCCGGTAAACATGCGTCACGTCCTTTTTCTGACCGGAGGATAATCCACGGCCCCTTCGATGACAAGGTCCCCCCCGATTTGTTTGACGGAATAATCCCTCAATTTCAAGAAATCCCCAACGCGCGGCGCCGAAAGCCCCTGCACCGACGGCTTGGCCTTTTCATCCCCGGTAACGCGGGCCGCGATCACGATCATCATCTTGTCCACCAGCCGCGCCTTGAGCGCGCTGCCGATCACGCTACCGCCGCCTTCGATCAACAGATGAGAGATTTCCTGTTCCGCCAGATAGCGCATGAGCCAGGCCAGATCCACCCGGCCGCTCCGGGACGGGCAGACCGCCACCGTGACACCCCGCTGCCGAAGAATGTCAACTTTGCGGCGCGAAGCCCGGGCCGTGGTGGCGATGATGCAGTCTTCGGGAGCGGTCTTGCGGAACAATTTGGCGTTGGGGGGGATCCGCAGGCGGGAATCCACGACGACCTTCCGGAACCGCTTCAAACGGTGCGTGGGATTCAGGCCCGGGTCATCCTTGAGCACCGTCCCGATTCCCACCAGGATGGCGTCGAAATACGCCCGCAGACCGCGGGTATGGGCCCGCGCCTCGGCCGAGGAGATCCACTTCGAATCCCCGGAACGCGACGCGATCCTGCCGTCGATGGTCTGCGCCGTTTTAGCCACCACAAAAGGTTTGCGCCGTTTGATATATGTCACAAAGGCCTCGTTCATGGCCCTGATCTCTTTTTCCAGGACCCCGGTCCTCACCCGGATCCCGGCCCGCCGGAGTTTCCTCACAGACTTTCCGTTGGTCAAGGGGTTGGGGTCTGTCATGCCGATCACAACCTGCCGGATCCCGCTCGCGACCACCGCGTCCACGCACGGCGGCGTGCGGCCGGAATGAGCGCAGGGTTCCAGGGTCACATAAAGCGTCGCGCCTCTGGCTGCCGATCCGGCGTTCTTTAAAGCGATAATTTCGGCATGCGGGCCGCCGCAGCGGCGGTGCCAGCCCTCGGCGATGATCCTCCCGTTCTTCACGATCAGCGCTCCGACCATGGGGTTGGGAGACGTTTTGCCCCTCCCCTCCCAGGCCAGCTCGCAGGCCCTAATCATATAATCAACATCCGGATTCATCATGACATTCTCGAGGCGGCGCGCTCTTTCATCCGATCCACAAGATCATAAGGGATCATCGTCTTGGCGATCCAGGTGTTGCGCTTGGCCTTGCCGTGGGCGTCGGAACCGCCGGTCCTCAGAAGGCCGTGTTTCTGGGCGATCCCCTCGTAAAACTGGATCACGGTCCCGGACGTGTTGGGGTAATACACCTCAAGCCCGTCGAGACCGGCCTCCACGAGCCGGGGGATGATCTCGTCCTTGTTCGTCACCATCGGATGCGCCATCACGGCGATGCCTCCGGCCTGATGAATGAGGTCAATGGCCCCCTCGGGCGTGATCTTGAATTTCGGCTCATACGCCGGGGCCCCCTCGCCGATATAACGGGGAAACGCCTGGCGGACATCGTTGATGTGCCCCTTCGCCTTCAACACCGTGGCCAGGTGCAGGCGGCCCAGCGCCCGCGACTGCGCCAGGGCGGCCACGTCCTCGAAGGTGATGTTATCGACGCCGACGGTCTTGAGTTTTTCGATCATGCGGTGGATCCGGTCCGTGCGGGCCTGCTGGAATTGTTCGACCGCCCGCTGGAATCCCTCGTGGGCAAGGTCAAAAAGATAACCGAGGATATGCACGTCCTTTCCCGCGTCCTCAGAAGACAACTCGATCCCGGCCAGGACCTCCAGGCCGAAGGACGCGGCGGCCTCCCGGGCCGGGACGATCCCGTCAACCGTGTCATGGTCCGTGATCGCGATACAGCCCAGCCGGGCCTGCACCGCCTCCTCCACGACTTCCCGGGGGGACGAGGTACCGTCGGAAAAATGAGTATGGATATGCATATCTGCGTTTGGGGATATCATATTCATAAATATGGGATGGCGCTCAGCGTATAGAAAGTTTAATCCTGACGAGATCCCCTGAGCGCTAACCGCTGAACGCTGATCGCTTATTTTGCTTGAGAGGATTTCTTCGTGGTGTCGGTGGCGATTTCGGTCTTGTGGATCTTGTCCAGGATCCCGTTGACGAATTTGCTGGAATCCAGATCGCCGTATTTCTTGGCCAGCTCGACGGCTTCGTTGATGGTGACCTTGGGGGGGATGTTGGGCGCGAAGTGCAGCTCAAAGACCCCGATCCGCAGGACGTTGCGGTCGATGATGGCCATGCGCTTGAGCTGCCAGTTGGTCGCGTATTTGGAAATTTTCTCGTCAATGGCTTCCCAGTTCGCTTCGATGCCGGCCACAAGAAAATCGGTGAATTCCCGGATGTCCGGGGAAAGCTCCTCTTCAAAATTTTCCCAGAATTTTTCGGCCGCCGCCGGCAAAGGCCGCGCCGTGACTTCCTTCTGGTAAAGGATCTTGAGAACGCACTCCCTGGAAAAGGTCCGTTTGCGCATAGGGTCAGATCTGGTTCAAGGTGTCGATCATCTCGACGGCCGTCCGGGCCGCGTCGCGTCCCTTGTTGTCCCCTTTGGGTTCTGACCGTTTGTACGCCTGGTCCACCGTGTCGGTCGTGATCACGCCGAAGACGACCGGCTTGCCGGTCAGCAGCGACACCTGGGACATCCCCTCGGCCGCCGCCCTGGACACCAGGCTAAAATGGATGGTTTCCCCGCGGATCACGGCCCCCAGCCCGATCACGGCATCGACATCCTTGCGCCGGGCGCATTTCAGCGCGGCCACGGGGATCTCAAACGACCCCGGTACCCACACCACGGTCACGTCCGTTGCTTTGACGCCCAGCTTCGGCAGCTCGATCAGGCATCCGTTCAACAGGCGGCGGGTGATGAAATCATTGAATTTGGAAGCCACGATCGCGACTTTTTTCGCGCGGCCGCGGCTTTTGGACAGGCGTTTCTTAGGCATCTGCGTGTCGCCTCGAAAGGGTTTTATAAAATATGTCCCAGTTTGTCTTTCTTGGCCTTGAGGTATTTCTGGTTGACCGGCGTGTGCGGGACCTTGATGGCCACCCGCTCCACAACGGTCAAGCCGTAGCCTTCGAGACCGACGATCTTGCGGGGATTATTGGTCAACAGCCGGATCTGCTTGATCCCCAGGTCCACCAGGATCTGGGCGCCGATGCCGTAATCCCGCAGGTCCGCCCCGAACCCGAGAGCTTCATTGGCCTCGACCGTGTCCATCCCCTGGTCCTGGAGATTATAAGCCTTGATCTTGTTGACCAGCCCGATCCCGCGGCCCTCCTGGCGCATGTACAGCAGCACGCCGGAGCCGTTGGCCTGGATCGCCTTCATGGCGCTGTGCAACTGGGCGTTGCAGTCGCAGCGTTTGGACCCGAACACGTCGCCGGTCAGGCATTCGGACTGGACGCGCACCAGTTCGGGCACGGTCCCGTCCACGGTGCCCATGACCAGGGCGATGTGCACGGAGCCGTCGATCTCGGATTCATACGCGGACATTTTGAATTCACCGTATTCTGTCGGCAAAGACGCCTCGACGGTGCGGTGCACGACCTTTTCCGAACGGCGGCGGGCTTCGATGAGGCTTGCGATCGAGCAAATTTTGAGGTTGTGCTCTTTGGAGAATTCAACGAGATCTTCGGTCCTGGCCATGGTCCCGTCTTCATTCATGATCTCGCAGATAACGCCCGCGGGATACAGGCCGGAGATGTTCATCAGGTCCACCGACGCTTCCGTGTGGCCGGCGCGGACCAGGACCCCGCCCTTGCGCGCACGCAGGGGGAACAGGTGGCCCGGGGTCACCAGGTCTTCGGCCTTCGAGTTCGGGTCGATCAGGACCTGGACGGTGCGGGCGCGGTCAAATGCGGAAATCCCGGTGGTGATGCCTTTCGACGCGTCCACGGAAATGACCCATCCGGTGTTGCAGGCCTGGTGGCCGAAATTCTGGGTTTCGTCCTTCATGGGATAAAGTCCCAGTTCATACAGGCGGCCTTCTCCCATGGGGACGCAGATCAGCCCCCTCGCGTGCCTGGCCATGAAATTGATTTTATCAGGCGTGATGAACTGCGCGGCGCAGAGGAGGTCCCCCTCGTTCTCGCGGCCTTCGTCGTCCATGACGATGACCATTTTTCCGTCCTGCAAATCCTTGATGATTTCCGCAATGGTGTTGAACATACGATTGGCCCTTTGTTAAGGTTGTTGAGATTTATCCGTAATCTTGATCCCGGGGCACGGGCCGCGGGAAGAATCTCATCGGGAAAATTTGCTCTTTGTGTCTTGATCCCGGCTGCCTGACCGCTGAAATCTTGACCCCGCATGATTTGCTGTCGTAAATCTTTGGAAGATCCCGGCTGCCCCATACGCTGACGCGGGGCAAGACAGCGCTGTTAGATCAGAACCCCGCATGATTTGCTGCGCAAATCAGGGCTGCGGGGTTAATTCGGTCATACAACTTATGTTCGTCCCGCCTTGAGCGGGACTCCATAAGTTGTGACCTCATTAATTCGCCCAACAAACTTACGTTCGCCTACGGCTCCGTAAGTTTGGGGCTCATTAAAAAAAATTCCCGAGCAAGCATGCTCGGGATTGGATATTGGCAACGGAAATAGAGCAACGGCCCTGCCCGGGGAGAAATAGGATAGACTTCCGTCCCGGAATAGAGCTTCGCCTAAGAATCGATTAATCCGTTGCTTTCTCCCATCTAGGCTTTCTCCCGGCCGTCGCCAAAGAAGAACCGCTTTGGCTACGGGGGGACCCCGTGTCGAGCACGGGACTATTGGCTCAAGATTCGCACTTGATCTGCCCCCACACCTTCGCTTGCGCGAAGGACCGCAGTAGGAGCTCGTAGGCTCATTCCCCGTAACAAACCGGGAAAATTACTACCAGCTGGGATTTACACCCGTCTCCGAATCGGCCTTCCGGCCCTTCGAAGTTCCCGAAAGCATTGTAGCTAATATAAGCGAAATCCCCGCAAATGTCAAGGGACGCCCCTTCGGGTCGCCACTTGGCCGTGGCATGACCACGGCCAAGTACTGCATCAAGCCACGGGCAAAGCCCGTGGCATCTGATTTGTCAAGCTGAGGGAGGCAAACCGGCCTCCCGGACGATCCGGCCCCCCGTCACCGCCGTTTTGCCGGCCGCAGCCTGTCTTTTCCCTAAGATCATCTTCAGCAAACCGCCGAGGCACTGGAGCCCGTCCTTGAAACGATGGAATTTGGACAAACCGATCCGCTGGGAATAGTCGATATGGACCTCCCCGCACTTGACCCGAGGGTTCAAATAAGCATTGATCTTGATCTCCTGGGAAAAACCCATCCCGGGGTTGGCCGGGAGGATCTCCGGAAGGATCTTCCTGCGAAAAACCCACATCCCTGACTGAAGGTCCTTAAAACCCACGGGCAGGAACCGGTGGACAAACCACAGGCTCACACGATTGGCCCACTGGTTGACCCTGGGCATGCTGGCCTGCTGTTTCAGGGGGAAACGGCACCCCGAAACAAAATCATACCCTTCCTGAAGGACGAGTGAAAGCATCTTGGGGATGTCTGCCAATGGATATGTCCCGTCCCCGTCCATGGTGATAATCACGTCTCCGGTCGCTTTCGGCAGGCCGGCCTGGTAGGCCATCCCGTAGCCGCGGCGCGGCTCCGGGACCACCCTGGCCCCGTTCTCGCGGGCGACTTGGGCCGTCAGGTCTTCGGACCCGTTGTCCACGACAATGACCTCATCGATAAAATCCGGCCTTTCCTGCAACAACCGGGCGATCGCCTTCTCCTCGTTGAGGCAGGGAATGACAAGGGACACAGTGCTGGCGTGAAACACGATCCGACCCTTTCTGCGGGAAGGTCCCCTGGAACAAAACGGAGCGGGTCATTCCAGAAAACCATGAACTGGCAAAGTTAACAATTGCCAAATGGGTGTTCTTCGATTAAAGTATTTCTTAATACTTCCGTCGATTAAAGCTTTTGAATCATAACATAATTTTCTACCCCGCACAAATAACGCATGGGATTTCTTTTCATCAATGGCCTCATTTTCTTCACCCACATTCTGCTGGCCCACCGCTTAGGGATCCCCGGGTTTTCCGGCCGGCTCCTCTATGCCGGGGTTTTATCCATGGCGCAAATCATCTCCTGGGAAATCATTCTTGGAATTTTCGGCGTCTTGTACCGCGCGCCTCTCATCGGAATGCACCTGCTGACCTGCGCAGGCATTTTCCTGCTGGGCATCCCGGGAAAAAAAAGGATCCCCGGCTGGCTGGCCCTGGACGCGCGCGTGATCCGCTCCGTCGGGCGTGACGCCCTTTTCTCTTTTGAAAATGCCTGCCTGCTCGGCCTTGTGGCCTTTGTTTCCGCCTGGCTTTTTGTATCCGCCTATTTTCTCCCCCCGAGGGGAACCGACGATTTGAGCTATCACCTCCCGGTCATTTTTGAAACCATCCTGCACCACAAAATCCAACTCTTGCCCGTAGACCTGAACGGCCATTTCGCCTTCCCGATGAACGCCGAGATGCTGTTCCTCTGGCCGGTCATTTATTTTCACCATATCCGTTGGGTGGACATCGTGCAATGGGTTGTCGGATTCTTTGGAGTCCTCGCCATCTACCGGTTGGCCGGAATATTCTCGGTCCCGCGGAGGGAATCCATTTTCATAGCCCTGCTGTTCCCTCTGATCCCCCTGGTGATCACCCAGGGAGGGGTCAATTACATCGACCTGATCATCTCCGTTTTCTATCTGATCTCGCTATGGCTGGCGGCAGAACTTTATCTTCAGACCCGGGACGGCAGGTCCGCCGCCCAGGCGCTCCCCTATCTCTACGGGCTGGCGGTCTCCACCGGGCTCCTTCTGGGGATGAAATACATGAACATCCTGCTTGTTTTGGTCCTGCAGGTTCTCGCCATCCCCGCGATGACACGGCTGCCCCGTCGCCATGTCCTGCGGTGCGCGCTTCTCGCCCTGCTGTTCGGAGGGTACTGGTACCTGCGCAATCTTTTCCTTCTCGGCAACCCGATCTACCCGATAGATCTCCTGACCCACGGTTTTGGCATTTTCACGGAAGGACCCCAAACGGAGCATATCGGATTTTGGGCTGCCAACCTTAAGAAATGGCATCTTTTATTTTTCAAGGACTCAGGGATCGGGACTTTCAACGGCGGATTCGGGCTCACCTTTTGGGGAATGGCCTTCCCGGCCTGGGTCATGGCCTTTTGCTCCGCAGTATTCAGCCAGGGGAAAAACCGGTTCGTCAGATTTTTCATTCTGGCCCAATTCCTGTTCGGCCTATCTTTGCTCCTCGGCGTCAGCCTCCGCCAATTCCCCTACACGCCCCGCTACGCGATCTTCATCGCCGGGCCCGCATTGATCGCGCTCGGGACCATCCTGGCCGCTTTTCAGAAATCCCGGCCATACGCCGTATTAACAAAATCCCTCTGCATAGCGTTCTCTTTTCTTTCCCTCACTTCTCTCCCCTGTTATTACTGGCCCATTTACCGTATTGCGCAACCGATTTCCGACTTCAGGCGAGGAGAGCCTCCTTCAGAATTCAAGTATTACCAAGACGGCACAGAGTACCTCAAAAACATGAAAACCGGAGCGGAACCGCTTGATTTCATCACCCGGCCCCAGGGAGATCCCGGCCTGCGGATTTATCTTGCATCCGATGGGAATTCATTTTGGATTGGGAGTTTTTACGGAAGCCGGCTTCAGAACCGCATCTGGAACATCCAGGAGGACAAAGACCGGGGCCCTGCCGACGCTTTTTATTTTCAGGCGATTGAAAAAGACGAGTTGAGGTTCTACGGAGGCACCGTCACGCCAGAGGACATGGTCGGGGACCCGCAGAAAATGCTGATTGCCACATCCACCTATTCCATGCTTTTCCTGGATGCCGCTGTCCTTCAACACCAGGAACGCCGGCAGAGACTCCTGACCTACTATCAGCACCACTACGCGTCGACCATCCAGCAGGCGAAGGAGGAGGTCCTGCCGGCCCTGGAATCGCAAATCCCCATCCTCATAACCCATCCTTACGGAGCGGTCTTGAGGTCCCTGCAGTTGAACGATGAGCTGCCAAACCCATTATACTGGGTCCCCGGGAATTACGAGGGCCGGCTCCTGGCGCAATACAGATGGCCCGTGGTTTACACATTTCAGAAACCTTTGCAAGATTATCAACAGCGAGAAATCTTGACCTTGACGCTCAAAGATCAAACGTCCCTCAAAATTTTCAAGAACACAAAAATGCAATGAGCGATTTCTCCCGGGAAAAAATAAAAATCACGCTGATGTTCCTCATCCTGGTCATCAGCAGCTTCTGGCAATGGAGCTCCCGTCACACTCCTTACGAAAAAGGCATTCCCATCTTTTTCAATAATTTACAAACTATCATAAAAACCCTTTGGCCATAATCCGCTGTTGAGGTGATCCCATGACACTCGAGCAAAAGGTCGCGAACCGCATGGAACAGCACGGGAAATCCTTAGCCGTGGCCGAATCCTGTTCCGGCGGGCTTCTGTCCCACCGGCTGACCAATATCCCCGGGAGTTCGCAGTTCCTGAAATTTTCCCTCGTGGCCTATGCCTACGAGGCCAAAACACGCCTGCTCCATGTCCCGCCCGCCCTGCTCAAGAGATACGGGGCCGTGAGCGAGCCCGTGGTCCGGGCCATGGCGGACAACGCCCGGAAGCTTTTAGGAACGGATTTTTCCATCGGTATCACCGGCATCGCCGGCCCCGGCGGGGCGACGGCCACCAAACCGGTGGGGCTGGTCTATATCGCGGTCAGCTCCCGCTCCCGGACCGTTTGCCGCCGGTGCCTCTTCCGCGGCAGCCGGCTGCAGATCAAAAAACAATCGACAGACCAGGCTCTGAGAATGTTGCTGCAATTCCTCGCCTGAAGGCCATGGAAAAAATCCGATCTTTCATCGCCATGGAACTGGCCCCTCAAGTCCGAGAACAGCTGAGGGACATCCAGGCACGGCTCAAGCCCCTCGATCTTGACGTGAGCTGGGTCAAACCCGAAAACATCCACATCACCCTCAAATTCCTCGGGGAAGTTCCGGATAAAAAAATCCATGACGTCCAGGACAGCCTTCCGGGTATTTTCAAAAACCTGCCGCCCTTTCCGATCGCCCTGGGCGGCCTCGGCGCGTTCCCTCAACCTGAACGCGCCCGCGTCATCTGGGTCGGGCTTTCCGAAGGCGAAGACCGCGTCAAGGCCGCGGCAGAAACGCTGGAACACCGCCTGGGGCTGATGGGATTTACAAAAGAAGCCCGGGGATTCACGGCCCACCTGACGCTGGGCCGCGTCAAATCCGGGAAGAATCTACCCCGGCTTGTCCAGGCTATCCAGGATCTCACGCCGCCGCACGGCGCCCGGCAGACCGTCTCCCGCATCGTCCTCTTCAAAAGCACGCTCCACTCCTCCGGCTCGATCTACGAGCCCCTCTCCGCCGTTTCCCTTCAATAAAAAAGGAGGCCCTTGGGGGGCCTCCTGTGAAAAATGCGGACATCTGACGCTTAACGTCGCCGTGTTTTGGCCAGCAGCCGGAGAATCTCCATATATAACCAGATCAAAGTCACCATCAGCGCGAAAGCGCCGTACCACTCCATGTGCTTTTGCAGACCCTGCTCACAGGCATTGTCGATCATGTCAAAATCCAGGACCAGGTTCAAAGCGGCGATGACGACGACCACCACGCTGAATCCGATGCCGATCGGCGTGGCGGCGTGAATGAAATTGAAAATGCCGACGTTGAAAAACGAAAAGACCCAGCTCACCAGATAAACCAGCATGATCGCCCCTGTCGCGGCGACGATGCCGAGCCGGAACTTGTCGGTCACCTGGATCAGTCCGGAGCGGTACGCCGTCAACATGCACAACAGCGTCCCGAATGTGAGCATCACCGCCTGCATCACGATCCCGGGATAACTCATTTCATAATAAGCCGAAATCCCCCCCAGGAGAAACCCCTCGCAGATCGCGTATACCGGCGCGGTGACAGGCGACCAGGAAGGGTTGAACACCGTGACCAGCGCGATGATGCCGCCGACCACCAGCGAAATAAAAATCAGGGGCATCAAATAACCGGCGGCCTGCGCCGGTTCCGTCCCTTCGGCCAGCCCCATGATCTTGCCCCAGACCCAGGAGGCCCCGCCGACGATCAGCGCCAGAAGGATAAAACATTTATTGACCGTTCCCCGCATGGTCATGGTTTCCCCCATGCCGTGGCTTCTTGCGTTCAGGAACATCCCTGCCTTCAATGCCGGATTGCTTGTTCTCATTTTGTCCCTCCTCAATGATGGCCTGACTTACGGAAGTCCCGTGAAACGGGACGACGTTAAGTCAGGCGCCCGAACCCCTAATTTTGTCCTTGGTGGTTTGGCCCAGACGGGGCAAACCATTGATCCCGCGGCTTTCGCCAGAAGCGGGATTCCCTTTTATGGCTAGGCCATCCCGGCGATGCGGATGGCAACGTGCATGACAATGTTCGTATAAATCCCGGCGATGATGTCGTCCATCATGATCCCGGCGCCGCCCTTGAGGTCTTCGAGCCTGTTGGCCGGATAGACCTTGAACATGTCGAACGCCCGGAAAAGAAAAAAGGCCGTCATATAAACCGGGGCCGTCATGGGCAGAAGAAACAGCGAGATCATCATGCCGCTCACCTCGTCGATGACGACGCACGACGGGTCTTTTTCCCTCACGGCCGTCTCCACCCGCGACCCGGCGGCGAACCCCGCCCAGGTGACAAGGGCGAAAACCGCCAGATAAAACCCCGGGTTCGGCTGCAGGGCGATGCACACCAGCACCCCCGCCGCGCTGGCAAAGGTCCCGGAGGCGAACGGGATCAGACCGATATAACCGAACGTGGCGAGAAACCGGCTCAATTCATCCAGCATTTTTGCGGACATTCAAGTCTCCTTCACAGTTGGGACGCAGGATCAGGACGTGAGACCGTTAAAGAAAACGACCCTTCGATTGTTCCAAAAATACATGACGCCGGAAACGACGGTCAGCCCCACCGTCAGAAACATGAACACGTCGATGCCGCGCAGGCATCCGGTCTGCCACGACGGGGACAAACGGCCGAACAGGCCGGCCTCCCGGGACATCAAAAGGATCAAGATCAAAAGGATCCCGAACAGCTGGGCGACCGTCTTGCATTTCCCGGCCTTTTCCGCCGCGAGCACCCGCCCCTTGCGGTTCATGGCCGCCAGCCTTGAAGCGGTCACGGCGACCTCCCGCACAAAAATCACCGCAAACATCCAGGCCGGGATCAACTGGCGGCCGGAAAAAATATAAAAGGCCGACAGGACCAGGAACTTGTCGGCGATCGGGTCCAGGATCTTGCCGAAATTGCTGACCTGGTTGTATTTCTTTGCGTAATAACCGTCGTAAAAATCCGTCCAGGACGCCGTCATAAAGGCCGCGGTGGCGAGGACCGCCGCCGTCAGCCCCGAACGGTCCAGGGCGAAGATAAAAACCACCGTCAGGAGGATCCGGGACATCGTCAGGGCATTGGGAAAGTTCATGCCGTTTCTCCGACCAGATCGTACTCGTAGGCGTCCGTGATCCGCGCTGTCACGAAATCGCCGGGCGACAGGTCCCTCGGCGCGTGCACGTACACGACCCCGTCCACGTCCGGCGCGTCATACTCGCTACGGCCGAAAAAAACGCGGCCGTCGCCCTTCTGTTTTTCCTCGATCAGCACCCGGAGGGTGCGCCCGACAAATTTCTGGTGAAGGTCCTGGGCTATTTTTTGCTGCTCGCGCATCAACTCGTCCATGCGGCTGCGCTTCACGCGGTCCGGGACCTGCCCGGGCATGTCAAAGGCCGGAGTGCCCTCTTCGCGGGAGTACACGAACACCCCCACGCGCTCAAACCGTTCTTCCCTCACAAAATCCATCAGCTCGTTGAAGTCCCTGTCCGTCTCGCCCGGAAGCCCGACGATGAACGTGGTGCGCAGGATCCCCTGCGGCATCTGCCGGCGCAACTTCCGGATCAAATCCCTCGTCCCCTGGGTCGTGATCCCGCGGTTCATGCTCGATAAGAGCGGGTCGCTGATGTGCTGGAGGGGCATGTCGATGTACTTGCAGATCTTTTCTTCGCGGGCCATGACGTCAATGAGCTCATCGGTGACGTGCGCCGGGAAGGCGTACAAGAGCCGGACCCACTGGATGTTCTTCGTGACCGGGATGATCTCCTTGAGCAGGCGGGCCAGACTTTTCTCGCGGTAAATGTCCATGCCGTAGGCCGTGATGTCCTGGCCGATGATGTTGATCTCCTGGGCGCCGGCCTCATCAAGGCGCTTCACCTCGGTCAGGACCGATTCGATCGTGCGGGACACGAATTTCCCCTTGATGCCGGGGATGGCGCAAAAACTGCAGCGGTTGTAGCAGCTCTCGCAGATCTTGACGTAAGCGAAATGTTTCGGCGTGAGAGACACCGAGTCCGGCACGGCCTGGCGGTCGAGCTTCTGGACGCCGAGGATCGCGTCGATGCCGTCGATCTCGGCGGCGAGCTCCTTGCCGTACCGCTGAGCCAGGCATCCGGCGACCACCACCCGCTTGATCTTGCCCTGTTTCTTGAGCTCGATCAGGTCCAGGATGGCGTCGATGGATTCTTTCTTGGCGTCCTCGATGAACGCACAGGTGTTCACAATGGCCACGTCCGCGCGGTCCATGTCCACGATGGCATGCCCGTCCTTTTTGAGTTTCCCCAGGATGGTCTGGGAATCCACGAGATTGCGGGCGCAGCCCAGGTTGACCATGCCGATCTTCTGCCCGGCGTAGATCCGCTCGTTCAGAAAATCCAGCGTGGTCCTGATCCCCTTTTTCTTCAGCACATCTTCTTCCGCGGGGCGAATCATGAATAAATTCCTTCGCGCACAGTTTATCCTCCGGATCCCCGGGCCGGGGACGCGGGATTACTTTTTGACCGACAAGCCGTCTTTGGTGATGACGACCTTGCGGGTACGGCTGCCGGTCTTGCCGAGGGAACGGAGTTCTCCGTTCACCTCAAATTCAAGATAATTGATATTGTTGCCGGAGAGCTCGATGGATTCCTTGGCCTGCCAAGTCTCGACGATCCCCTTTTCCAGGGTGGAACGAAAAACCACGCTGCCGTCGGTTTTCACCTGGAGCCAGCTGCGCTTCTTGGCCCTGACCGTGAGGTTCACACCTTTAAAGGCGGGCTTCTTGGCCGCGGGTGACGCGACATCGGGATCAGATTCCGCCGGTGGTTCCTCCCGGGACTGACCGTCCTTCACGGACAGGAGGACCGTTTCCGTTTTGGGTCCGGATTGGGGTTCCGCCTTGCCGGCCGGCTCGGGTGCGGCCTTGACCTCAGCCTTTTTCTCCTGCGCAGGCGCGCCCGGCTTTCGGAGGACCGCTTTTTTCGGGACCGCCACGGCCGGTACGGCCGCCGCTTTCCTGGGCTGTTCGCGTTTGGCCGGAGACTTCACGGCCGTCGCGGCCGCCTTGTTCTCCTTCGGCGCGGGCTTCCCGCCCCACCATCCGAAAACCTTCCCGGCGAACAGCAACGCCACCGCAATCCCCAGGCCGATGACCAGCTGCTGTTGACGATGCTTTGTCAACAGCGTCCCCATTTTCAGATGGAATTCTTCATCGGGATGCTTGTCCTTGAGGACCTTGGGAAGCTTTTCCGTCTGATAATCGTCGATCACCGTCAACGGATCGATCCCCAGATACTGGGCGTACATCTTCAAAAACTGTTTGCGGTAAAACGGGGACATGGACCTGACCGTGTATCCCTCCTCGATGGCCTTCAGGGCGTCCAAAGGGATCTTCGTCGCCTCATGAACGGTCATCAGAGGGATGTCGCGGGCCACCCGCGTTTCTTTCAAAATGGATTCTTTGCGTTTGGGGACGTCAGTCATAGGGTCCGATAAAATTATTGGGATTCTTCTTCCGCGCCCGCCGAAGCGGAATCGGCGCCTTTCATGTTCTGCATCAGCCATTCCTCGCGGTTAATGAGAATGTCGCGGGGCTTGCTTCCGCAATACGGGCCGACGATGCCGTTCTGCTCCATCATGTCGATGAGCCGCGCCGCGCGGGTGTAGCCCAGCCGCATGCGCCTCTGGAGGATGGACACGGACGCCTGGTTGGTCTCCAGGACCAGGCGCAAGGCCTCGTCGTAAAGCTCGTCTTTCTCGCCGTTCACTCCGCCACTCTGGGACGACTGGTGGTGGAGGATGCTGTCGTCATACTCGGGTTTCTGCTGCTCCTTGATGAAAGCCATCACCTTGTCGATCTCCTGGTCCGTGACAAAACTGCACTGGCCGCGGGTCGGCTTGGCATCGCCGGGCTTCATGAACAGGAGGTCCCCTTTGCCCAGCAGGTTTTCCGCGCCGTTCATGTCGAGGACGGTGCGCGAATCCACCTTGGAGGCCACCTTGAAGGAGATCCGCGCCGGAAAATTGGCCTTGATGACGCCGGTGATGACGTCCACCGACGGCCGCTGGGTCGCCAGGATCAGGTGGATCCCCACCGCGCGGGACAGCTGGGCAAGCCGGGTGATCGCGCTTTCGATGGTCTTGGCCGAGACCTGCATCAGGTCCGCCAGCTCGTCGATGATGACCACGATGTAAGGCATCTGGAAACCCTTGGCGTGATAAGCGCTGATGTTGCGCACGCCGGATTTCGACAACAGCGAGTAGCGCGACTCCATTTCGCTCACGATCCAGTTCAGCGCGGCCGAGACCTTTTTGTGGTCCGTCACCGCCGGGCACAGCATGTGGGGGATATCGTTGTACATGGTCAACTCGACCATCTTGGGGTCCACCATCAGGAATTTGACCTCGTCCGGCGAGGCGTTGTACAGCATGGACATGATGAGGCTGTTCACGCAGACCGTCTTCCCGGACCCGGTCGTGCCCGCGATCAACAGGTGCGGCATGTCGGCAAGGTCCGCGATCATCGGCATGCCCGAAATGTCCTTGCCGATGGCCAGCTTCAGCTTGGACCCCTTTTTCTGGTCCAGCAGGTTCGGGATCAGCTCCTTCAGAAAGACCATGGCCGTTGAACTGTTGGGGACTTCGATCCCCACGCGGTTCTTGCCGGGGATCGGCGCGACGATGCGCACGGTGGACGCCTTCATGGCCAGGGCGATGTCATCGGACAGGGTCGTGATCCTCTGAACCTTCACGCCCGGCGCCGGCTCCAGCTCATAACGGGTGATGACCGGCCCCCGCTCGATGTCCGCCACGCGGGCGCTGACGTTGAAATCGGAAAGGGTCTCTTCGAGGATCCTGGCCCCCTGGTGAAGATCGCTCTGCAATTGGGAACTGGACACGGGAGGCGGATCCGCCAGCAAATCCAGCGTGGGCAGGCGATAACTGCCGACGACGATCGGCTCGGGGACCCGGTCAGGCTTCGGCGGCTCTTCCGGCGGCGCCGTGATGCGGATCTGCGGCTTTTCCGGCACCGGCTCCCTGGCCGGAGGCGGAGGTGGAGCCATCTTTTTCAACAATTTGTCTTTAAGGGACTCTTCCTCTTTCTTCCCGGCGACCCGGACTTCCGGCCGTTCGGTCGGCCTCGGCGGGGCCTTGACCTTGACCGGCTCGCGGAATTTTGGGACCGGCTTCACGGAAACTTTCGTCTGCCGGCTTTCCTCCCATCTCTCCCGGAATGCCGCAAGCGCGTCCTGGGCCGAACCGAAAGCCTTGAACACCAGCGGCGACACCAAAACCTCGGCGATCACGATGAGCGTCAGCGTGCCCATGGCGATCAGGATCACGTAAGCCCCGACGGTCCCGATGTAACGGACCAAAAAGTCCGACCCCAGATACCCCACAAGCCCTCCGCGCAAAAAACGCACCGTGGATTCCTGCGCGCCGGCCAGGCTGAACAATGAGCTCACCACGCAGATCGAGACCAGAAAACTCACGAATTTCGAAAAGGAAAACAGGATGGCCCGGGACGTGAATTTGTTCCATCCCCAGAAAATGAGGAACACGACGAGGCAGTACGCGCTGTACCCGAAAACAAAAAACAGCGCGCCCGCTCCGTAAGCGCCGACAATGCGGATCAGGTTCTTGGCCGGGGTGTTCGGGTAGGGCGTGAACCAGGACAGGTCTTCGGGGACAAACGAAGCCAGGCTGGCCAGAAGGATCAGGCCGAAGGCGAGGATCACAACGCCCTGGATTTCGTTGATATGCTCTTTTTTCATAGGCCGGGAAAAACGAAACCGCGGCGAGGGAAAATCCTTGCCCCCTCCGTCCGGTTTTAAAATAATATTGGTATTATTATAACAACCAAAAAAAGAATCTCAAAGACTATTTATGGTCTTTGGGGACCGCGGTGAGGATCAGAAGACAAATGCGTGGGAGGGCGAGGGGACCACAGAGGAAACCCCCTGCGCCCCGCGGAACGCGGAACGCAGGGGGATAAAAATTACTGCTTCTTCGCGACAAGGCCCAGTTCTTCGTCGGCCTTTTTCTTGCTCAGGTTGACCCGGCGCATATCATCGATCTCGACGAGCTTGACCTTGAACTGGTCGCCCACCTTGACCACGGAGGCCACGTCCTTGACGTAGGTGCTGGAGAGCTCCGAGACGTGGACGAGCCCTTCCTTGCCGGGAAGGAACTCGCAGAAGGCGCCGAAATTGGTGACCTTCTTGACCTTGGCGTCGTAAATCCTGCCGATTTCAGGGTCCTCGGTCAGGCCGCGGACGAAGACCAAGGCTTTTTCAGCCGAAGCCATGTCGGTGGACGAGATCAGAACCGTACCGTCGTCCTCGATGTCGATGGACGCGACGCCGGTCTCTTCGATGATCTTCTTGATGGTCTTCCCGCCGGAGCCGATGACCTCGCCGATCTTTTCCGGGCTGATCTGGCAGGTGACAATCTTCGGAGCGTACTGGGAGATCTCCTTGCGCGGAGCCGGGATCGCGGCGTGCATAATATCCAGGATCTTGAACCGCGCGTCGCGGGCCTGTTCCAGGGCCGCGCCCAGCAGGTCCAGGGCGACCTTCTTGACCTTCATGTCAAGCTGGATCGCGGTGACCCCCTTGCGGGTGCCGGCGACCTTGAAATCCATGTCGCCGAAATGGTCCTCAAGCCCCATGATGTCCGTCAAAAGAACGGCCTTCTCGCCCTCGGTCACCATCCCGACGGAAATTCCGGCCACCGGCTCCTTGATGGGAACGCCGGCGTCCATGAGCGACAACGTGCTGGCGCAGACAGACGCCATGCTGGACGAACCGTTGGACTCGAGGATCTCCGAAACGACGCGGATGGTATAGGGGAACTCGTCTTTCCGGGGCAGAACGGCCTTGAGCGACTTGGCAGCCAGCGCGCCGTGTCCGATCTCCCGGCGGCCGGGACCGCGCATCGGGCGGGTCTCGCCGACGCTGAACGACGGAAAATTGTAATGCAGCATGAAGGTCCGGTAACTGGTGCCTTCCAGGGATTCGATGAGCTGTTCGTCGGTGCGGGTGCCGAGGGTCACGATCGCAAGACTCTGCGTCTGCCCGCGGGTGAACAGGCTGGATCCGTGGGTCCGCGGAAGGACGGAGACCTCGCCGGAAATCTGGCGGAGGTCCTTGGGGCCGCGGCCGTCCGCGCGCCGGTTCTTCTCGAAAATCATCCGGCGGACTTCCTCATACTCGACCTGGTCGATCAGGCGGCGGATCTCCGAGACCGGGATCTCGTCCTGGCCTTCGGCCTTGTAGGGGTCGAACACCGACATATCTTCCGTGACATCGTTGACGAGGTCGCTGATCGCGTCTTCGCGCTGCTCTTTCTCGCCGAGCTGATAGACCTTGGACAGGCGGTCCCTGGACAGCTCTCGCACCTTGTTCAAAAGCTTTTCGTTGGCGGGCAACAGGACCACTTCGGATTTCTCCTTGCCGGCCTCTTTGCGGAATTCCTTCTGGATCTCGCAGAGGGGCAGGAGGGCCTTGTGGGCAAACCGCAGGGCCTCCTCCACCTTGGCCTCGGGAACTTCCTTGGCCTCGCCTTCGATCATCACGACGCCGCCGCTGTGGCCGACGACGATAAAATCAAGTTCGCATTCTTCGCGCTGTTTGAACGTCGGATTGATGAGCCATTCGCCGTTGCACGACGCCACGCGAACCGAGCCGACGGGGCCGTCAAACGGGATGTCGGAGATCATCAGGGCCGCCGACGCGCCGTTGAGCGCCAGCACGTCCGGGTCATTTTCGCCGTCGCTGCTCAGCACCGTGGCCACGACCTGGACTTCGTTAAAAAGCCCTTCGGGGAACAACGGCCGGATGGGCCTGTCGATCATACGGGACGTCAGGATCTCCTTCTCGGTGGGACGGCCTTCGCGCTTGAAGAACCCGCCCGGGATACGCCCGGCGGAGTAGGTCTTTTCCTGGTATTCAACGGTCAGAGGGAAAAAATCGATCCCCTCTCTTGGTTTCTGGGCGATACAGGCGGTGACGAGAACGATGGTCCCGCCACAGGTGACAGTCACGGCGCCGTTGGCTTGTTTGGCAAGTTTGCCGGTTTCCATAGCCAAATTCTGGGCGCCGAACGGAATTTCAATTCGTTCGATCTTCATGGGATAACCTCACTTACGGATGTCAAGTTTTTGGATAAGTTCTTCGTACTGCTGGGGATTGTTGCTCTTGAGGTAGGACAAAAGGCGGCGTCTCTTGCCGATCATCATCAGGAGTCCCCGGCGGGAATGAAAATCCTTGCGGTACACCTTCATATGATCGGTGAGATCCGTGATCCGCTTCGTCAAAATGGCGATCTGGACCGCGGCCGAACCGGTATCCTTGGCGTGGAGCTTGTGATTGTCGATGATCTCGCTTTTCTTTTCCTTTACTAAAACCACTTTCTCTTTCCTCCTTACTTACTTAGGCCTTCACATCACTGGCAAAATGACAGCACCAAATGAAAAAGGCCTGTACGCCGGCTCCTCAGGGCCATTCCCTGGCTAAGGCCGGCAGGACGGTCTGCGTCCTTCCTTTGACGTGAAGGCACAATTATACTATCGGCCCGTTCTTTAGTCAAGATGAATTACGGAGGCGGCCCGTGAAGGCCGGGGGAAGGTTATCGGCCGCCCACGGTCCGGATGCCGCGCTGAAGCCCCTTATGCGCCTTGTCGATCTTACGGAATTCGGCGATCAAGGCCTTGAGCTTCGGGGTCTGGGTCCCGGGGCACCTGGCACGGATATACTCCCGGCCGATCAGGTGGTACAAGTGCTCTTTTTTAAGGTTCAGGGTCGCCGAGTCGAGGTGGAGTTTGCCGCGGCCGGAGAACGTCTTGAGCTCTTTCTCGCCCTTTTTCGCCAGACGAAGGGCTTCCCGGCTGAAGGTCATGAGCTGTTTCTTCACTTCGGGCCAATCGGATTTGATGTCAAACTTGTTCTTGTTCATCTCTGCCTCCCGGAAAATCCTCTGTCCTGTTTAAGTGTGTTTTACCGGTGTATTATAGCAACACCCCCGGGGAGGATGCAACGGGATATCCAATTTCCTCATTCCGCCCCGGCCCCGTGTCCTCAATTGAAAAATCCGGGTTGATAATCCCGGGGAGCTCTTCTATACTATGAGTATGAAAGGAATCATGATATTTCTGGTATTGGGCGCCTGGATCGTCGGCATTTACTACGGCTACGTCTACCTCGTGCGAAAAGCCATGAAGACCGAACCCAAAAGCGATTCGGAGGTGATGGCAAGATCGCTCCAGCAGGAAGAACAGCGGAGGAAGGCCCGGGAGACCCTGGAACAACAGCGCCGGCTCATGCAGGACCGCCAGCGCACCATCCAGATGCACCGAAACCGCTGAACCATCCCCTTTCGCCCATGAACAAATTCCTGGCAGTGATCGTTATCATCTGCGCCCTGGCCCTGGCGGGCCGGAGCCTTCAGCAAAAATTCCGGCAACCGGATGTCCTTCCCGCCGCATCACCCTCCGAACGCCCCCTCCCCTTGCCGGCCGATGACCAGGCGCAACAACTCCTGGAAAAACGCCGTCGCGCCGCCGAACAGCAGAGACAACTCCAGCGCCAGCGGCTGGAATCCTACTCCGACACTCGCGCTTTTGAAAACAATTGAGATGTAGCGGAAAGACTCCGGGACCCGGACGGGAACGGCCGGGGATCAGGTGTGGTCCCGGGCCTCGAGGATACGGCGGGTGAATTCTCTCTCGAAAAGCTCCTGCATCTTGCGAAGCTCGCCCTTCCCGAGAAGGTCCACGACCGTTTTCTCGATAGCCGCGAAACGGTTTTTCAGATAGAGGTATTCCGGCTGGAGTGACCGGCGGGCGGAATCGGAAAATTTCTGGGCGACCGCCCCTTTTTCCTTGTCCTCGATGTATTTGACGAACTGCTCGACCTTGAAACGGTATTTGGCCGCCACCTCGCCGGCAAGGCCGGTCTTGTTCTTGTCCAGGTGCGTGAGGATGCGGCGGTCCGCCTCAAGCTGGGTGAACTTGCGGTCGACCCGCTCCAGGTCCTCGCGGGTGGTTTTATAGCACCAGAGCAGATAGCGGCGGACCAGGTCTTTTTTTTCTTTGGGGATTCTCTGGGACGGCATGGGAGAGGTTGTCAGGGGGTGATGGCCTGGGCTTCCTTGTTGATCACGTTCAGCGTCATGTTGATGGAATCCTCGATCGCCCGTTTAAACTGCGAGGACCGCGCGAACGTGACCACGACAATGACGACGATCGCGAACAGCAGAAGGTATTCAATGAATTGTTGGCCCCGTCGGGATCCGCGCATGGCTTTTCTCCGTCAACAACGACATGTGTTTCAAATATAGCACACCCGCCGGGCTTTGTAAACGGGAGATCTCGCTATCCCGCCACCTTGAAGATCTTGGCCCCCGGTTTCGCCTCCCGGTCCACCTTCAGCCCCGCCAGTTTGCCCTTCACGGCCGTCCGCACATCCAGGCTCTCGATCTGGAGCGAAGCCACTTTCTGGACAAAATCCGCCGATCCGCCTCTGACGCGGATGGTGTCGCCGACGGAGAGCCGGCCCTGCTTGACCTCAACGACCACGACCATGATCCTGGAAAAATAATGCGTGATGTTCCCGACGAAGATCTCTTTGGGCGCCTTCACCGCCGGGATGCGGGATTTCGGGGCGGCGGATTTTTTCGCCTTCCGGACGGCAGGGCGTTTCGGTTTCCGGGTAACGGCCCGGCGCCGGCGGAGCGGACGCCTCTTCGCGGGCGCGCGGCGGACGCGGCGGACCGGACGGCGCAAGGACCTAAATTTTTTACGGGGACGGGATTTCCGGGAACCGGCGCGGCGGCGGGGCTTGCCTTTCAGCAGATGGCGGACAGCCGATAGCAAACGTTTCCACAGGGCCATGATGAGGGGACCGGGCGCGGGACGCGCCTATAAAGTGATCTTCTGGGCCAGCTTGGTGACCAGCGGGAACTCCACGTACTGCCCTTTGAGCACGGCGATGATCCCGATGAAAGAGATGAGCAGGAGGACGAACATCCCGACCGGGAGGATCCAGGAAAACGGGATGCTGAAGACAAAAACCCCCACCTCAGCGGTGAAGATCACAAGCCCCTGCCTGCCATGGTACAGGACGAACGGATTCTCTTTTTTCAGGACCAGCGGGATAATGCAAAGAACCGGCAGGTAAGACAGGATGGCGATGACCTTGCCCTCCAGGATGTCCTTGTCCTCATCACGCTTTGACATGGGGCACAACCTCGATCAGGGAATTGATGTCTCCGAACGAATTGCGTTCCTGGCTGGGGTTGGTCGGGTCTTCTCTCCAGCGCCCGTCGATGATGAACTGGTATTTGTGCGTGCCGGGCTGAAGAGGGATGCGGGCCGTCCACCGGCCGTTCTCGTACTTCATCCGGCAGGTTTCGTCCAGGGACCAATCGTTGAAACTGCCCGTGACGTAAACGGACTGGGCCTCGGCGGCCTCGAGCGTGAACGTGGTGGAAAAAAGCTGGGGGGACTGCTCCTTGACCAGGGACTGCATCCGTCCGGACAGCGGCTGGAACCCGGCGTCGGCGGCGGTCTCAACGGCCTCGCGCGTCCCGGCCTTGGCTCCGGCGGCCACGGCCTCCGCGGCCTGCGCGACTTCGGCGCCGGCGCTCTCGCGGGAGATCATTTCCTTGGCCAGGCTGAAATAATCCTTGGACCCGCGGCAGTACTTGTCGAAGGTCACGACGGTCTCGCCCATCACCGCGGACTCCTTGAGCTTGACGTTGATATGGATCATGGTGTCGTAAAGCACGTCGGAAAAACGCTCGCGGATCTTGGACAGCATGGAAAACGAATGCCGCAGGCGGGAATCGAACATGGTGATGAGGATCCGGTAATCGACCTGGTGGTTCAGCCGGTCGCGGATCAGGTGGATGATGTCCAGCAGGTGGTCCACACCCTGCATGGAGAAACGGCTCGTCTCCACCGGGATCACGACCTCGTCGCTCGCCCGCAGGGCGTTGACGGTCAAAAAGCCCAGGCTGGGCGGGCAGTCGATCAGGATGTAATCATAATCGTTGCGGACCCCGCGGATGATCTCGGTCAGCTTCTGCTCGCGGCCGATCTCATCGGCCAGCTCCTGCTCCAGCGTCCCGACGAGGACGTTGGACGGGACGATGTCGAAGCCGTCATGGACCTTCTGGATGATGTTCTCAATGCGCAGTTTGCGGGGCGTGAGGCGCGAAATGACGTTGTAGATGCTGTCCTGGTTCTCCAGGTTCAGCCCGAGCGACGCGTGGGCCTGGGGGTCCAGGTCGATGAGCAGGACCCGGCGGTTGTTCACGCTCAGCGCCGCCGAGAGGTTGATGGCCGTCGTGGTCTTGCCACAGCCGCCTTTCTGGTTCGCGATGGAAATGATTCTCATGTCTTTCGGTCCTCCCTCGAGTTGATAAAATCGGAAAAAATTCAGCTGGAGAAACAAACGTCGTCGATGAGCACGGTCCCCTTTTTCTTCTGCGCGTTCCACGACTCCAGGATGAAAGAGACGTCGCTCACGTTGCTCCAATCGGTGATCTGCTCGAATTCGTCCAGCGGGATGCGCACCGCGTTCCAGTCGAGCCGGACGTCCTTGATGATGACGGAATCGACCTCGTTCTTCCGGTTCTTCATCTCGACGCGCACGATGCCCGGCCAGCCGTCGTCCATCCCCCGGATGGAGAACTGCAGGGTCCGGTATTTCGACGCGTTCATCTCCGGGACGCTCAGCGAAAAGGTCTTCACCGGCGGGAACGGATAGTTCAAGTTGTACGTCACGCGGATGGGGCCGTGGTGCAGGGCGTAGATGATCTTGTCCTGGAACGCGCCTCCCCGCTTCGTCAGGAACGCCGTCAGCCCGTACACCGAGCTGGCGAAAATCACGACGGTGATGCCGATGTTGATCAGCAGCCACGCGCTGAACTGCTCTTTCTTCTTCAGCGCCTGGGTGGTGCCGGTCTTCTTGCCCAAATACACCTGGGCCAGGTGATCATATATTTCGTCTCGAGTCATATCGCTAACCCATTCAGTATTAAAAAGTTATTGATGCGGAAAAATCACGGATGACGGGCGGAAATCTCAAAGAAGCCGCGCAAAAAATTCGATGAATAATTTTATATTAACAAATATCTATCATTTTCAAAACACTATTTCATCTTTTTTAAGAACAGGCCGGCGTGTTTACCGACGGAGAGAGACCGGCGCGCAACGCGGGCCGCGGCCAACGCCACAAATGCCATCAATTCATTTTTTTGGGAGAGAAAACGGCGCGCGGGCCGCATCCGACTGAAAGGAAACGGTTTGAGGCGGAGAAACAGGGAGTGCGCCCTGCCGGGCGCACCCAAAAAAACCCCCTGCCGGGAAATCCCGGCAGGGGGTTAAGCGAAACAGCTAACGCTTCGTCAATTAGAACTTCACGTTCGCGTTGACGACGCTCTGATAAGCCGCTTCGTTGTTGTCTTCGTGAAACGCGCCGCCCGGAACGAACGCGGAGACGCGGGCACCGATCTGAACATCTTCGGTGTAGTCATACACAACGCCGGCGCCGAATTCGTCGCCGAGCATTGTGTTCGTGGTCATCTTCGGTGTCAGCGTGGTCCCATCCGGCTGCAACAGCGTCAAGCAGGTGGCGCCTGAGCAGTCGCCGCTGAAGTCCCCGTCATCGAGGGCCTTATCCAACCAGAGCCTGTCCCAGGTTACTGTCGTCGTAACGTCCTGGATCGGCTTGATGGCCAATTTACCGCCCACGATATGGGCGTTGGTCAGGTTGAACAGCGTGTTGTAGATGGTGCCGCCGCCCTGGTTCTCGAACATCGGGTCCCAGGCGTTGTAATGATCGTCACCGGCCAACGTGCCAGCTTCAGCAGGACCGCTGTCGCCGGAAACGTAGGTGTAAACACCCGTGACAACCGGGCTCCACTGTGCCGTGCTCTCGAACGGGAGCATGTAGTTCGCGATGATCTGGCCGCCCTGGGCTTCGCGGTGAACGTTGTCGCCACCGGAAAGCGTTGTGGCCTTGTTGCCTCTCTGCATGGCACCTTCGGCCTGCAGATTCAACCCCTTGATCGGGTTGGTGCTGACCCTGGCACCCGGCATGTAAACGGTATCATTCTTGCGGCCGACGCCGCCAGTTTTCGTGCTCTGGTCGATCTTGGCCCAGAAGTAGCCTTCGACGACCGTGTTCCACTCGTCGCCGATCTGATAATTGGCGTTGGCCCCGTAGAGGTCAACGTCATCATCATGGGCGCCCAGACCCACCACGGTATTTTCATCCACTTTGGCGAAAACCACGTCAATGGTGAGCGGGTTGTAGTCCAACACCATGCGAATGGCGTTAAGCGCCGTTCTCTTGGTGAAGTCCTCGGCAATGCCGTTGAGCCCGCCTTCGGCCACGTTGTTATTGGTGCCGGAGGCATCGATAACGAACGAGTTGCCGTAAGCGAACACCTGGCGGCCGATGATGACCGTCAACGGCGAGTAGAGCATCTCTCTCATCGTGACATAAGCCAGATTGAGGTCGATGTCGTTGGCCACGTCGTCGTTGGCCTCTTGCCAGACTCTTT
Organism: Candidatus Omnitrophota bacterium; assembly: GCA_030688425.1. Classification (NCBI taxonomy): domain Bacteria; kingdom Pseudomonadati; phylum Candidatus Omnitrophota; species Candidatus Omnitrophota bacterium. The sequence goes on along the minus strand of JAUYIB010000018.1, from coordinate 204,429 downwards.
CATTGAGGAGACCGACCGTCGCCTGGACGTTGTCCGTGAGGTCAGCATCCACGCGGAGGCGGGTCTGGGTGAGAAACAGGTTCTGCTCGTAGATCGGAGCAGCCCCGGACGTGCCGAGGTCGAAGTCATGGCGGACTAACCACGTGTTGTCGATGTCGCCGCTGACTTTCACGTTCTGAACACTCGCGAACGCGGGCACTGCCACGAGGGCGAATGCGAGCATCGCGAAAAGGATCACTTTTTTCATTACTTAACTCCTCCCAAGAAGCCGGTTTCCCGGCTTTATATCACACTAGGTTTATACTTCGTATATATAACGGCCTAGATTGTTTCGCATTAGACCAGTCCTGATGATTCCCGGCTGATTGGTTTTATCCCTCCTTTCGGCGCCAGATTGAAATCATCACTGGAGAGTAATTAGGTGAAAGACATTTTCACACAAGGAGTTAGGCATGTCAATGAATTATTAAAAAATTTTAAGATTGGGTTAAGTCCGGGGTTACGGGGGAAAAACCGACGGGAGAAACGGCGGGGGAATCGGCCGGATAGAAAAACTTTACGATTCGTCAAGAAATAAGACGCGTATTAGATGCCGGAGCTTGATTTGTTTAAAAAAATAGACGTGCCTGCCCCCTGCCTTTAAAAGAGAAAAGCGCCTGTCCTTGTCAAAGGCAACAGAAAAGGAAAAGCGCCTGCACCCGTTTCTCTAAAAAACTGAAGGAAACGGGTACGAGGCACACCCTTTCTGATTCAAAGGGCAAAAAGCGCCTGCCCTTGCTGGGAAATGCAAGGGCAAGGCGCACTCTTTTCTGGATGTAAGAGCTTGACTGGATAGAAAAAAAAGACGCGCCTGCACCCGTTTCTCTAAAAAATTGAAGGAAACGGGTACGAGGCGCATTCTTTCTGATTCAAAGGGCAAAACGCGCCTGCCCTTGCTGGGGAAACGCAAGGGCAAGGCGCATTCTTTTCTGGATGTAAGAGCTTGACTGGGTTAGGGAAGAATGCGCCTGGACCGATTCGAACGGTCGACGCCGGCCTTAGGAGAGCCGCGCTCTATCCATCTGAGCTACAGGCGCAAATTTCCTCTAAATCTATAGAAGGCGCCGAAGGCGCCCGACATCCAGATAAATTTGCGCCTAGTCCCAGCGTTTTCCAGCTGGGACAGGCGCTTTAAAGCTAAGAACTAACTTCCAGAACGATTTGCGCCTAGTCCCAGTGCCGTCCAACTGGGACAGGCGCTTAAAACTTAAAAAAATACCCGCAAAGCGGCGCAGTCATCCAGAACAATTTGCGCATAGTCCCAGCGGTTTCCAACTGGGACAGGCGCTGTAAAGCCAAAAACTAACGATCCAGAAAGATTTGCGCCTTGCCCCAGTAGTTCCCCATCTGGGGCAGGCGCCGTAAAGCACAGATGCTTAAATGTCCCTCTTATATAAGGAATACTACTCTATATAAGGCAACTCCCGCTTTTCACCCCGCCATTAAACCACCCATCCCGCCCTCTGTCAACCCCCAAACTCCTTCAAAAGCTCCTCTTTGGCTTTGCGGTACCTCTCCCCCTGTCCGGCATCGGCGCTCATCCGCTCCAGCTCGGGCAGGACTTTCTTGAGCATCCGCCCGTGTTCTGGGTAAAGCTCCACCGCCTTGCGGAACGCCAGGACCGCCTCGGCGTGCAGGCCGGCGGCCTGGTTGACCTTGGCCAGCAGAAAATACGCGTCAAAATGGTCTTTCCTCAGCTCAATCGCCCGGGCCAGATTCTGAAAAGCCAGCGGCCCGTTGCCCAAACGGTAATACAGGTCTCCCATGCCGTAAAAGGCGTTTTCGAAATCCGGCTTGATGGCGATGGCGGCCTGGAAATACTGCATCACCATGCCGATTTTGTGAATGTCGTTTTCCAGAAGAAGGCGGTCGTTGTAGTCCAGGGTGTTCAGCGGCCGCTCCTTGATCGCGACGTAATGGTCCAGGATCTTCTGGAAATCCGGCTGGCGCAGGTAGCCGTCGCCGAGCTTTTGATAGATCAGGGCCGTGGCCACGTCGTTGCGGATGTCCATCTGGTGTCCCCACAACGACACACTGTCCTTCCAGACCAGGGTCTGATAGTAGGCCTTGGCCCCCAGCCCCGTCACCGCCGCCAGGAGAAACGCGATGAGCGCCCCGCGGGCGAAGACGTTCTTGCCGTATTTTTCCAGCAGGCGCTGGGCCCCGTATCCCAACAACAGGCAGAACCCGAGGCTGGGCAGATACATGAACCGGTCCGCCACCACGTTGGCATCGGCGGCCGCATCAAAGCGGAGGAGGAAAAAGATCGAGACGATATAAAAAAGGCAGGCCAGCACGAACATCCGGCATTTCCGGAAAACAAAAATCCCGGCGATAAAAAGAACGAACGCCGTAACGGAGGCAAGGTAAGTCAAATTGGTCACGGCCAGCGGTTTGGGCAGGCCGTAGAAGACCACGAACGCGTCCGGATAAAAAAATTTGCGCAGATAAAACGCGAAACACCACACCCACGTCAACAGGCTGTCCGGAAATTTCAGTTCCGGAAGGCGCGCCTGCATCGCGTACGTCACGCCCGCGACCGGCGCGGCCACCAGAAGAAACGGGATCTTCTCCCAAAGCAGGCCCGGGGACCAGGGCCGTTTCAAATACCAGTCGTACAGGATGAACACAAACACCATGCCCAGCGCCATGGGCTTGGCCAGGACCGCCAAAAGCAGGAACAGGAGCACCATGGCGTAATACCGCTCGCGCTGGAACTCGAACTGCCCGACCGCCGCGTACCGGCCGTAACAATACAGCGCCAGCAGGGCGAAGAACGAATACAGCACGTCCTTGCGTCCCGTCACCCACGCCACGGATTCAACGTGCATCGGGTGGACCCCGAAAACCAGCGCCGCGCAGGCCGCGCCCGTCCAGGATATCCCGGCCTGCCGCGCCAGGATCAGGATGAGCAGGCACACGCCCGCGTGCAGCAGGAGATTGTTCAGGCGGTAAACGGCCGGGTTCAGCCCGGACAGCTTGCGCTCGACGGCAAAGGACAGCGTGGACAGCGGGATGTAGGTCCCGTTGACCGTGGTGGTGAAGATCGGACCGAGGGAACGCGGCCCCAGGTCCTCGGTGAACGGGTTTTCCAGCAGATGGACGTCGTCGTCCCAGTTGACGAAGCCGTTGTCCCGCACCGACGGGCCGTAAACAAAGGCGAGCGCCAGAAGGACGAAGGCCATGGACCAGAGGGCTTTGTTGGAAAAAGAAATGAAATGGCGCTTGGGAGGCATGGGAGTCAACCGCGGCGAAGGGGCCCGCGCGCGGATCAGTACCTGATGATGGCGGCCATCGGCGTGTCTTTGAGCTTGGCCTTGCCTTTGAGGAATTTGAGCTCGATCAAAAAGACAACGCCGGCGATCGGGGCCCGGGCGCCCTTGACAAGCTCCACGACCGCGCTCACGGTCCCGCCGGTGGCCAGGACGTCGTCCACGATCAGGACGCGGTCCTGTTCGGTCAGGGCGTCTTCGTGCATCTCCAGGGTGTCGGTGCCGTATTCGAGCTGATAGGTCACGCCGCGCGTCTTGTAAGGAAGCTTGCCTTTTTTGCGGACCGGCACGACCCCGGCCTTCAGTTTATAGGCCAGCGCCGAGCCGAAGATGAAACCGCGGGACTCCACGGACACGACCTTGGTGATCTTCTGGTCCTTGAATTTCCTGGCCAGGAGGTCGATCGACTTCCGGAAGGCCTCCGGGTTGCCGAGCAGGGGCGTGATGTCCTTGAAGATGATCCCTTTAGACGGAAAATCCGGGATGTCGCGGATCAGCGCCTTCAGATCGTTCGCCTTCATGCCGCCTCCTTCCCGCCATGAACGGCCGCGGTGGATTTGCGCGTGACGAGCTTGGCGGCGAGCGTCAGTTTCACGGGCAGTTTCGCGTCGCCCAGACAGATTTTTTTCAGGTTCTCCGCGCCCAGCCGCCCCATCTCCACGATCGGCTGAAACACGGTGGTGAGCGGGACCGGGCTGTTCATGATGAGCGGGTTGTCGTCGAAGCCGACGACGGACAGGTCTTCCGGGACGCGCAGGCCCTGGCTGCGGGCCACGTCCATGAGCTCGAGGGCCATCACGTCCGACGCGGCAAAAACGGCCGTCGGGCGCTCTTTGAGGGCCAGGAGCTTCGTGGCCGCGATGCGCGCCGGCGTGCGGAGGAAATCTCCGTAAGTGATGTACGACTTGGGGACGTCAAGCTCACGCTTGGCCAGGGCTTCCTTGAACCCCTCCAGACGCATCTGCCCGGCCTGGGTGGACATGTCCCCGGCGATGGTGGCGATGCGGGTGTGCCCGAGCTTCACCAGGTGCTCCACGATCTTGTGCGTCACCTCGCGGTTGTCGATCGCGATGCAGTTGACCGGCTCGTCAATGGCGTTGTTGAGGACCATCGTCGGTATCTTCTTGGAGATCACGCGCCTGACCACGCTGAGGTCGTTGTCGATGTCCGCGAAGATGATGCCGTCGATATACTTGGGTTCGAGGAGGGACGAATTCAACCAGCTGCGGTGGTCGAACCGGTCGGTGATATGGATCAGGATGTCGATCTTCAGCCGGCTCGCGGCCAGGCTGACCCCCTTGATGATCTCTCCGGCGTAAAATGAATGAAAAATATCTTCGAAACTGGGGATGATCAGGAGGAACGTTGTCTTGCGCTTTTTACTCGTCAGCATGCTTCTTCCCCTTCTCCCTGTTCTTGATGACCTGGCGGATCTTCTTGATGGTGGAGGCCTCGAGCTGGCGCACGCGCTCGCGGGAAACACTCAGGACCTTGGCGATCTCGGCGAGGGTGTGCGTGTTGCCGTCGGTCAGGCCGAAGCGCATGTCGATGATCTTGCGCTCGCGCTCGTTGAGCGTTTCCAGGAAACCCAGCGCCCGCTCGCGGTTGAAAAAGACCTCCAGCTGTTCGTCGGGGCTGATCAGGCTCTGGTCCTCGATGATGTCCTTGACCATGCCGTCGCCCTCTTCGCCGATGGGCGCGTCGAGACTGGACATCTTGGCGATCGAGTTCTCCAGTTCCCTCACCTTGTCGACCGAGACCTGCAGACGCTTGGCGATCTCGCCGGCGCGGGGCTTGCGTTTGAGCTTGTGGGTCAGGTCCTCAATGGTCTTCTTGTATTTGAGGATCTCCTCGTTCATGTAAACGGGAACGCGGATGAGCTTGCCCTGATCGATGATCGCGCGGGAGATCCCCTGCTTGATCCACCAGGCTGCGTACGTGGAGAAGCGAAACCCCCGGTCGGGGTCGAACTTCTCCACGCTTTTCATCAGCCCGATATTGCCTTCTTCGATCAGGTCGCTCAACGGCACGCCGAGGTTGACGTAACGCTTGGCGATGCTGATCACCAGACGCAGGTTGGCGCGGATCATCATGTTGCGCGCCTCTTTATCGCCCTTCTGGACGCGCTGGGCGAGGTCGAATTCCTCCTCGGCGGTCAAAAGGTCGATCTTCCTGACGTCCCTCAAGTATGCTTTGATCGGATCCATACCGGGTTATCTTTTCTTTCCCTTTTTCGCGGCTTTGGCTTTGGCCGGGGCCTTCTTGCCCTTGGCGCTCAACGCGGCCTGGGCTGCGGCCAGGCGGGCGATCGGAACGCGGAACGGCGAACAGCTCACGTAATCCATGCCGATGGCATGGCAGAACTTGACGCTGTCCGGGTCCCCGCCGTGCTCTCCGCAGATCCCGACCTTCAGGTTCTTGCGGACGGAACGGCCGCGCTCGATGCCGATCTTCATGAGTTCGCCGATGCCGTCCTGGTCGATGGTCGCGAAAGGATCGGCCGGCAGGATCTTCTTGTCGAGATAATCCGGCAGGAAACTGCCGATGTCGTCGCGGCTGAACCCGAAGCCCATCTGGGTCAGGTCGTTGGTCCCGAAGGAGAAGAACTCCGCGCCCTCGGCCATCTTGGCGGCCTGCAGAGCGGCCCGCGGGATCTCGATCATGGTCCCGTACATGAAGTTTAATTTCTTGAGGCCGAACTTGGCGCAGACCTCGTTATACACTTTGTCCACGATGACCTTCTGGTGGTTGACCTCGTTCACCGTGCAGGTGACCGGGATCATGATCTCGGGGTTGGCTTTTTTGCCTTCCTTGACCAGCTCCGCGGCCGCCTCGAGGATGGCGCGGATCTGCATCTCGGTGATCTCCGGATACGTGACGCCCAGACGCACGCCGCGGTGGCCGAGCATCGGGTTATTTTCGCGGAGGCCGTTGGCGCGCTTGCTCAGCTCGCCCATGTCGACCCCGAGTTCCTGGGCCAGCGCGGTGAGCTTGTCCTCATCGTGCGGGACGAACTCGTGCAACGGCGGGTCCAAAAGACGGATCGTGACCGGCCTCTCGCCCATGACCGCGAGCGTGGCCTTCATGTCGTTCTTCACAAACGGAAAGAGCTCATCCAGGGCCTTGCGGCGCTCGGCCACGGACTTGCTCATGATCATCTTGCGCAGGAGGAACAACGGCTTGTCGCTCCCCTCGCCGTAAAACATGTGCTCGGTACGGAACAGCCCGATGCCTTCGGCCCCGAATTTGATCGCCTGCTCGGCGTCCTTGGGGGTGTCGGCGTTGGTGCGGACCTTCATGTCCCGGACCTTGTCGACCAGCTTCATCAGCTCCGTGTAGGTCGTGTTGTGCTCCACGTCAACGTCCACCAGGCCCAGCTTGCCCTGATAGACCAGGCCTGTGGTCCCGTTCAAGGTGATCCAGTCGCCTTCCTTGACAACGGCGCCCTTCTTGGTCTTGAACGATTTCCCGTCGTGGGAGATCTCGACGTCGGAACAGCCGACGATACAGCACTTGCCCCAGCCGCGGGCCACGAGGGCCGCGTGCGAGGTCATCCCGCCCTTGCTGGTCAGGATGGCCTGGGATTTGTGCATGCCGTCGACGTCCTCCGGGGAGGTCTCTTCGCGGACGAGGATGACCTTCTCCCCGCGGGAGGCCCATTCGACCGCCTCGTGCGACGTGAAGACCGCGCGTCCCACAGCGCCGCCCGGACCCGCCGGAAGCCCCTTGGCGATGGCCGGCGAGGCCTTCTCGGCTTTCGGATCGATCATGGGCAGGAGCAGTTCGACCAGCTGGCCGGGCCCCACGCGCATGACAGCGGTGTTGAGGTCGATGAATTTATCTTTATACATTTCCACGGCCATGCGCACGGCGGCGGTCCCGTTCCTTTTGCCGACGCGGCACTGCAGCATGAAAAGTTTTCCTTTTTCAATGGTGAACTCGATGTCCTGCATGTCCTTGTAATGCTTCTCCAGGCGCAGGCGGATCGCGTCGAGTTCCTTGTAAGGCTTGGGCATGCCCTTTTCCAAAGTCGTCAGATGGCGGCTCTGGTCGTTGACGGACGGCTCGTTGATGGGCGCCGGGGTGCGGGTGCCCGCCACAACGTCCTCGCCCTGGGCGTTGACCAGGTATTCGCCGTAAAACTTGTTCTCGCCTGTGGCCGGGTTGCGGCTGAAGGCGACACCGGTGGCGCAGTCGTTGCCCATGTTGCCGAACACCATGGACTGGACGTTGACCGCGGTCCCCCACTCATCCGGGATGCGCTCGATGCGGCGGTATTCGAAGGCGCGCTTGCCGTTCCATGACGAGAACACCGCGCCCACGCCGCCCCAAAGCTGCTCCCTGGCGTCGTCGGGGAATGCCTTGCCCAGAACGTCCTTGACCAGCTGCTTGAATTCCGCGACCAGTTTTTTCAGGTCGGCGACGGACAGGTCCGTGTCCGATTTGTAGCCCTTGGAATGCTTGAGCTGTTCCAATTTCTCATCGAGCAATTTGCGGATGCCCTTGCCTTTCGGCTCAATGCCGGCCGCTTTTTCCATCACGACGTCGGAATACATCATGATCAGACGGCGGTAGGCGTCATAAACAAAACGCTCGTTGCCGCCGCTCTGGGCGATGAGGCCGGGGATCGTGCCTTCGGTCAGGCCGACGTTCAAGACCGTTTCCATCATGCCGGGCATGGAACGGCGGGCGCCGGAACGGACGGAAACCAGAAGCGGGTTCCTGGCGTCGCCGAATTTCTTGCCCAGCAGGTTCTCGATTTTGGCCATCGCGGTCTCGACCTGGAGCTTCAATTCTTTGGGATAAGTCCTCTTGTTGTCAAGGAAGTAGGTGCAGACTTCGGTGGTGATGGTGAAGCCCGGGGGGACCGGCAGGCGCAGCGCCGGATGACCGGCCATCTCGGCCAGGTTGGCGCCCTTGCCGCCCAGGAGGTTCTTCATGGATTCGTTGCCGTCGGCCTTGCCTCCGCCGAATGAATAGACATACTTCTTAGCCATTTTGCCCAATTCCTTTCCTTTAGTGCTGCGTTGTTTAATGCTCACAAATTTCACTTGGGCCCCGCGACTGATCCGGGGGGCTGACGAAAGGCGTGTGCCCATAAGATTTACCTCGTAAACTTTGTTTTTAAATATTCCCCCATCCGCTCGGCGGGGATGCGTTCCTGTTTCATCGTGTCGCGGTCCCGGACCGTGACCTGCTTGTCTTCGAGCGACTGGACGTCCACCGTCAGGCAGAAAAACGTGCCGATCTCGTCCTGGCGGCGGTAAAGCTTGCCGATCGCGGCCGTGTCGTCATACACACAGACAAAATCTTTCTGTAAATCTTGCTTCAATTTCTTCGCCATGTCAACGATTTGCGGATTTTTCTTCAGCAGCGGCAGGACCGCCACCTGGACCGGGGCGAGCTGTTTGCTGAACTTCAGCACCACGCGCGTGGCGCCGTTGACCTCCTCCTCATGGTACGCGTCCACCAGGAACGCCAGGATGGCCCGGTCCACGCCGCCGGACGGCTCGATGATATAGGGATAGAACTTCTGGTTGGTCAGGTTGTCCAGATACTGCAGGTCCTTGCCGGAGAACTTGGCGTGCTGTTTGAGGTCAAAATCCGTGCGGTTGGCGATGCCTTCGAGCTCCGACCAGCCGAACGGGAAATTGTATTCGATGTCCGTGCAGCCGGCCGCGTAATGGGCCAGCTCGTCCTGGCCGTGCGGCCGCAGGCGGAGGTTCTCCTTGCGCATCCCAAGATTCAGATACCAGGCGTGACGGTCCGCGATCCAGCGCTCGTAACTCTGCGGGGCGTCCTCGGGACGGCAGAAATACTCGATCTCCATCTGCTCGAATTCGCGGGTGCGGAACGTGTAATTGCCGGGCGTGATCTCGTTGCGGAACGATTTGCCGATCTGGGCGATGCCGAACGGCAAACGGCGGTGTGTCGCGTCGATCACGTTGGGGAAGTTCACGAAGATGCCCTGGGCGGTCTCGGGACGCAGGTAGGTGACGCTGCTTTCATCTTCCACCGCGCCGAGGTTGGTCTTGAGCATCAGGTTGAACGCGCGCCCGTCGGTAAAATCCTTGCCGCCGCAGTTGGGGCATGTGTCGCCGATGTGGTCTTTGCGGAAACGTCTCTTGCATTTCTTGCAGTCCACCAGGGTATCGGCGAAATTGTCAGTATGGCCCGAGGCCTTCCAGGTCGTGGGGTGCATGAGGATGCTGGCGTCCAGGCCGACGATGTCGTCCCGGTCATGGACAACGGCCTTCCACCAGGCCTGCTTGAGGTTGCGCTTGAGCTCCGCGCCCAAGGGGCCGTAATCCCAGGCGCTGGCCAGTCCGCCGTAGATCTCTGAAGACTGGAAGATAAACCCCCGCCTCTTGCAGAGAGACACGATCTTGTCCATATCAACTGTTGACTGCATGGGTAAGGTCATTAGATTTTAAAAAAGACGTTTTCCGGACAGGGGTTGTGGGGAACGACCGGAAATCTTAAGGGAAAATGCTAATCGAAGACAGTATTGTATCCAAAACCTTACTAAAAAGCAAGAATTTTGAAATGGCAAAAACGGAAAAGAGCTCTTTGCCCTCTTTGCAAAGGCCTTAATACCCTCCGTAAAGCAACCGTTCATATTCCTTGAGGGTGACCATGGCGTTCTGCCAGCCCTTCCACAAATAATAGGAAGCCACAGCAATGAGGGCGGTCAGGATGATCTTCGTCAGTTTGCTGTAGCGGGGGTGAAGCCAGATCAGGGGCAGAACGCCCGGCCCCACGGTGCAAAAGGCCAGGAGAAGGAACCCGCTGTTAAAATACCAGGGGGCCGACTTGGGTTTGTTCAGGAACTCGTTGCAAAAACGGCATTTGACGGCGTCATCCTGGATATCTTCGGCGCAGTAGGGGCATTTTTTCATGAGGGCTCTCCGGACTGCAACCTGCGGAATTCGTTCTCATCCATGCCGTAACTGTGCTCTTTGTCCGGAAAGGATCCGGCCTCCACTTCCGCGCGGAACTGCTGGACCGCCTGGACAGCCGCCTGCCCCAACTCCGCAAAGGTCTTGACGAACTTCGGTTTCACTCGGGGGTAAAGCCCCAGCACGTCGTGGATGACCAGGACCTGGCCGTCGCAATCCGGGCCGGCGCCGATGCCGATGGTCGGGATGGACAAATTTTTCGTGACAAGCCCCGCGACCTTGTCCGGAACGCACTCCAGGACAAGGCTGAAACATCCCTTCTCTTCCAGTTGCGAAGACTGGCGGATGATCTGCCGGGCCGAATCCGCGTCCTTGCCCTGGACCTTGAATGCGTCCGCGGTTTGGGGCAAAAGCCCCACATGACCCATGACCGGGATCCCGGCCTGGACAATGGCCTCGGTCACCGCCGGGCAGTCCTCGAACCACTCCAGCTTCACCGCTTCACAGCCCGCTTCCCGGACGAACCGCCGGGCATTGGCCACCGCCTCCTCCGGGGTCCGGTAAGACGCGTAAGGCATGTCGCCGACAAACAAAGCGTTCTTGACGCCTTTTCGCGCGGCCTTGGCGTGATGGATCATCTCCGTCATGCCGACCTCGCGGGTGGACTCCAGTCCCAGCATGACGTTGGCCAGGGAATCCCCGACCAGCACGATGTCGACCCCGGCCCGGTCCACCAGCGACGCCGTCGGGAAATCATAGGCCGTGAGCATGGTGATCTTCTGCCCGCGCTTTTTCTTTTCCAAAATGTCCTGGATCTTCGTCATGGCAAGCGGGGGAACACGCCTGTCCCCCAATTTTAACTTGTTAAGGGGACAGGTGTGCGTCCCCGGACAAAAACAAATGGATTTCTTCCGCCGCTTTCCTGCCCGAGGCGATGGCGTTGACCACGGCCCCGGCGCCCCGCACGGCGTCCCCGGCGGCAAAAACGTTCGGCAGGCCGGTGGACGCGGACCCCTCCCGCGTCCAGACGGTCCCGTCGGAATTCAATGTCAGCTGCGGCAAAAGGAGATTCAGGTTGACCGGCGGCTGGTGCCCCCAGGCGATGACTACGCTCTGGACGTCCAGCGTGAATTCCGAACCGGGGACGATCGTCAATTCCCAGCGGCCCGTCGAATGCGGGTCCGCGTAATCGAGCCGCATGCCCTTGATCCCGGTGACGCGGCCTTCCCCGTCGCCGAAGATCTCCACGGCCTTGGCCAGCGGTTCAAAGATCACGCCCTCTTCCCTGGCCTGTTCGCGGTCGGCGGGATAGACCCGGAGCTCCTCTTCGAGCCTGTCGAACACCAGCGTCGTTGTCTTGCCCCGCCGGACACAGCACCGCGCGCAATCCAGCGCCGCGCTGCCGAACCCCAGGACCGCCACGGTGTCGCCCAGGCCTTTGATCTGCGCGTTCTTCCGGAACAATCCCGGCTTGATGAAATTGTCCTGCCAGAGGATCTCTTCGCCGTAGAAAACGCCGGACAGATGCGTGCCGGGGATATCCAGAAATTTCGGAGCGCCGGCGCCGAAGGCGAGAAGGGCCGCCTCATACCCGGCGGATTTCAGGTCCGCCATGTCCATGGTCTGCCCGAGACGCCATCCGGTCCGGAACTCCACGCCGAGGGCTTCCAACTCCCGGATCTCCCGGTCCAGCGTCTTTTTAGGAAAACGAAATTCCGGGATCCCGTAACGGAGGACACCGCCCGGCTTGGGCATGGCCTCAAAGACCGTGACGTCATAATGCAGGCGCGCCAAAAACGCGGCGGCGGTCAGCCCCGCCGGGCCGGACCCGACCACGGCGACCCGTCGGCCTTTCGCGCTCCTTCGTCCCGGCGGTTTGACCCGGCCGTGGTCCGCGGCATACCTCTCCAGCGCCCGGATCCCGATCGGCGCGCCGTCTTTCTCGAAAATGCAGGACTTTTCGCACGGGGCCGGGCACAAACGGCCGCAGACCGAGGGAAACGGATTCTGTTCCTTGATTTTGGACAAAGCCCCGGAGACGTCGCCTTCGCGGACCAGACGGATAAACGCCGGGATGTCGATCCCCAGCGGGCATCCGGGCCGGCAGACAGGGTCGCTGCACTGGGGACAGCGCCGGGCCTCACCCAGGGCCGTCTTTTTGGGATAGCCGAGGGAGACCTCATCCGAGGTCTTGATCCTTTTCTTCGCCGGCAAAATTTTCGGTAACGGCTGCGGCATAAAATTATTGTTTCTTTTCCGGGACCGTGATGCGGAGCCCCGACGGGTGCAGAGAGATCTCCTCTTCGGCCTTCAGCGGGACGCCCGAGCGCACGGCCAGATAGGAAAAATCCACCTGATGGCCGTTGAACTCCAGACCTTTTTCGCAGGCCAGGACAACGTCCCCGGCCACCCGCACGCGGCAGGCCCCGCACAGGCCCAGGCCGCAGGGCATCGCGGGGCTGAGCTGGACAAGGGTCTTGATGCGGCGGGACCGCGTCAGTTCGCAGACCGCCTTCATCATCTCCGGCGACCCGACGGCGTAAACAAGCCGGATCTTCTCCTGGTCGAGCAATTGGCGGACGATGTCCGTGGCCCGGCCGCGGCGTTCATAAGACCCGTCGTTCGTGGCGATGTAAAGCTTATGGCAGGACAGCCGCATCTGGGCTTCCAGCACGAGGGCGCGGCGGGTCTTGGCGCCGATGACGCCGATCACCTTGTTGCCGGCCTTGGTGAGGGACCGGCAGACCGGGAGGATCTGCGCGGTGGCAGCCCCGCTCGAGACGCAGATCACCAGCCCGGCTTTTTCGACCGTGGACGGCCTGCCCAGGGGGCCGATGATGGAATAAATGTTCTGGTTGATCGCCATGGCGCCGAGCTGTTTCGCGGCGGGGCCGGCTTCCGGAAAGATCAGGCTGATCGTCTTCCGGCGGGGATCGGCTTCCACGATCGTCTGCGGCAGCCATTCCCCTCCCTCCTGGGGAATCACCATGACATACTGGCCCGGCTGGGCCTTAACCGCGATCGTCTCGGCCAGGATGTCCAGCCGTTTGACGTCGCTGCCAAGCATCTGTTTGTTGACGATTTTGAACATATTTTGAGGGTATTTTGAGGGGACACACACCTGTCCCCAAACATTTTATATTGAAGGACAGGCGTGTGTCCCCTGACAAAATTACTTTAGCGCCTTCAAAAGATCTTCACACTTCAACGTGTTCAGCACGCGGTCTTTGGTCAGCCAGCCGCGCCGGGCGATGGACACGCCGAATCTCATGTGGTCCAGGTGCTCCACGGCGTGCGCATCGGTGTTGATGACGAATTTGACGCCCTGGCTCCGGGCGAAATACACGTTGGCCGAATCCAGGTCCAGGCGGATAGGGAACGCGTTGATCTCCAGGGCCGTGCCCGTGTCCGCGGCGGCCCGGCAGACTTCCTTCAAATCGATGTCGTACGGCTCGCGTTTGCCGATGTGCCGTCCCGTCGGGTGAGCGATGATGTCCACATGCCGGCTGCGGCAGGCGGTCACGAGCCGGCGCGTCAACTGCTCGCGGCCCTGCTCGAATCCGCTGTGGATGGAGGCGACCACCACGTCAAAGCCGCCCAGAATGGCCTCATTGTAATCTAAATTTCCGTCGCTGTCTATCTCGACCTCGGTGCCGAACAGGACCCGGAACCCTTTCAGCTTCGCGTTCAGCTTGTCGATCTCGGCTTTTTTCTTTTTCAGGTCCGCCGGGGAAACGCCGCGCGCGACCCGGAGCCGCTCGGAGTGGTCGCTCACCGCCAGGTATTCATAACCGCGCTTCCGGGCGGCCTCGGCCATGTCGGCGATGGTGTTGCGGCCGTCCGACCAGGTGGAATGCACGTGGACCTCGCCGCGGATGTCCTTCAGTTCGATCAGCCGCGGGATCTTCGCGCCCGAGAACAATTCCGTCTCGCCGATGTCCTCGCGCAGTTCCGGAGGAATATACGGCAGGTCCAGCGCCTCCAGGCATTCCTTCTCGGTGCGGCCCGCCACCCGCCGCTCGCGCTCGCCCTTGACGGAAAAAACGCCGTATTCGCTGACCTTCATGTCCTTCCTGATCGCGAGCTGTCTCAGCTTGACGTTGAAATTTTTGGACCCCGTGAAATACAAAAGCGCCGCGCCGAAACAGTCCGGGTCCACCACGCGCAGGTCCACCTGCACGTTGTCCTGGGTCAGGATCGAGGATTTGGTCTCGCCGTGGGCGTTGATGGATTTGACCTGCGGCAGGTTCACGAACACGTCCATGACCTTTTGCGGCCTGGGGGAATCGACGAGAATGTCGATGTCGCGCACGGTTTCCGACCCGCGGCGCAGGCTCCCGGCCGCGGCGATCTCCTTGACCTCGGGCAGTTTATTGAGCTCGGCGATGAATTCGCCGGCCACGCGTGTGGCCGCGCCCAGGTTCATCCGCTCCCGGCCCTGGCGGACCACGGCGATGCCTTCGCGGATGTTGGTGATGGTTTTCTCCTTGATGCCGGGAAGCCCGTCCAGCCGGTTCTGCTCAACGGCCTTTTGCAGGTCCGCGAGACTCTTGACCTTCAGCTGGTCATAAAATAATTTCGCTTTTTTCGGGCCTACCGACGGGACGCCCACGACCTCGAGCAGAGTTTCAGGGATCTCCTTTGTCAGCTTTTCATAAGCCGACATCTTCCCCGTGTCCAGATATTCGGCGATCTTGGCCCGCAGGGTCTCCCCGATGCCGGGGACATCGGACAGCCGGTCTTCACGGCGCAGGTCCGCGATGTCCTCGCCCAGGGCCGAGATGTTCTCCGCGGCCTTGAAATAGGCGCGGACCTTGAACACGTTCTCGCCCTGGATCTCCAGGAGAGTTCCCATGCGTTCGAAGATGTCGGAGATCTCTTTGTTCTTCATGGCTTGGTTATCCGCCGGGGGCAACGGCCCGCGTCATCCCGCCCGGTTCTCGCGAAGGAGCGTCAGGTTGGTGAACACGGGATCTTCGGCGCACAGCGGGTAAAGCACGTCCACGAACTTCTTCACATACGAGGATTTGCGGTGCAGGGTCTGGGCGTATTCATCGTCAAAGATCATGTAATGGATGAACACGGTCGGATCATTCGCGTCCTGAAAAGACTGGTAGGCCAGCGTGTCCGGCTCGTCGGCCTGCACGGCCTCGACGAACTCCGCCACGGCCTCCTTGACCTCGTCGACCTTGTCGGCCTTCACCTTGTAACGGACCATCATGTGTTTGGGCATATGTCCTTTTTCAGCGTATAGCGAATAGCGTAGAGCGGTTAGTTAAAACTTCTTAGCCCCTATCCGCTAAACGCTCTCCGCTCCACGCTCAATCAATTTTTTCCCCCCGCAAGATCTCCGGGATGCGGCTGGCGTCGATGCGGATGCCGCCGTCGTGCTCGATCCGCAGAGTGTACAGGATCCCGGGGACGAATTTCGTGCCGGGCGCCTCGATCTGGGCGTTCTTGATCCCTTTGCGCACGGCCTTGCGCGGGTCGAGCGCGTAATTCCAGAAATCCCGCCACAGCCCCTGCTCAAACTCTCCGGCGGGGCCGTCCAGTTTGTACCCCTGGGGAATCTCGTTCACTTTCGCGATCTCATATTCCTGGGTGTTGGAACCGTCGAGCATAAAGGCCTTCCAGAACAGATAAACGCTTTTGCCCCGCAGGTTGTCGGCCGATTTGACAAAGGCGTCGTCAAACCGCACGACCAGAGACTGGAACTGGATGATGTTGCCGGCAAAGGTGAAATGTTTCGCCGGCAGGGGGCGGCCCTGGGTGTCGTACTCGAGGAATTTGATCGTGGTCATGTGTTTCTGGGTGATCGGGTTAAAGCTCACGTCCGAGACCAGGACCTCCGCGGCCCGCGAGTCCGCATCGAGCCGTTTGATCACTTCCTTGAGGACGCGGGTCTGGTTGAAGGACCGCTGATAAATGTCGTACCCGCAGTATCCGCCGTAGGCGATGAGTCCGAGGATCAGCAGGTTGCCGGCCGTTTTCACGGGACTGCCTTTGCGGGAACGGGGCGGTTGGGATGTCATGGTTCGTGTCTCCTGCGGCTATGAAAATTCGAAATTCGCGGCCCCGGGCGGCGGGCGGTCAACGGGCGCGCCTTCGGCCCCGGCCCTTCCGTCCGGCGGTTGTCCCAAAAACGCTTTGCGCGGTGGACAACGCGTTCAGGGCCGCCGGAAAACCGGCGTACACCGCCATCTGGATGATCACTTCCAGAATTTCTTTCCGCGAACAGCCGGCCGACAGCGCGTTATGGATGTGCGCCTTCAACTGCGGCTGAGGAAAGCCCAGCGACGTCAGCGAGGCGATCGTCACCAGCTCCCTGGTCTTGAGGTCAAGGCCGGGGCGGGAGAAAATGTCGCCGTAGGGAAACTCGATGATATACCGCGCCATGTCCGGGGAGATGTCCTTGAACATCTCCATGACGCGTCCGGGGGCGCTGCGGTTGATCTTGCCGAGCGTCTTCCACCCTTTTTGAAAACGGGCGGCGCCCCGGGCCCCTGTTGTCGCGCGCTTCTTCATCTCTGGTGCCTCCTCCCGGAAAGACGCGTTATTCCAGCCGGATGTAGGTGATGTTCTCCATGGCCTTCTCCCGGATCACGGTCCTGGACGACACCGCCGGGACCTGCCGGAGGGCGCCGAGGATGGGATTGACATAACTTTCCATGGCGGCCACCTCGTCCTGAGCGGACATCGGGCCGGCCTCATATTCCTCCAGGAACCGTTCGATATCCTGGACCCTGGACTCATCCGTTTCGATATCCCTCCGGGTCGTCTCGATCTGCTGTTTGAGCACGTCCGGTTCCGCGGCCTGCGCCGCGTCCCCCGCCTGCGACTCCAGGGCCAGGAGGTCCTGTTTCTTCTGCTCAATCCCCGCCTGAAGGTCGCTCAGCCGCTGCTGCTGTCCGGTCTTGAACGCCTCCATCTTCTCGGACTGGGAGCTTTTCCACTTCCGGGCCCAGGCAAAAAACTTTTCGCCCGTCTGCGCCATCTGCGCGACCGAGAGAAAGACGACGGCGTTGCTGGGTTCGGTCAACCCGAAATTCACTTTCTGGAACTCCGGATTATTGGTGAACAAACCGCCCGGGATCTTTGTCATGTCGATGGCCTGGTGCAAAACCGAACGGTCGGTGGCGATCAGGAGGTAGTCCCCCAGGACGCCATACGCGGGCGCGACCGGCGTGGACGACGGCAGCATGGGGATGACGAAATAATTGACCGGGATGTCCTGGTATTTTTCCGACTGAAGCTGGATCATCGGCTGTCCCTGGATGAGCCGGGACAGGACCGCGTCGGCCTTGGCCCGGTCGGCGACCTTCACAAAGACCGCGCCTTTCGGCACGGGCAGGCCCTCGCCGAAATCCACGCCCTGGACAAACCCGCCGATCTCATCCCCGAACGCGGGGAGCAGGTCGTCCTCGACGCTCACCCCCAGGATCTGCTCAATGCCGGCGACCACCTGGGCCGGCGTTTCGCCATTGCCGGAGGCCGGGGCCCGGGACATCTCATCCTTCATCTGCTGCCAGTACGTGGACAGTTTGTAGCAGTTGTTCCACTGGTAGATCATCGCGTCCTGCGGGACGAATTCGAGCGTGCGGTTCCGCGCCGGAGGGCAGTTGTACAATTCCCTGTAGAGCGGGTCCAGGTCCTCCGGCTTGTAATGGACGTCGATCTTCAGCCGGCTCAGGGAATCGACGATCATCGAATAGCCAAAGACCTGAAACCCCTTGACCTGGCGGAAGCTCGATTCCACTTGCTGCAGCATCGGCCCGGCGACAACGGGGTTGGCCGAGGCGAAGAGTTCCGCCTGTTCCTTAACAAAACGGAAGATCGCCTCGATGTTCACAAAACTGACCGTCTGGGCCTGGGGCAGGAACCGGGCTTTGGCCGTGAGGAACATCGGGTCCTGCTCAAGCGGGGCCGCGGTCTTGGCCATGACGTCCACAACGGCCTTGGCCGCGCGGTCGCCGAACCCGAACACCAGATAGTCCTTGACCCGGACATAATAAATGGCGAAGGCCTTGTTGTCGGTCGCCACCTTGGTGATGGTGTGATTGTTGTAGGAAATCGTTTCCGTGTTCACGGAGCGGCCGAAACGGCCGAAGAAACGGGACACGAACTCGGCGAACTGGAGCTCCGGCTTCAGGCGCGTCACCAGGCAAAAACTCTTCGGGATCTCCTCGAACATCTCCAGCCCGAAACTCTTGACCTGGACCGGATAAACGGCCACGGCGAATTCCTCGCCGAAAAACTGTTTCAACATGCGGAGGCTGTCTTCTGAAAAAAGCTGGTCCGCCAGCTGGTTGACCGACTGCATCTGTCCGGCAGACGCCCCGCCCTGCTCCATGGCCTTTTTCCAGTCGATCGTGGACAGTTTCATCCCGAACGGCGTCGCGGTGAACTTCTCCCAGTTCCGTTCGACGTCCTTGAAATGGACGTAAACCAGCGGGCCCGAAGGAAGGACCTGCTCGAGGGTAACGGCTTTGTCCTGGGGCGTCCGCGAGACATAAGCGAAATAACCGCCGGTCCCCAGCGCGGCCAGGACCAGGACAGCAATCAAAATTTTTTTCATGGGATTCCTTTCGTTGCCCCCTGCCGGACGGCCAGGGGGTTGGGATCAATTCATCCGCCTTCGCCGAGGTCTCGGCTACGCCGGATTCCACGGGTCAGCGTTCAAAGACAGTTGGACCACGGGCTAAGTCCCGTGGGGTTCCATTCCGAAAAAAGACCTGGCGTTGCGGTTCAAAATCTCCAGGGCGCGGTCGCGGTCCACCTTCTTAAGCTCACAATAGGCCTCCAGCGTCCTGAACACGTCTTTCGGCGTCGCCTGAAAACCGTCGTCTCCGTCGGCGCTGAACCGGTAAAACACGGGGCTGTCGGTCTCGATCATGGTCTGCTCGATCGGCGCGTGGGCGATGGCCTCCCGCGACTGCGGGCTGTACGCCAGGCTGGGCGAACAGGACACCAGATACCCCGCGGCCAAAATTTTTTCCAGGACGTCCACCGGCCCGCTGTACCAGTGAAAGACCGCCTTCTTGACGCCGGACTCACGGACCGTGTCCAGGCATTCCTGCCACGTCCCCCGGGAATGGACCACGGCCGGAAGTCCGCATTCCGCGGCCAGGTCCAGTTGACGGCGGAAGACCCGGCGCTGTTCGTCCTTCTTGTCCTGGTCCTTGCGGACCCACTTGTACCAAAAATCCAGACCGATCTCGCCGATGGCGTGGGCTTCGGAAAGGTGCCCGCGGATAAACGTCAGGGTGTCTTCGACCTCTTCGGCCTTGATGTTCCCCGGATGGATCCCCAGCCCGACGAAAATTTTCGGCGCCGCGACCGTTTTTTTCAATTCCAGATTGGCTTTGTTCGAGGCCAGGTCCACGCCCACGGCCACGACCGCTTCCACGCCGGCCCTGGCCGATTCCTCCAAAGCCGAGGGAGCGTCCGGGACCTGGTCCATGTGCGCGTGGGTGTCGATGATCATTCTTTAAAAACTGAAAATGGAAGAAGGAAAATAGAAAATTGAAAAAATAACTTCAAAAACGCCTCTTCCATCCTCCATCTTCAATCCTCATGATTTGCTTTCCAACACAAACGTCACCGGGCCGTCGTTGACCAGCGTCACGTCCATCATGGCGCGGAACTGTCCGGTCTCGACTCGGAAATCCTGCGCCTTGAGCCGGCTGACAAAAATGTTATAGAGCGCTTCCGCCTTGTCCGGCGGCGCCGCGGCGTCGAACGACGGGCGGCGGCCCTTCACGCAATCCCCCAGCAGGGTGAACTGGGACACGACGAGAAATTCGGCCTTTGTTTCGGCGGCCGACAGGTTCATCTTGCCGTCCGGGTCTTCAAAGATCCGCAACTGCGCGATCTTGTTGACCAGATAAGCCGCGTCTTCTTCCGTGTCTTCCTTGGCGACCCCCAAAAACACGAGGACCCCGCGGCCGATCCGGCCGACGGCGCGGCCGTCCACATCCACCCGGGCTTCTTTCACTCGCTGGATGACAAGGCGCATGGGATCACGAAGGATTTTGCGGACGCGGGACTTCCTGCTGATAAGAGGATTCAACGGCCTTGACCAGCTGATACAGCGTGGTGTTCACCGGCACCGGGATCCCGGAACTGTTCCCCTGCCGGATGATGGCGCCGTTGATGAAATCGATCTCGGTCTGCCGGCGGGCCAACACATCCTGCAGCATGGAGGAAACGTTCGCCGCCGTGGCCTCGCAGACGGCCTCGACCTTGGTCACGGGGTCGTCGAAAAGCAGTTTGATCCGCTTTCTCTTGGCCACGCGGACGGCCTCGTTCACGGCCGCGCGCAGGAGCTGGGCGGTGTGCTCTGACCGCGTCAGTTCGCCGTTGCGCAGGCGGGTCACCGCCGTGAGCGCGTTGATCCCGGCGTTGATGACCAGTTTCGACCACAGGACGCCCTGGATGTTCATGGAAATGCGCGCTTCGATCCCGGCCTTGTTGAACACCTCACGGACCTGGCGCAGGGACACGGGGACCTTCCCGGCCAGATGGCCGATGACCGTTTCCCCTTTGGCGACATGCTCGATGTGCGCTTCCCGGAGCAGGGTCACCGCCTGCTGGGTCGAACCGACCAGGACATTCGTTTCTCCGACGACCTCGGCGATCACTTCGGCGTTGCCCAGCCCGTTCTGCAGGGTCAGGACAGCCGTATTTTTTTTAACGAGAGACTTGGCCTGGACAATGGCGTCTTTGGTGTGGTAGGCCTTGGTGCAGATGACGACCAGGTCCGCGTCCCCGATGTCTTCCGGGCGGGCGGTGGCCGGGATCTTGGCCTGCCAGGAACCGGACACACCCTGGGAGGAAATGCCCTGGTTGCGGATGATGCGCTCGGCGCGCTGGGGGTCGCGGTCCAATAGCCAGACCTCGGCCTTTTTGGACAAAAGGCCCCCTAAAAGACACCCGAGTGCTCCTGGACCGACAATGACGATTCGCATATTAACCTGAATTTTGCATTACATCTTTTCCGTTATCATGACCATTGAAGGGTCATGCAAAATTCACCTTCGGCCGCCTGCCGCAAGATATTCCGGCAGGCGGGGTTAACCCCGCTATCCGCCAAAGGCGGAATAGCGGCCCGGAGGGCGGATTTTGCATAGCAAAATCCGGGTTTAAATAATGATTAGTATTAAAGGAATTATACGGGGTTGGCCCTGGATTGTCTACTGAAAATGATTCCGTCCGGGTTGCTGCGCCGCCCGTATTTGACAAGCCGGCGCGTTTATGTTACAAGTGAAGCCGTTCATCCCACTCATCATGCGATTGCCAGCCATCCTAACGCGTTACGGTTTCTCTGCCGAAGTCCAGGACATCTTCCGCCAAAGCGGCATCGCCGAACTTTTTCCGCCCCAGGCCCAGGCCGTGGAGCAGGGCGTTCTCGACGGTAAAAACCTCCTGTTGTCCGTGCCCACCGC
Source organism: Candidatus Omnitrophota bacterium (assembly GCA_030688425.1). Taxonomy (NCBI): domain Bacteria; kingdom Pseudomonadati; phylum Candidatus Omnitrophota; species Candidatus Omnitrophota bacterium. Next base: position 182,775 of record JAUYIB010000018.1, on the reverse strand, counting down.
CGCGGGAAAAACGCTCATGGCGGAACTGTGCATGCTCAAATCCATCCTGCAGGAGGGCGGCCGGTGCCTTTACATCGCGCCGTTGATCGCCCTGGTCAACGAAAAGCACGACGACTTCAAGAAAAAATACGAACCGCTCGGCATCAAGGTCGGCATGGCCACGGGCGACATGGACGCGGCCGACCGGTACCTGGGCCGCTACCAGATCCTGGTGGCCACGTCCGAAAAAGTGGATTCCCTTCTGCGGTCCAAGGCCAAGTCCCTGATCAACACCTTGAGCGTCGTGATCGTCGATGAGGTCCACCTGATCAACGACGGCTCCCGGGGACCGACCCTGGAGATCATCCTCGCACGGATCCGCCAGCTCAACCCGGCCGCGCAGATCATGGCCCTGAGCGCCACGGTGAGCAACGCGAAAGAAATCGCCGACTGGCTGAAGGCCGGGCTGGTGGCCAGCGACTGGCGGCCCATCCCCCTGAAGGAAGGCGTCTATTACAACCGCCAGATCAAATTCAACAACCATCCGTCCCGCGTGATCACCGAGGATGAAGGCGACCCGGTCAGCGACCTGACCCTGGACACTCTCAAATCCAAAGGCCAGGTCCTGGTCTTTGTCAATTCCCGCCGGTCGGCCCAGGCGGCGAGCCGCCAGCTCTGCGAAAGCGTGTCCCAGGCCCTGACCCCGGAGGAAAAAAGGCAATTGCAGGCGCTCTCCAAAGACGTCGTCGGCCCCGAATCCAGCGCCACCAAGATCTGCCGCAAGCTGGGCGACGTGGTCCGGCACGGCGTGGCCTTCCACCACGCCGGACTGAAACCCGAGCAGAGAAAACTCATCGAAGCGAACTTCAAAAAGAATCTCATCAAGGCCATCTGTTCCACGCCCACGCTGGCCGCCGGCGTCAACCTCCCGGCCCGGCGCGCGGTCATCCGCGACTGCAAACGCTTCGAGAGCGGGCTGGGCTCCGCGTTCATCCCGGTCTCGGAATACAAACAATGCGCCGGACGGGCCGGGCGGCCCCAGTACGATCCCTACGGCGAAGCGGTGCTCGTGGCCAAATCCCCGGCGGAATCCAAGGTCCTGATGGAAAAATACGTCAAGGCCTCTCCCGAACCGGTCATCTCCAAGCTCGGCGACGAATCCGCCCTGCGCATCCACATCCTGTCCTCGGTGGCCGGGGGATACGTCCACGACATCAACGACACGTTCGATTTCCTCTCGCACACCTTCCTCGCCCACCAGAAGCTCCTCCCCAATCCGATCGAGATCATCGGCCGGATCTTCGACTTTCTCCTCCGGGAGGGATTTGTCGAAAAGAACGGCTTCCGCTTTTTCGCCACGCCTTTCGGCCAGTGCGCCAGCCGGCTTTATGTCGAGCCCTGGACGGCCATCACCCTGCGCGACGGGCTTAAAAAAATCGCCGCGGGAAAATCTTTTTCGCACATCGGGCTGCTGCACCTCGCCTGCTGCTGCCCGGACGCGCCCCTGCTGTCCGTCGGAAAGCAGGACTTCGAGAACCTGGAGGCGTTCGCCGCCAAATGCCAGGACGAACTCGTCTTCGCCCAGGGCGAGATCCCGGCCACGGACGACCTGTTCCGCTTCCTGTCCGTCATGAAAACGACCTGGCTTTTGAATTCATGGATCGAGGAAGAAAAAGAGGACGATCTCTGCGAGACCTTCGGGATCGGCCCCGGCGACATCTACCGCCATCAGGAGGCGGTCCAATGGCTGCTGCACGCGGCCACTGTCTTTGCCGAACTTCTGGAAGCGCGCAAGCTCACCTTCCCGCTGGAAAGCCTGCGGCTGAGGGTGAAATACGGCATTAAGGAAGAATTGGTGGAATTGGCCCAGCTTCGGGGAGTGGGCCGCGTGCGGGCCAGGAATTTATTCGCCAAAGGTCTCCGGAAACTTCCCGACCTCAAGCGTCTCTCCGTGGACGAACTGGCCGCCGTCCCCCAGATCGGCAAGGCCGTGGCCAAAGAGATCATCGAGCAGTTGAAGACCCTTCATCCCCCCCGCTGACCACCCTGCCGGACACTACGACAAGTACTGGGCGGTCTTGACTTTTTTCCCCAGATGAAAAACGAGAAAATGGTTGATGACGTACTTGAGCTCCTCCCGGACGGCCCCGGAGATCTGCAGGCGCAGACAGCTTGACCAGGGGTTGCGCTCGATGAACAGGATCGAGGCGACGGTCGCCGGGGCAATGAGGTGCACGGTCGTGTCGTCCATCGGGCAGCGGGAACAGATCAGCCCTCCGTCCTTGAGGCTAAAACGGGCCGGCCCCGTCACCTCCTTGCGGCAGCGCAGGCAGGCGTCCAAATGGGGGCGGAACCCGGAATACAGCAGGGTCTTGATCTGGAAGGCATGGATGAGTCTGTTGACGTCCTCCGTGGTCTGCAGTTCCCCGAGGAAATCCAGCATAAGCGCGTAGATGTCCTCATTTTTCTCTTCCGGGGGCATGATGAGGTAGATCAACTCAAGGACATACTGGGCCGCCATGGATTTTCGAAGATCCTGGCGGATGGGGAAAAAATAATTCCGCATGTCGCACTGGCCGATGAGGTGCAGGTCGGAATTGCGGTACTGGTAATAGACGATGTCGTTGACCGAGAACCGGTCCACGCTGCTGCCGAATTTCCGGGGGTCTTTGCGGATGCCCTTCAGGACCCCGCTCACCCGCCCGTGGTCTTTCGTGAAGAAAACCGCGATCCGGCTGGTCTCCCGCAGGTCGAACGTTTTCAGGACAATGCCTTCCGTCTGGACGATCATTTCCCGTCTCCCGGAGGGTCCTTCCAGAGGACAAAGATGGCCGTCGAGTAACGGACCTGCGTCCAGAAGAGTCCCCCGCTGATATCCGCAGTATATCTCATGTCCGGCGTGCCGGGATACAGGATGGATTCCTGCGGGATGAGGCATCGGGACGGGTCCAGGAACGGGAACCGTATCGTCTTCTCCCTCCGCAGGAGCAACCGGTGGCGGTAATCGCCGGCGAGACCGTCCAGGAACGGGAGGGTGAACAGCGTCACGTTCAGGTTGGTCATCAGATAAAAATGGCGCCCCGCCCATCCCTCCCGGACCAGGACCTCTTTCAGCTGGTCCTCGCTTTCATAATACGGATCCCCGTAAGGATGTTCGTTCAGATCCAACCGGCGGCCTTCCGCCAGCAGGAGGTACCGGACATCCTTGGCGAGCCGGTTGTCGGAAACCAGCAGGACTTTCCCGGCCGAACCGATGGCTTCTTCATGCCGGAGGATCGCCGCCGCGGCCTCGCGCCCGGCCTCGGCCGTGTCCCTAAACATGCGGTGAACCCGGCTGATGTTCAAAACCTGGTCGGCTCCGGCAAGGCCCACCCCCAGGGCGACGGCCAGCATGGCGAACCGCATCTTCGGGCGGACGGCGGACAGGCCGGCCATTTTCCGGACCAGCTGCCCGATCTGGTGAAACAGCGCGATGCTCACCGGCCCGATGGCATACACAAAATAACTTTCCGACACGAAAGAAACAAACAGAAACGGCACCCAGGAGAACAGCATCCAAACGGCGAGAATCCGGCTGGTCCGCCACACCGACCAGGTGATCCCCGCCATCGCCAGCAGAATCACGCATCCCGCGGCCGGACGCAGATGGGAATGGACGGGTACGGCCAGGGCCAGGATGAAAACAGATAGACAAAAAATTTTCCATGCGGCGGACATGGCGCGAGGAAGCCGTCCCGCAAAAAGGACTCCGGCCACGCCCAGGACCACCAGCAGCGGCGATATGGCGTAAAACATCCGGGCGATCATTTCCGTCCGCCAGTTCAAAACCAGAAAATTTTCCAGGATCCCCGCACTGACGAACGTCGAAGAAACAGCGGTCTGGCCGTAACAAAATCGGTTGATGAACCAGGCAGGCGCGTATGCGTTCAGAAAAAACGGCAGCAAAATCAGCAGAAACCGCCGGTTCTTGTTGAACTCCAGGCACTCGAGCGCGAAAACGGTCATGACCGCGGTCGAAGTGTATTCTTTATACAGCGGCGCGAAGTAGGCCACCGCGAGGATCGGGACCGTCCAGAACAGAGACCCGCTCCGCTTGTATCGCTCATAACACAGCACCACAAGACAGACCAGCAGAGGCACCCAGGCCTGGACGCTGCCCGTCGCCACCCATGTCGATGTAACGGACGGCAGAAACAGAAGCATCATCACCGCTGCGGCCGCGGAGGCGGCACGGTCTTTCGTCAGCCTCCAGCCGGCCAGATACGTCAGCCCGGCGGCCGCGGCCAGGGACAGGGCGCTGACCAGGACAGGCAGCGCCGGAGCATGGTGAAAAATATGGGATTGCAGGATGATCCAGGAAACCCAGATGCTCTCCAAAGGCCGGTAATAAAACGGCTGGACGGGCCGGTCGGACGGCTGGACCCAGAAATCCTTCCAGTACCGCGAGAAATATTCTCCAGGGCTACTGATTCCCCGGTCTTCCACCCGATCCCTGATTTCCAGAATCATGGCCGTTTCATTGAAGACCGGCGGCAGCGTCCGGCGGGCGCAGAAGTGAACAAGGGTTCCCAAAACCACGACGGCCAGGACAACGGCAAGATCGATCCGGCGGACGCTCCGGCTGAGACGGTCAGGATTCATCGCAACGTGCCGGTCTCCCCGTCAGCTCCGCCTCCCTCCTGCGCATGAGGCGGATGTCACCCGGGGAATGGTCGTCGTAACCCGTAAGATGAAGGATGCCGTGGACGACGTAAAGGTCGAGCTCATGGCGGAGGGACGTGCGGTAGATCCTGGCCTGGCGGACGGCGGTCTGGACGGAAACAGCAATCTCCCCTTCCAGGGGACCGTCTCCGGAGGTCAGGTCAAAGGCCAAGACATCGGTGGCGTAACTGCGCTTGAGGAACCGGCGGTTGAGGATGCGGATCGCCCGGTCGTCCACAAAAACGACGCATAGGCGGGCGTGCTTGACGCCTTCAGCCCGCAGAGCCGTTCGGGCGAGGGCCTTGATCCGGGCGGGAGAGATCCGGACGATCGTCTGCCGGTTTTGGATTTCGACTTTCAGTGCCATTCTTTTTTTCCGGGTATTTGACGCGGCCGTGATACATGGCGCTGAGCACGCGGGTGAACGTCGAGGCGATGGTATCGATCTCCTTGAGGGTGAGGTTGCATTCATCCAGCTGGCCGTCGATGAATTTGTTGTTGATGACCTTGCGCACGGTTTCGTTGATCTTGACCGGCGTGTGCTCGTCCAGCGCCCGCGTGGCCCCCTCCACGGAATCAGCCAGCATCACGATGGCGGTTTCCCGTTTCTGGGGCTTGGGCCCCGGATAACGGTAATTCTCTTCCTTGATGGTCTGGGGATCGTCCGTCTCTTCCAGGGCCTTCTGGTAAAAGAAGTGGATGAGGCTGGTCCCGTGATGCTGGGGAATAAAATCGATGATGATCTGGTTGAGCTTGTATTTTTTCGCCAGCTCCACACCCTCCTTGACGTGATTGAGGATGACCAGCCGGCTCATGGACGGCTCGATGTCGTCGTGCTTGTTGTCGCCCAGGAGCTGGTTCTCGGTAAAATATTCCGGTTTTTCCATCTTGCCGATGTCGTGATAATAGGCGCCGACGCGCGTCAACAGGGCGTTGGCGCCGATCGCGCCGGCCGCCGCTTCCGACATGTTGCTCACAATGAGGCTGTGGTGATACGTCCCCGGGGCTTCCAGGACCATGCGCTTCAACAGCGGCTGATTGAAATCGGAAAGCTCCATCAGGCTGAAATTGGTGATGACGCCGAAAAGATATTCGCAGATCCCCAGCACCGCCATGACCACCAGCCCGCAGACAACGCCGTTGATCAGCAGCGGCGACAGGTATTGCATCATGAATTCCTTGGTCGGAGAAAGGCTCAATTCGGGGAAAGCGAAGATGGCCGCGATGGCCTGGACGATCCCGACGTAAATCCCCCCGCTTAAAAGCTTGCCCCGCGTGCGGGCGTCATACACCGCGAAGGCGCCCGTCAGGTTGCCCAGCAAAAGGATCAGCACCGTGTGAAGATTCGGGCTGGTCAAAAGGGAAACGGTCGTGCAGCCGACCACCGACATGACCAGAACCAGCTGGAGATCGTTGAACAACAGCATCGTCAGCATGGCCACGCTGGCGGCCGGGATGTAAAACGGCAGGAGAGTCAGGGGAATCTGGGTGTAACGGATGGCGTAATCGGTGATGAAGACCAGGCCGACGAGCAAAAGCCCCAGACGCAGGAAAAAATACGTGCTGCCCTTCTGAAAAAACAGAAGATACACGCCCAGGAAGGCGACCAGCAGAGGGATCAACAGCGAAAACTGCAGGGCCCAGCAGTACGCGATCAAAAAAAGCAGGATGCCGATGGCGAGCCACACCTTGGGGGCCCGTATCGGTTTGTCTCTGCGCAACATTTTCATAACGGTTCCTCGGCGCTCAGGCGATCTTCGCGGCGCGGTCGTACGCTTCAATGATCCTCTGCACGAGCTCGTGACGGACAACGTCCTCGCCGGTGAGGTGGACGAATTTGATGCCCTCGATGTCCTTCAGGGTCTTCTGCGCCTCGACCAGCCCGATCGGCGTGCCCTTGGGCAGGTCGCTTTGGGTGACGTCGCCCGTGATCACGGTCTTGGAATCGAACCCCAGACGCGTCAAAAACATCTTCATCTGAAAGGGCGTGCTGTTCTGGGCCTCATCCAGGATGACGAAGGCGTCGTTGAGCGTGCGGCCGCGCATGAAGGCCAGCGGGGCCACTTCGATGATCCCCTGTTCGGTGTACTGCTCGACCTGGTCCGGCTCCATCATGTCGTAAAGGGCGTCGTACAGCGGGCGGAGATACGGCAGGACCTTCTGCACCATATCGCCGGGAAGAAACCCCAGGTTCTCCCCCGCCTCGATCGCTGGCCGGGTGAGGATGATACGCCGGACAATCCCCTTTTTCAGGGCGTTAACCGCCATGGCCATGGCCAGGTACGTTTTTCCCGTCCCGGCCGGGCCGATGCCGAACACGATGTCGTAATGCTTGATCGCGTCGACGTACTCGATCTGGCCTTTGGTCTTGGGCGTGACGAGCCCGCCCTTGATCGAGACCTCGATCTTTTCCTTGGCGAGCCGCTTAAAATCGAATTGTTTGTCCTGCTCGGAAAGGCGCAGGGCGTAGATGACGTCCTGCCGCTTGACGTCGCGGCCGCTGTCGACGATGCTCAGCAGGTAATCCATGAGCTCGCCGATCTTGTCGAGCTTGTCCTGCTTGCCGATGGCCTTGAGCCCGCCGTCGGTGAGGTAGATCTTGACGTCCCACTGCTGTTCGATCAGTTTGAGGTTCTGATCGTAGCGGCCGAAAATGACCTGCACGTCACGGTTGTTGCCGATCTTGATGGTCTTTTCCATCGTCGTGACAGCCGGCCTATTCGACCGGGATCCGCAGGACCATCCCGGCCTTGATCCGGTTCGGGTCCTTGATGCGGTCCTTGTTGGCGTCGTAGATCTTCATCCAGCGGCTGTAGGTGTTGTAGTGCTTTTTGGAGATCTTCTGCAGGGTGTCGTTCTTCTCGACGATGTATTCGGTGAACTGCGGTTCGCCGCCCATGGATTCCCTGGCGGCCGGAGCGGGCTCGTCCCCCTCGTCAAACGACGGGAGCGAAATCCTCTTGCGGACCGGTTCCCGGGCAGGCGCGGGTTCCGAAGGGCGCTCGTACGAAGATCTCTCCGGCGCGGCGACCGGCTCATCAATCTCGATCTCGCCCGGCTCTTTGGTCACTTCCAGAACATAGATCCGGCGGGTCTTGCGGTAATTGCTCCGGTCTTCCGGCTTCGGGGTCCCGGAGATATAACCGAAATTCCCCCCCTGCATGTCCTGGTCCACGCGCTCTTTGTCCGCCACGTAGGCACGGGTCGAGACCTTGCCGCCGGTCTCCTGGACCTGGGGATCCTGCTTGGCCTTTCCGCTGCTGGCGCACCCGGACACGAAAACCGCCAGGGCCAGGAACGGCACGAACGCGAATCTTTTATAAAATTGTGCGGGCATGTTTGCTTCCTCCTATGATTTATGATCCTTTTTCACCTTCATGATCCCGAGTTCCGATAACTGTTTGTTGTCCACATCCGACGGAGCGTCGGTCATCAGACAGCTCCCCTTCTGCGTCTTGGGAAACGCGATCGTGTCGCGGATGGAATCCAGCCCCGACAACAAACAGACTAATCGATCGATCCCGTAAGCCACCCCGGCGTGCGGCGGGGCCCCGTATTCAAACGCCCTCAAAAGGAACCCGAAGCGCTTCTCGGCTTCCTCGGGGGCAAGGCCTATTATATCAAATACTTTCTGTTGCATCTCCTTTTTATGAATACGGATGGACCCGCTCCCGATCTCGCTGCCGTTGAGCACGAGGTCATACGAACGGGCTCGGGCCTTCTGGTATTCCCCCTTCTCCACCAGCGGAAGGGAATCCTCCTTGATGGAGGTGAAAGGATGATGCTCGCTTTCCCAGCGTTTTTCCTCTTCATTATATTTGAACATCGGGAAATCCACAACCCAAAGAAATGCAAACTTGTCCCCGGGCTTTCGGGTGTCCGGCTTGTCGCTGTTGTACTGGGCCATGGCCTCGGCGTGGGTCATGCGGGGGAACGGCACGGGCAGGTCGATGTCCATGACCTCGCGGAAAACCGCCTTGAACAGGCGCTCGGTCAGGTCAAACACGTCTTCCTCGCTCACGAACGACATCTCCATATCGAGCTGGGTGAATTCCGGCTGGCGGTCAGCCCGCAGGTCCTCGTCGCGGAAACATTTGACGATCTGAAAATACCGGTCGAAGCCGGAGACCATCAGGATCTGCTTGAACAGCTGGGGAGACTGCGGCAGGGCGAAGAACTGCCCCGGGCTCAAACGGGCCGGGACCAGAAAGTCGCGCGCGCCTTCGGGGGTGGACTTGGTCAGGACCGGCGTTTCCACCTCCAGGAACTTCTCCTCGTTCAAAAATTTTCGGATCGCGATGCAAAGACGGTGACGCAGGGCAAGGGCCTGCGCGACTTTGGGCCGGCGCAGGTCAAGGTAACGGTAACGGAGGCGGTGCTCCTCGGAGACCTCCACGCTGTCATCGATCTCGAAGACCGGGACCTTGCTGGGGTTGAGGATCTCCAGCTCTTTGGCCAACAACTCGGTCTCGCCGGTGGGAAGGTCGGGATTCACGTTCTTCGGGGGCCGGACAGACACAGAACCCGTGATCTTGACCACGAACTCCGGGCCCAGCTGTTGGGCCGTCTGGTGCGCCTGGGGCGCCACCGACGGGACAAAGACGATCTGGGTCAGACCGTAGCGGTCGCGAATATCAATGAAGATCAGTTTGCCGTGGTCCCGGCGGCGGTGCACCCAGCCGCAGAGGGTCACGGTTTGGTCTTTGTGTTCTTTACGCAGTTCCCCGCAGGTATGAGTTCTCAACATCGCTCAAATGCACCTTTCTATGATTTCTTTTGTGAAAATGGAAACGTCATTCAGGGCGCCCGGCAACGGTTTCTGCTCTTTCCGGGCCATGTCTTTCAACGTGACACTGCCGTCCTTCAGCTCGTTCTCGCCCAAAAGCGCGACAAATCTCGATCCTTTGCTGTCCGCGAGCCGCAATTGGCTCTTCAAAGAAGCGGAATAACGATGCGACATGTCCACCGAAACATTTTTTAAAACGGGATTGGTATTTGCAAGGTCCAGAACGACCCGGCGGAGGTTGTCCGCGAAACCAAAGGCCGTTTTCCAGGATGCTTCGTCCATGGCAATGACACAAATGTCTTTCGAGGCCGCCGCGGCCGGCTGTTCCGGAAGAGCCAGCAGGATCCGCTCGATCCCCAGGGCAAACCCCACGGCTTCCACCCCTTCGGACCCGCCCAGTTCCCTGACCAAATTGTTATACCGCCCGCCGGCGCCGAGCGCGTCCTGGCTTCCCAGCGAGGGGCAGGAGATCTCAAAGACCGTATGCGTGTAATAATCCAGCCCCCGCACCAGCTTGGGGTCGGCCGTGTAGCCGATCTTCAAATTATCCAGAAATTCCCGGACATCCGCGAAATACTTGCGGCTTTCGTCCGACAGATGCGCCTGGCTGGACAGATTCAGCTTGTCCACGATCGAACGGCAGGTTTTGTTCTTGCAATCCAGGATGCGCAGGACATTGCGCTCAAAGCGGGACTGGCAGTCCGGGCACAATTCCGTAACATGCTTCTTGAGCTGTTCCCGCAAAAATTTTGAAAAATTTTCCTTATCTTCCGGCGCGCCCAGCGTATTGATCTTCAGCTGGAATTCCTTGATGCCTAACGCCTTGAGGATGTTCACGCTCATGGCGATCATCTCGGCATCCAGGGACGGAGAGCCGGTTCCCGGGCCGATGGCTTCCGCGCCGAGCTGGTGGAACTGACGAAGCCGTCCCTTCTGCGGACGCTCGCCCCGGAACATGGCCCCGAGATAATACACTTTGGTCAGGGGCTCCTTTTTGTCCAGACTGTTCTCAATATAAGAACGGACCACCGAAGCGGTCCCTTCCGGGCGAAGGGCAAAACGGCTGGCCTGCAGGTCTCCCTCCTCGGAATTCTTCTGGGCCTGAAGTTGGAGCATCTGCTTCTGCACCACGTCGCTGGTCTGCCCCATGGACCTGGCAAATAATTCGACGTCCTCAAAGGCCGGCGTGCGTATTTCCTTGTATCCGTAGAGGTTAAAGATTTGGCGGGCCGTCTGCTCAAGCTTCTGCCAGCGTGCTGCGTCAACAGGCAGAACGTCTGCGGTGCCTCGGGGGACTGAAAACTTGGTGCTCATGGGCTCTAACAACCGGAAGGGCGGAGTTGGTTCGGTCTCCGCCCTTAATGGATTAATACTGATAGATTTATGAATATTAGGGTAGACAGCAATCCGTGCTTACCCTATTTAATCCGCTGTTTCATTTCGAGGCCGGGTTTGAAGATGACGACTTTGCGGGGAGGAACCGGAACGCTTTCGCCGGTCCGGGGATTACGTCCATAACGGGCCTTGCGCTCTTTGATCTTGAAAACGCCGAAGTTACGTAATTCGACTTTTTCCGCGCGCATCAAACTTTCGATGATGACATCGAACGTTTTCTGGACGATCTTCTTGACATCCACCTGCTTGATCCCGGTCATGTCGGTAATCTTGAGAACGATGTCCTTTTTCGTCATTGAATCACCTCCTATAGACCTTCACCCAATTAAAAGTCAATTTTTCAAGCTAAGAAGGTCGCACTGCCGACTTCCACAGCAAAGAATGCCCACAGAAACGTCAGCAATCCTAAATATAGTATCAACAACGCTTTAGGGTGTCAAGGAGTTATTTGGGGCATCAAAGGAGGGAAAAACAAATATTTCCGGAGGGTCACAGCGTCACAGAAAACTTTTCTTTGCCAACAAGCTCCTTGATATCGTTCATCAAAAGCTCGCTGGGCGCCACAAAAAGGTCTTCGCCGACCATGATTTGCACGCTTTTGTAATTCTTGGTGTCCATGCGCAGATAAACCGGTATCTTTCCGGGATATCCGGCGAGTTTTTCCTTCAAGCGGCCCAGGCCCTGGGCGTTGACACCGGAGAGGTCCACGTTGATGGCCTTGACCGTCTTGTAAACGTCCTCAATTTTGCGGATGTCCGAGGCCACAATGCCGGGCCTGTCTTCGCGGAAATTCACCCGGCCGACCACGACCACAACGCTCCCCTCCACCAAAAGGGTGGCCACATTCGGGTAAGTGGACGGAAAGATAACGATCTCGACCGTGCCGTCCAAATCCTCCAGGGTCACGATCGCCATGCGCTCGTTGCCCTTGCGGGTGGTGGTCAGCTTGACCGCGTCAATGATGCCCACGATCTTGATCTCTTTGCCTTCCGTGGCCTGACGGAGGTCTTTGGTGGCGAAATCCGAGAATTCCTTGATCTCCACCTGGTAATGCGACAGCGGGTGCCCGCTCACATAAAAGCCCAGGACTTCCTTCTCAAACGCCAGGGTCTCGTTCGGCCGCCATTCCTTGATGTCCGGCAGAGTTTCCTCCTTGCCGGCAAACCCTTCATCGCCGCCGCCCATATCGAAAAACGAGAACTGCCCGACCGCCTTTTCTCTCTGTGCCTGGGTCCCCCGGTCCAGGGCCCGGTCGATCATCGCTGTCAACTGGGCGCGGTGGCCGCCGAAACTGTCCATGGCCCCGCTCTTCACCAAACTTTCCAGCACCTTGCGGTTGACCAGACGCAGGTCCACGCGGTTGCAAAGGTCGGACAACGATTTATAGTGCCCGCTCTGGGTCCTGTTCTCCACGATGGATTCAATGCCCGTTCGGCCCACGTTCTTGACGGCCAGGAGCCCGAACCGGATCGTTTTATCGTCCACCACGCTGAATTCCAGCACGCTTTCGTTCACGTCCGGCGGCAGAATGGTGATGCCGATGGCCTCGCATTCCCGCACGTATTCCACGACCTTGTCCGTGTTGTCCTTTTCAGAGGTGAGCAGGGCGCACATGAACTCGACCGGATAATTGGCCTTCAAGAACGCCGTCTGATAGGAGATCAGCGCGTAGGCCGCCGAGTGACTGCGGTTAAAACCGTATCCGGAGAAATAATCGATCAAATCAAAAAGCTTGTTGGCCTGGTCTTCCTTCGTGTGGCTGTTCTTCCAGCAGCCCTCGACGAAATCATGCCGCATCTTGTCCATGACATCGGGGATCTTCTTGCTCATGGCGCGGCGCAGATGGTCGGCCTGCACCATGGAGAAGCCCGCCATCACCGAGGCCATCTGCATGACCTGCTCCTGATACACGATGATGCCGTAGGTCTCTTTCAAAACGCCCTCCAGCTTGGGGTGCGGATACTGGACGTTGACCTCCCCGCGCTTGCGTTTGATGAAATCGTCGAGCATCCCGCTTCCCATCGGACCCGGGCGATACAGGGCCAGGATGGAGATCAGGTCCTCAAATACGTTGGGCTTGATCTTCTTCAGCAGTTCCCGCATCCCCGCGCTTTCCAGCTGGAAGATGCCGGCGCTGGTGGCCTGGCTCAACAGCTCGAAGGTCTTCTTGTCATCCAGGGGGATGGTCTCGATGTTGATGTCGATGTTCCGGCGGCGTTTGATCCACTTCACGGCCTTGTCGATGACGGTCAGCGTGCGCAGGCCGAGGAAATCCATCTTCAACAGCCCGATCTTGGCGATGCCGTCCATGGAAAAGCCGGTGGTGATCTGGTCGTCCGAGGACTTGAACAGCGGAACGTATTCGGTCAGCGGCTTGTCCGCGATCACAACGCCGGCGGCGTGGATCGAGGCGTGGCGGTTGAGCCCTTCCAGGACCTGGGCGGTCTCGATGATCTCGGCCGCGACCTTGTCTTCCTTGCAAAGCTTGTCCAACTGGGGCTCGATTTTCAGCGCGTCCTTCAGGGTCTTGCCCGGTTCCGCCGGGATGAGCTTGGCGATCTTGTCCACGTCGCTGTAAGGCGCGCCCATGACGCGGCCCACGTCGCGCACCGCGGCCCGGGCCTGCATGGTCCCGAACGTGATGATCTGGGCCACGTTTTCCTTGCCGTATTTCTTGGTCACGTATTCGATGACCTCGCCGCGCCGCTCGAAACAGAAGTCGATGTCGATGTCCGGCATCCCCAGGCGGTCGGGGTTCAGGAAACGCTCGAACAGCAAACCGTATTTGAGCGGGTCAAGGTTCGTGATGCCCAAAAGATAACTCACCAAACTCCCTGCCGCGGACCCGCGCCCCGGCCCAACGGGAATCCCACGCTGGCGGGCGTAATGGATGAAGTCCCAGACGATCAAAAAATAGCTGACAAAGCCCATCTTCTTGATGACGGCCATCTCGCGCTTGAGCCGCTCTTCCAGCTCCATGGTGGACTGGCCGAAACGCTGGACCATGCCTTTGCGGCAAAGGTCCTCCAAAAATTCATCGCGGCTCTGCTTGCCCGGCGGCTCGTAATTGGGCAGGTGATACTGGTTAAAATCCAGGGTCAGGTTGCACTTTTCCGCGATCTCCAGGGTGTTCTTCAGCGCGTCCGGGACCCAGGAAAATTCCTTCTTCATCAACGCCGGGTCCTTGAAATAGAACTGGTCGGTCTTCAGCCGCATGCGGTTGGGGTCGTTCAGCAGGGACTGGGTCTGGATGCACAACAGCGCCTCGTGCGCCTTGGACTGGTCCTGCTGGAGATAATGCACGTCGTTGGTGACAACGAGCGGGAGGTTCATGTCCTTGCTGAGCCGGATGAGCCCTTCGTTCACCACTTTCTGGTCCGGGATGCCGTGCTCCATCAGCTCAAGGTAAAAATTCCCCTTGCCGAAGATGTGGTGGTACTCGTCCGCCACGCGCATGGCCGAGGCGTAGTCGTTCTGGCGAAGGAACCAGGCCACTTCCCCGCGCAGGCAGGCCGAGGTGCACAACAGCCCCTCGGAATGTTTGGCAAGGATCTCCTTGTCCATGCGGGGCCGGTAATAAAACCCCTCGAGGTAGCCGGCGGAAACCAGCTTCATCAGGTTCTTGTAACCGGTCTCGTCCTTGGCAAACAGCACCAGGTGGGACGCGCCGCCCTGCTGGGGACTGCGGTCCGTGCGGCTGCCCGGCGCGACGTAGGCCTCACAGCCGATGATGGGCTTGACCCCGACCTTGACCGCGCTCTGATAAAAATCGATCGCGCCGAACATGTTGCCGTGGTCGGTCAGCCCCAGGGCCGGCATCTTGTATTCCGCCGCCTTCTGGACAAGCTCCTTCACCCGGCAAGCGCCGTCGAGAAGACTGTACTGGGAATGGACGTGGAGATGGACGTAGTCGGAATGATACATGCGTTAGCGGATAGCGTATAGCGTTCAGCGGTTAGAAAAATCCGTGGCTTTAACAAAGCTCAACCCCGGGGATTGAGCAGTCACAATTTCCGGGGTTGCATGAGGCATCTTTAGAACTTCAGCGGACTTATTGTATTACTTCAAGGAGGGCTGGTCAAGGGGGGAAATCTGGACGGACAGGAGAAATTTATTAAGAAATAATTAATTTTCGCCGTGTGTCCCGGGAGTGATACTCGGCACCCAGTTATACTTTGGAAAATTTACGCCTGCGCCAAAATGCGCCAGCCAATCCGCCTCCTAATAAAAGCATTGTTGACGGTTCGGGGACGACATGTCCATATACAGATCCCGGAAACATTGAGCCATCGCCGCCAGCTTGTGCTGCAATCCAATATTTTCCAGGTGTTAATCTGACATTAAGCCCATCAACTATATACAGATCATTTTCATTAAAGTCACGATTAGCCCCATCATAAGGCGGCGCTTGAACATTCCAATTCTTATAAAGTTTATCAGGCACATTTGAATCGGTTAAATACGAATATCTTGTTCCCTTATATAATCTAATATCGAAATCCGGCGTATATGACGATCCCACATAAAACTGATCAGGAATATAGTATCCGGATACTGCTGTCAGTATATACGTTTTTGTAAAATTAAACTCATTTCCCAATCCATCATCAGATTGGTTTGACGTAAAACCAGAGTATGGGAAGCTTGGGCAGGTAAGATAAGTATCATTGCATTCAGTCCAAGTCCCTTGCTGAGCAACAGCTCTGCGAGTAATTGGCTCAGAAATTACTGGGAAAAAGGCATGTGCCATTGACGGGAACAAAACAATAACCAAAACGATTATTAACTTTTTCATCCTCCCCCTCCTTAAATTAAAAAACATTTTCTAAAGAAAGGGGGCAGTCCCCTTCCGATTCTAATAGTTAAAAAGGTCCCGAAGCATGAACTTCTGGTCAGGGCACAAGGTGTGGAGCGCCTCGAGGATCTTGATTTGGACGTTGGACGTGAGCTTCCGGCCTTTTCTCCCCTTTTGCACCATCTTGTGCGTCAATTGGCTTGTCGAAACCTTCACAAGATCGGCATTGGATATCCCCAACCGCGTCATCAAACCATCCAGCGGCTGGGGGCCGAGCTCCCTGTCTGTCATGACTTAACTCCCTATGTTCCCGGGAAACAACCGAAAATCAACCCCGGGGGTTGAGCAGGTCCCAACCCCCCGGGGTTGGAATGGTCAAAGCTGGCCCTGAATCAAGTCATGTGTTCCCGGAATTAATCTGGAAGGTTTCCCGCGATATCATCGATTGTCCCGAACTCATTGTCGATCCCACTGCTTATTAATGTAAACCCCTCCCCGTCCCCGCTCACCTGATATTGAAAAGGACACCCCACAAATGACTCGGGCAGACCTTCCAGCATCCAGGGCTTGTTCATTTCAACCAATGACTTTGGGTAATGCCCCTTTTCCTTTTTATAAGTCTCCAGGGCCTCGGCTACAGACCGAATTTCCTGCCGGATAACCCTATCAAATCCTTCAACACTCTTGTCTTTCGGCCCGAGATCAACATAGATCCTCCGGTTGAATTGGATCCAACCATAAATCATAAATGCCAAAAGGATCAATACGAAGTTGCCTATCAATAAATCCCATAATTTATTTCTGATCTTATAATAGAACGAAACACAGAGCGCCAGTCCGGAGATCAAAAGGCCCGCGGTCCCGATCCCCATGGAAAGGTCATGGCAAATATCATACATCCCTCTGTCCGCGTAGAACAACTCCACCGCGGAACGGGATGAGGGCGCAAAATAACCCGACAGGATCCGCTTCACGAGAATAAAGGCAAGAAAAACAGCAAGCGGGATCCAGGGGCTTCTCAAGAACTGATGAATCATTCTCCCCATTTTAAGGGCTCCGACGAAGTTGGGGACACAGGACTTAACTGAATATCAACCCCAGGGGTTGGAATGGTCAAAGCTGGCCCTGAATTAAGTCATGTGTCCCCGGAATTCCTAACATTCTCGTGGCGCCACGAGAATCCAACCCCCAGGATTGGGATGGTTATGGTTGGCCCCGAATTAAGTCATGTGTTCCCGGAATTCCTTCTTTTCCAACAGGAGACACTTCGCTCAGAACTTTATGGGCTTCAAGAGGTTTTAGGTACCCGGTCCTTAGGGGCGTGTCCTCGGAAGCCACGCTCGAATGTCTGCGAAGACGATTTTCATATTTCAAGTTTTTCCCATTTATTCTTAAATTCATCGGCATTTAAAGCGTACCTGTTTACAATTCCTCTTTCCTTGTATTCTTTAACATTACCCTTGGCTTCATCGCTGGTGCAAATAAAATATTCGGGAGTCTCCATCTTATCTGCGCAGAGATTTACAAAAACATAAAAGCAGTCACGCCTAATTTTGTTTTTAGTAATTGGCCAACCGACATTTTTCTTTTGATAGATAGCTTTTACCTGAATCGCTACCCGTTTATCCCCTTTTTGAGCAAATAAATCTACAGCCTTTGCATTTCCAACAGTCATACCGACAGACCAGCCCCTACGATAAAGTTCTGCAGCAACAAAGTATTCACCAGATAATCCGGTATTGTTTCTTGAAATTTCTGCCATTTAAATTCACCTTTGCCTGTGTCGGGTTAACCCGCTTCCTACAGTTGCACCTTTAAATCTGAGGACACTGCAGTTAATGATAAGCATATTCCTTCCGGCAAAGGGGTCTGACCCCAAATGGGGTCAGACCCCTTCACTCGGGGACACTTCGTTTGGAAACTGATGCGGCTCAAGCGGTTCTTGGTACCCGGTCCTTAGGGTCACATCACAACAACCGCGTTTCTCATATACTTCCTTCTCCAACAGGGGACACTTCGCTTGGAAGCTTGTGGGCTTCAAGAGGTTTCTGGTACCCGGTCCTTAGGATGCAAGGTTAAGCCTTCTGTCGTTTCTTTATTTCATCTATAAAAATAACAATCCGCTTCAAATCTTCTTCTATCTCCTCATGGCCTGGCAGCTTAACAGGCGCCTCTTCAGGCTGTGAGTGCTCATAAAAAGAATACTTGGTCAACATGTCATCCATGAATTTACAATTGTCTTTGGTAATTTCAGCCAGTGTTTCAATCTTACCTTTTGTTTGAACATCGGGTTCGTATCGACGAATTATTCCAGCCAAAAGATCAACCTCAACGACATGCTCAAGTAGAACCCGGATGTCTCTACACAACGCCTTTGTCTCTTTTTCATATTCCTCATCTCCCTCCGTCAATGCAACCTTAAGCTGTTTTATCCGATCTTGGAGGAAACGATTTGCTGTTGGCCCTGTCTTACTCCACATTATCGCGTCTGAAACATCACCAATTCTTGATTTACTTAAACAGACAATGGCTGGGTCAATCTTTTCTTTTTTTGCATATTTCTGCAAAAGACCCACCAGGGATAAACGGTGCGTAAATACAATCACTTGCCGAGAACTACTTAATTCAATTAGCCGCTCAGCCGTAACCTGCTCGTAATCTTGATCCAATGAGGAGATAGGATCATCAAAAACAAAGGGAGTCTTTGATCCTCTCCCTTCAGTATCTGCTAAGAATGCCGCCAACGAAACAATTCGAAATTCCCCCTCACTTAGAATGTCACCCGCCTTAATAGATTCCGAAGCATTTCGGATAAAAATCCCGTGGTATATCCGTCCCACCTCGGCTCCAGTTTTTCGTAGCTCAACTGAGACTTGAGAAGCCCTGAGATGCTTAAGTTCAGCTTGAAATCTTTGGACATAGGCATTCGTTATAAGATCTGTGCTTAGCGCCGATTTCTTTTTTGAAAGAGTCGTAGTATCCGTTAACCTCAATGCGTTCTCGAGTAAACGCAAATGCTGCAATCTGTCAACCTCATCTTTAATTGCCTTACGTTGTTGATTTAACCATCCTCGCGCTAAAAGCTCATTACGATCTTCCTCAAGCTGTGGTCTATTTTGACCTTTAGCATCCTCGTCACATTTTAACGCTTGTTTTTCCATTTCTCCGACGAATCCCTTCAGGTGATTCAACCCTCCTGCCGGGGGAAGCGGGCTTATCGCATCTAACGATTTCGCTGGAATATTTGTTTGCTTACGGATAGTCAATGCAGACCCAAAATCAATAATAATTTTCCTAACCTCGGCATTAGCACAACCAGCCACATCCAACATTGAATTAATTTCTTCAGGACTTGGGACATTCAGGAACCGAGACTCCATCTCCTGCATCAACTTTTCAACTTCAACCGCTAACCCTTGCAATTCTCCTTTAACAAATTCCTCAAATGAATCCAATCGCTCACCTGTTTCCGGGTCCAACTTTCTCTGACATAACAAACAACTTGCATCCGGTCGTATTACCGGGAAAACCTCATCGGGATACGCCTTTTTTTCTGAATAGAGTCGCGCCACCTCCCACAAAGCTCTCCACTCTCCAGAACCCGTGCCAGCAAGCGGCGCATCCTTAAAAGCCTTTTTAGCGAAAGCTTCAACAGCGTTTTGCTTTAAGATGGCGTCTTCTTTAACTTTTAAATATTCAGCACATCGGTCATCGGAAAGACTTTCATAAGACTTGCTTAAATTATCAGCAAGGGAAAGGATAGATTCTTTCTTCCTTCTCAGTTCAACCGCTCTAGCCCCAGGGTCTATTTCCCCCAACCTCTTCCTAATTTCAATCAAACTGGCTTCATCTTGTTGGGTCCACGCAGTTTTTTCACTGACCTCCTGCTCGGAAGTTGTGGCAGCAATGCTCGAATACCACACATACCCAGACGTAGATATTAAATCCGAAGGGAATGTTGGCTTTTTAGAAGCATTTATCTTGATTTGGCCTTGTATGCGTTTGCTTAAAACCGTACAGGCATCCGTTAAGCCAGTAAAAAAGCGTAAAATTCCTGGCTCATACGACACTTCCCTTTCCTCATTTACGTATATATGGCTACAAGCGGTGTCATAAATTTCAACTCCACGCAATTCCCTCAAAGGAGCCCCAGCCCATTTTAAAATCTTTACTTGGCCACTATCGTCCACTGTCAATTGGGCTGACTGTGGCGCAGGAGCAGTCTTAAACACATCCCCTAAAATCTCGCCTGGATGGCGAACACCGCAAGCATGTTTCAACAATCGCACATATCCAGATTTTCCAGAGCCGTTGAGCCCATACACAATACAAAGCGGAGTTTTTCCAAATTCAAGTGGTCGAGATAAAATAAGCGCATTAATGCCGTGTACTTCATTTATCGCTTCTAGATGTAGAGGTTTTGTGGAATCTTGAATAATTAACGAGCCAGTAGGTAGGCCTGTAAATTTTACTGCTTTCTGCGCTGCTTCGTCTGTGCAGATGGCATATAATTCGTCAAAATCTGCATCAGTTAGGATGCCATTTTGGAGAATACGGCGAGCGGCGTCTTGAAGCCATTTAGGCCGATCTTGAAACCATTTTTCAAGCTCTGTTGTCATTAAAACCTTAGGGTCATAGAGGCGCGTGACTTAATTAGTCCAATGTTCCCAAAATCAAAACCCCCTGCCATCTCTCGACCGCAGGGGGTTTGGTGTTTACGTCTTTATTTTTACGCTTCTATCGTCCATCTTCCATCCTCTATCTCTCTACTCCCACTCAATCGTCGCCGGTGGCTTCGAACTCACGTCGTAAACCACGCGGTTCACGCCGGGGACTTCGTTGATGATGCGGTTGGCGATGCGGCCCAAAAGGTCATAGGGCAATTGCACCCAGTCGGCGGTCATGCCGTCCACGCTCGTGACACAACGGATGGCGATGACGTTCTCGTAGGTGCGCTGGTCGCCCATGACGCCGACCGTTTTGATGGGAAGCAGAACGGCGAACGACTGCCAGATCTGGTTGTAGAGGTTGGCCCTCTTGATCTCTTCCAGGACGCGCTCATCGGCGTCGCGGAGGATGTTGATGCGCTCTTTGGTGACTTCGCCGATGATGCGGATGGCGAGGCCGGGTCCGGGAAACGGCTGGCGCAGGAGGATCTGCTCCGGCAGGCCGAGGTGCTTTCCGATGACGCGGACTTCGTCCTTGAACAGCTCGCGCAGGGGCTCGATCAGCTCCAGCTTCATGTTCTTCGGGAGCCCCCCGACGTTGTGATGGCTCTTGATGGTGGCGGACGGGCCTCCCAGCGGCGAGATGGACTCGATGACGTCCGGATACAGCGTGCCCTGGGCCAGAAAATGCACGCCCCTGATCTTCTTGGCGTTCTCCTGGAAGACCTTCACGAACTCCTCGCCGATGATCTTGCGTTTCTGCTCGGGGTCGGTGACGCCCTTCAAGCGGTTTAAAAACCGCTGGGACGCGTCGACCGTGATGAGGTTCATGTTGAAGGTGCCCTTGAAGGTCTTCTGCACGACAGACACTTCGTTGTTGCGCAGAAGGCCGTTGTCCACAAAGATGCAGTAAAGGTCCTTGCCGATCGCCTTATGGATCAGCATGGCGGCGACCGAGGAATCCACCCCGCCGCTCAGCCCTAAGACCACGCGCTTCTTGGCCGCGGTCTCTGCGACCTGGCGGACAGCCGCGTCCGCGAACTTGTCCATGGTCCAGCGCGGCAGACAGCCGCAGATATGGAACGCGAAGTTCTGGAGGATGCTCGCCCCGCGCTGGGTGTGAACGACCTCCGGATGGAACTGGACGGCCCAGATCTTTTTCGCGCGGTTGGCGATGGCGGCCGTGGGGGCGCTGAGCGTGTGCGCGATGGAAACGAATCCCTGCGGGAGCTTCTTCAATTCGTCGGAATGGCTCATCCAGCAGGTCAGGTTGGTCGGGAGATTGGCGAACAGGTCTTTGTTGCTGTCGATGAACAGCTCGGCGCGGCCGAACTCGCGCTCCTTGCTCCTCTTGACGTCCCCGCCGAACAAATGGGTGATGGCCTGCATGCCGTAGCAGACGCCCAGGATGGGAAGACCCATGTTGAAAATTTCTTTGTGCGGAAGCGGGGCGCCTTTGTCATACACGCTCAAGGGCCCGCCGGACAGGACCAGACCCTTCGGGTTATGCTTGCGGATCTCCTCCACCGTGATGTTGTAAGGGACGATCTTGCTGAAGACCTTGTTCTCACGGATGCGCCGGGCGATGAGCTGGGTGTACTGCGAGCCGAAATCCAGGACAAGGATCAAATCCTTGAGGCGCTGTTTGGTGATCTTGACGGAAACCGTCGGGAGCTTGCCGCGCAGTTTCAGGGCCGTGCGGCGGTGGGCGTTGATGCTCTTGATGCGCAGGACCCCTCTGCGGGCGGCCACCGGGGCCTTGGTCAATTGCCTCCGAAACGGCTTGTGCGATGTCCAGCCGGAGTGTTTCCTCACGGGGTTCTTGAGCGTCGTGAGCGTCTGGGCTTTCTTGAGCTTCTTTGTCTTCGGAAGATTTTTTGTCTTCGGAGTTTTCTTTTGGGTCTTCTTTGCCATGGGTCAACCTGCCTTAATAAAGTGTGCGAAGGTCTCTATCCAACAGCCGCTAACGGTTAAAAGTCAGAATGCCGGCGAAAGGTAAAACGGATTATCAAATATTCGGTCCCAGCACTTGTCCCAGCAGCCCTAACTGCTTCGCAGGGCTAAACGCTGTATTCATTTCCGCCGGCTGCTTCAACCGCTCCTAAAATCGCCGGCAGAACATTGATTCCGGTATTTGCCCCAGTTGCCCTAACCGCTCCGCAGGGCAGGCGACTGGGGTAAGTTCCTGCCTACCGGCAGGCAGGCGCCCATCAAATTTGCGTTCGCCTCACGGCTCCGCAAGTTTGGGTCTTACTTGCCCATCCCTACCCTCTGCCCGACCTGGAAGACTTTGCCTTCGGTCTGGATGGACGGGGCGATGATGATCTCGACGTCGTGCATTTCCTTGAGGTTGGACGCGCCCAGCGAACCCATGGAGGTGCGCAACGCACCGACGAGGTTCTGGGAGCCGTCGTCCACCTTGGCCGGCCCGAGAAGGATCTCCTTGAGCGTGCCGGTGGTGCCGACATGGATGCGGGTGCCGCGCGGGAGGTTGGCGTGGGACGTGGCCATGCCCCAGTGATACCCCCGGCCCGGCGCTTCCTCGGCCTTGGCAAAGGCGGAGCCGACCATGACCGCGTCGGAACCGGCCGCGAAGGCCTTGCAGATCTCGCCGCCGATGCGCATGCCGCCGTCGGTGATGATCGGGATGTATCTTCCCTTGCGTTTGAAATAGTGGTCTCTGGCCGCCGCGACGTCCGCGGTGGCCGTGATCTGCGGAACGCCGATGCCCAGGACCCCGCGGGTCGTGCAGGCCGCGCCCGGCCCGACACCCACAAGAACGCCGGCGACGCCGATTTCCATGAGCTCCAGGGCGATCTCATAGGTCACGACGTTGCCCATGAGCACCGGAATCTTGGAACTGGCGACGAATTTTTCCATGTCGAGGACTTTGTACTGCGTGGCGATGTGCTTGGTCGTGGCGACCGTGGACTGGACGACAAAAATGTCACAGCCGGCTTCGATGGCGATGCTGGCGATCTTTTCGGTGTTTTTCTGCGGGACACAGCTGACAACTGCGGGAACTTTGCCCTTTTTGATCTCCTCAACGCGCTTGGCAATGAGGTTTTCCTTCATGGGCTTGAGATAGACGCTCTGGACCAGCTTGGTGGCTTCCTGCGGGGTGGCCTTGGCGATCTCTTCGATGACTTCGGCCGGATTGTCGTAGCGGGTCTGGATGCCGTCCAGATTGAGGACCGCGGTCCCTCCCAGCTTGCCCATTTCAATCGCAAACCTTACGTCCACAACCCCATCCATGCCTGAGGCGAGGAAAGGAAGAGTGAATTTCTTGTCTCCGATGGCCCAGCTGATGTCGACTTCTTCCGGGTTGATCGTGACCATGCCCGGAACCAGGGCGATTTCATCAAAGCCGTAGCACCGTCTGGCGCGGCGCCCGATGCCTATCCACTCTGCCATAGGAAAAACCCCCTCTATCTATGAAAAGGTTGAGCCCGAAGGCGAAAAAATTCTAAAATTTGAGGATTTTGAGGGTGAGTAATTAAAGATATACTATAGTTAGATTTCTTTAACTTGTCAACACTTAAGAAAAAAGGGCAAAGGATTGTAACCCTTTGCCCTTTTTCTATTTACATCACCCAAGATTTCTGGATGAATTCTGGACTTTTTAATACATCCCGCCCATTCCGCCCGGGGGCATCGCAGGCATGGCCGGTTTGTCCTTTTCAGGGGCATCCGTGACCAGGGCCTCGGTTGTCAACAGCAGGCCGGCGATACTGGCGGCGTTCTGCAAGGCGGTCCGGGTGACTTTGGCCGGGTCAATGACGCCGGATTCCAGCATGTCCACGTACTCGTCCTTGTTGATGTCGTAGCCGATGTTGTCTTTCTCGATTTTCAGGCGTTCGACAATGACCGACCCTTCCAGGCCGGCGTTGGTGGCCAGCTGGCGGACAGGGGCCTCGAGCGAGCGCTTCACGATCTCGGCACCGGTTTTTTCATCCCCTTTCAGGGCGATCTTGTCCAGATCGTTGATACAGCGCAGGAGGGCCACTCCGCCGCCGGCAACGATCCCCTCTTCCACGGCCGCGCGGGTCGCGTGCAGGGCGTCCTCGACTCTGGCTTTCTTTTCCTTCATTTCCGACTCGGTAGCGGCACCGACGTTGATGATGGCAACGCCGCCGGCGAGTTTGGCCAGGCGTTCCTGGAGCTTTTCCTTGTCATAAGACGACTCGGTGTTCTCGATCTGGACGCGGATCTGGTTGATGCGCTCCTTGATCTTGGCGGTCACACCGGCGCCTTCGACGATGGTGGTGTTGTCTTTGTCGATCTTGACCTTCTTGGCGCGGCCCAGGTTGGAAATGTCCACGCTCTCGAGCTTCATCCCGCGGTCTTCGGTCACTGCGGTCCCGCCTGTGAGGACGGCGATGTCATCCAGCATGGCCTTGCGGCGGTCGCCGTAGCCCGGCGCTTTGACAGCGGCGCAGGACAGGGTCTTTCTCATGGAGTTGACGACCAGGGTCGCCAGGGCTTCGCCTTCGACCTCTTCGGAGATGATGACCAGCGGCCGGCCGGATTTGGCGACCTTCTCCAGAAGGGGAAGCATGTCCTTGATGTTGGAAATTTTCTTCTCGTAGATCAGGATGTAAGGATCATCCAGTTCGCATTCCATCTTCTCGAGGTTGGTCGAGAAGTACGGGGACAGATACCCCTGGTCGAACTGCATGCCTTCGACGATCTTGAGCTCGGTCTGCATGGTCTTGGATTCCTCGACCGTGATGACCCCGTCTTTGCCGACGGCGTCGAACGCCTCGGCGATCTTTTTGCCGATGAGCGTGTCGTTGTTCGCGGCGATCGTGGCGACCTGCTCGACTTCCTTGGATTTCTTGGGGTCGATCTTCTTGGAGAGGGCGGCGATCTTGGTCACGATCTTCTCGACCGCGGCGTCGATCCCGCGCTTGATGGCCATGGGATTGGCTCCGGCGGTGACGTTCTTGAGGCCTTCCTTATAGATGGCCTCGGCCAGGATGGTGGCGGTGGTGGTCCCGTCGCCGGCCAGGTCGGAGGTCTTCTCGGCGACTTCTTTCACCATCTGCGCGCCCATGTTTTCATAGGGATCTTCGAGTTCAATCTCCTTGGCGACCGAAACGCCGTCTTTGGTGACGGTCGGAGAGCCGAATTTTTTGTCCAGGACAACGTTGCGCCCCTTGGGGCCCAGGGTGACCTTCACGGCCTGCGCGAGCTTCTCGACACCGGCGAGAATGGCGCGTCTGGCCTCGTCACCGTATTTCAATTGTTTTGCTGACATGTTCTTATTCCTCCGTTGGTTTTCAAAACGTTTTCAAATGGATTAGCTGAGGACGGCCAAAACGTCTTCTTCCCTCATGATTAACAGCTCGTCACCGTCTTTGTTGGTGATCTCGGAGCCGCTGTATTTTCCGTAAAGGACCCTGTCCCCGACCTTGACTTCCAGCGCGTGGATCTGGCCGTTGTCCAAAAGCTTGCCTTTGCCGACAGCCACGACTTTGCCTTCCTGGGGCTTCTCCTTGGCCGTGTCCGGCAGGAGAATTCCGCCCTTGGTCTTTTCTGCCGCTTCGAGCGGTTCTACAACGATTCTGTCTCCTAACGGTTGGATCTTCACTGTGAACCTCCTTGTTTAACGCTTGACCTGTTCATGTTTATGGGTTGGAATTTAGTTAGCAGTGTTTCCCGTAGAGTGCTAATGTACAAAAAACATGTTTTTTTGTCAAGAAAAATTTTCGTTCTCCCAGAAAAAACTCCACAAATGACATTTGTGGAGTTTTTTCTCGCCGGGGAGAATCGACCCCGGCGCCTTGAATCCGCGGGGATCAGCCGGGGTGGATATCCTTCTCAAACCAAAACAAAAAAAGTAGCACTCAAAAATTCCGAGTGCTACTTTCCCCAAAAAAATCAACCCCCGGGGTTGAACCTCCACAACCCCGGGGGTTGTGACACTGGTGATTCAAACCGCGTTGTGCCGCTCCCACAAAAGCTTCATTCCCTTAAATACAAGATGGCGGTCGATCGCGCGGATGTCTTTCGCGATGAATTTTTCGATCAGCTCCGTGTACCCCCCTGTCACGATGACCTTGGGCCGGCCGCCGACATGCTTCGCGATCAGGTGGATCAGGCCGCGGCTCATGGCGCCGTAACCGTGAAAAAGCCCGCTCAAGATACTTTCCACCGTGTCCCGGCCGATCAGCGCGCCGGGCTTCATGATCTCAACGCGGGGCAAAAGCGCGGTTTTCTGGAATAGAGATTCGGCGGACAACCGGATGCCCGGGACAATGAGGCCGCCGAGATATTCTTTTCTGCGGGAGACGACGTCAAAGGTGATGGCGGTCCCGAAATCGATGACAACGGCCGGCGCGCCGTAAAGTTCCATGGCCGCGTAGGCGCAGACAAGACGGTCCTGGCCGACCTGCCGGGGATTCCGGTAACGGTTCACGACCGGGACAATGATGTCCTTGCCGATGACGACAGCTTTAACGCCCGTTTCCTTCCGGACCACGGCGCAGACCTCGGCGGTGGCTTTCGGGACAACCGAACAGATCACGGCCCCGTCCCACGCCCGGGAATTTTTTTTCAGCGCCCGGACCGCGGCGGACAGTTTTTTCCGGCGGGCGGAAAAAGGCAACGTGGTCTCCACCATCGCGGTCCTGACGACCTTTGTCCCGGCGAAAACCCCGAGGGAAATGCTGGTGTTGCCGATGTCCACGGTCAGCAGTGTCGTCACGTGTGATGTCTCCGTTTCGCGGGGTTTCCCGCGGATTTCGTCCCGCCCGCGCCCTTGGCCGCAGGCGCGAGAGCGGTGCCGGGGGTCCCGTCTTTCAGGTCCTTGATTCTATCACGGATTTTGGCCGCTTTCTCAAATTCCAGATTTCTCGCGGCCAGCTCCATCTGCCGCTCCAGCTCGGCGATGAAACTGTTGATCTCGTATTGTTCCGCGTTCTCGCCGATGACGGACACCACCAGCTCCTCCGCCTCCTCGGCGTATTCCTCGATGCCCAATTTTATCGCCTTCTGGATAGTGGTGGGCGTGATGCCGTGCTCTTTGTTGAAGGCGATCTGGATCGTCCGGCGGCGCTCGCATTCCTCGATGGCGGCCTGCATGGCCGGACTGATGGAATCGGCGTACATGATGACCTCGCCGTTGATGTTGCGCGCGGCGCGCCCGCCGACCTGGATCAGGGACGTCTGCGACCGCAGGAAACCCTGCTTGTCCGCGTCGAAGATCGCCACCAGGGAGACTTCCGGCAGGTCCAGACCTTCGCGCAGGAGGTTGACCCCGATGAGGCAGTCGAACTTTTTCATGCGCAGGTCCTGCAGGATCTTTGTCCGGTCGATGGTCTCGATGTCCGAATGCAGATATTTGACCTTGAGCCCCTTGCCTTGGAGATATTCGCACAGGTCCTCGGACATGCGTTTGGTCAGCGTGGTGACAAGGACGCGCTCGTTGCGCTCCACGCGTTTGAGCGCTTCCTTCACCAGGTCATCGACCTGGCCCTGGGTGGGCCGCACAAAGATGGGCGGGTCCACGATCCCCGTCGGGCGGATGATCTGCTCGACCACGTAACCCTGCGAATCCTTGATCTCGAACGGCCCGGGGGTCGCGGACACGTAGATCCTCTGCCCGATGATGGACATAAACTCAGGAAATTTCAGGGGGCGGTTGTCCAGGCACGACGGCAGGCGGAAGCCGTATTCGACCAGGGTCTCTTTCCGCGCGCGGTCCCCTTCATACATCCCCCGGACCTGCGAAGCGGTCACGTGCGACTCGTCGATCAAAACCAGAAAATCCTTCGGGAAATAATCCAGCAGGCAGAACGGCCGGCTTCCCGGCGGACGGCCGGACAGGGCCTGCGAATAATTTTCGATGCCGTGGCAGTATCCCATTTCCCGGATCATTTCCATGTCGTATTTCGTGCGGGACTGCAGGCGCTGGGCTTCCAGGAGCTTGCCCTGGGACTGGAGCTGTTTGAGCCGCGCCTCCAGCTCGGCCTCGATCTCTTTGATCGCCTCCTCCACCTTGGGCTGGGACACGATGAAATGTTTGGCCGGATACACCGCGGCCTTGGACAAAGCGGCAATTTCCCCGCCGGTCAGCGGGTCGAACTGAGTGATCTTTTCGATCTCGTCGCCGAAAAACTCGACGCGCAGGGCGTCCTGGCGGTAGGCCGGGAACACCTCGACCACGTCGCCCCGGACGCGGAACTTGCCGCGGCTGAAATCGTAATCGTTGCGCTCATACTGGATGTCAATCAGCTTGCGCAGAACTTCGTCGCGGCCGGCGGCCTGCCCCTTCTCCAGATAGACCAGGTATTCCTTATAATCGTCCGGCGAACCGAGGTTGTAAATACAGGACACGCTGGCGACAATGATCACGTCCCGACGGGACATCAGCGAGGTCGTGGCCGCGAGCCGCAGGCGGTCCAGCCGGTCGTTGATAGAGGCGTCCTTTTCGATGAAGACGTCGGTCTGGGGAACGTAGGCCTCGGGCTGGTAATAATCGTAATAGCTGACGAAATATTCGACGGCGTTGTGGGGGAAGAATTCGCGGAATTCGCTGTAAAGCTGGGCGGCGAGGGTCTTGTTGTGGGAGATGACCAGCGTGGGGCGGTTGATCTTCTCAATGACGTTGGCCAGGGTGAAGGTCTTGCCGCTCCCGGTCACGCCGAGAAGGACCTGGGCCTGGGCGCCTTTTTGAAAATTGGCCATGAGCCCGTCAATGGCGCCGCTTTGCTCCGTCACCGGCTTGAATTTGCTCTGGAGGACGAATTTTTCCATGGAACGGTTCCGGGCAGGACTTATTCTGGGGCGTTGAGCAGATCGGAGATCTTGGCGTAAACGTCATCGACGGTCTTGGCGTGCTTGTAACTCTTCAAATTTTTGACCGGGAACGCCGTGACCGCCTGGAAACGGACCTCGATGTCGGTCTCGCTCTTCTTGGACCGCACGTAAACGTTCAGACGGGAATACCGGGTCATCACCAGCATCGGCATCTGCTTGAGCTCGGTCATGATCAGGATCTGCCGGCTGCCGGGTTCGGGCGTCTTCATCCCCTCGTAAATCGCGGGGTCGGTCGTGGCCTCGACTTTCCAGCCCAGTTCTTCCAGGGCCTTGCGGGTGACGGAATAGGCCCGGTCATAATCGACGTAAAAACGCCGGGTGACCGGTTTCTTGTCCGGGATGTAGGACGGGAGCTGGATGGTGGCGCAGCCGGAGAGGGTGATAAGTGCAAATAGGGATAGTAAAATGACGTTGGATTTGCGCATGCCGATTTTCTCTATCTTTATTCCAATCCTTGTTGGTGATTATATAAATGACCCATAGTAATAAGAATCCCAAAAACCAGCAGAAGAAATATCAATAACAACAAAAAATTTCTTTCATCCCGAAAATGCTTTCTGAATACCATTCTAATTAAAAAGGCGGGTATCCCCGCTATTGCCAAGAGTCCGAGCCCGGAACTCGTGATGAATATATATATATCAACACTATTGCCGGGGGGGAGCTTGCCAGTCAGAATCGGCCCCATTGCCCCACCAGCACAGGAGAGAAAAATCGCTATAAGCCATAAGTTAGACGCAGACAGATTCATAGATCATCCCCCCTACTCTTTTTTAGCTAAAGCCGCTCATCAATCCCGGCTGCCTCGCTTGGGCTCGGCAAGTCGCCGGGACTAATTCGGCCAACAAACTTATGTTCGTCCCGCTTTCAGCAGGACTCCATAAGTTTGGGCCTCATTAGCACACTTTCCCATGCATGTAAGGCCGCTTTTTATTTTTGGCGGATTTTTGGGCGATCTCGTCTTCGATGTCGATGTTCATGCCGCCGCAGAGGTCCAGCAGGCGGATAAAGGTGTCGGCCAGTTCTTCCTTGAAATTGGCCTGGTCCTGGTGGCGGTGGGCTTCCATGGCCTCGGCCAGCTCGGTGACGATGAGCATCAGGGCCTCGCCGATGTTGCGCTCCTTGTCCCAGAAGCCTTTTTCAACGGCGATCGCGTGGCAGATCGCGGACAGTTCGTTCAGGGATTTTCCTTTGATCTCGACCGTATTTTCCAAGGATGACCTCCTTTAACGAGGGGCTTCGGCCCTCAATTGCTGTTCATGAAATCTTTCATGTCCGCCGGCAGAGGGGATTCCACCAGGATATCCTCATGGGTGACCGGGTGCTTCCACTCGATCTCGCTCGCGTGCAGGGCCACCCTCCGGAATTTGAGGGTGAAGTCCCGGCCGTAAGCGTAAACCCGCTCGCCCAATAGAGGATGCTCGATCTGGCTGAAATGGATGCGGATCTGGTTGGTCCTCCCGGTCAGGGGGGTGACCTCCACGATCGAGAACCGGTGTTTGACCTTGATGACTTTGTAACGGGTCACGGCCGTGCGGGGCGGGGCGTTGCGGTGATATTTTTTCTGGAAAGCGTCCTGGATCGGCAGGCGGATCTCGCCGGACGGCCGCTTCAATTTTCCCCGGACAAAGGCGATGTATTTTTTGTGGACCGCGGACTTGTGGAACACCTCCATCATCAGCTGCTGGTTGCGTTTGCCTTTGGCAAAGATGATGGCGCCCGAGGTCTCCCGGTCCAGCCGGTGGCAGGGGTGAAGGCGGCCGGCGGTCCTCCCCGCGTTCACGATGTCGACCAGGGTGTGCTTTTCGTTTTTCGGCGTGGGGATGACCAGAAGGCCCGCGGGTTTGTCAAACACGACCAGGCAATCATCCTCATATAAAACCTTAACAGGCGTTTGCATGAAATTCCGGTGGCAGTGGGATTTTTACGGCTGAGGATCTTCAGTGTCGTCTTCGTATTGCGCTTCCAAAAGAGCCGTCAGATAATTGAGCTTGCGGATGACGATCACGGGAAAAATGACGAACATCCAGATCATCAGCCCTGTGGCGATCATGGACTGGACCATGTATTGCTGCGGGGTCAAGCCGAGCATCTGTTCCATCGCGCAACTCCCTTGGGCCGGCGGGGTCGGATTAAGACGACGCCCCGGCCGCCATGCCCGTCTTGATGAATTCCGAAATGTATTCCGAATCCCGGCCGTTGATGTCGTTGAAATAAATGGCCACATTGAACCCTTCATGGCCGGAGACCGATTCGGTCCGGACGATCACCCCGCCGCAGGTGACCTTTTTTGTGGCAACCTTGCCGTTCTTGCGGATCGGCAAAAGCAGGTGGATCTTGAGCTTGGTCATGGGCTCGATGTACTTCTCCACGCGGCAGTAAACCCCGGTACGGCTCAAATTTTTCGTTTCCGTGACCAGATCCGCGTCATCGCTGCAGATCTTCAGCGGAATATTGCTCTCAAAACGCGGGTGCTGGCGGCGGTCTTCAGAAGGATGATGCTGGATCACGTCGGCTCCTTAAGTGTCCCCATTCGGGGGCGGTCAAAACTTCATGATTTGGATATATTTGCGGATTTCGTTCCTGGCAATGACATCGTCCGGCCGGGCGGAGAACTCCACGCCGACCTGGTAGGTTTCAGCATGGGGAACTCTCTGGATCCAGGCCACGCGGCCCAGGACATTAACCTTGCGGTCGACATCCACCGGGACCGAAACCGCGACCCGGCTCTCAAGAGGGACAAAGTCATCAAAATACATCCTCAACCCTCCCTCGCTCAGATCGCAGCTCAGATGGCCGTGGGAAGCCGTTTCCGGCAGAATGGACACCAGCACGGGTTCTCGGAAAGAAACCCTCTGATAGCGGCGCTTGTCTTCGTTGACCTCTTGTTTAGGCATAATTCGGTTGAAATCCCTTTCCGTGGCTGAAAGGAATTATAGCATAATCCGGAGGACATACAACCAATTTTCCCGCAGACAGCCCACAACGCTCCCGGGGCCTGCCAAAATTGTCAATTTACCAAAATTTTCGTCCGTGCTATACTGTTTTCCGTTCTAAGGAGTCCTTGGACCTCTGCGGCCTGGACAACAGAAAGAAAACAGCGCTCCGGTGTATAAAGAATATTACAATCTGGCTGAAAACCCGTTCAACGTCACCTCGGACCCGGCATTTTACTTTTCAAGCAGCCGCCATGCCGAGGCCTTCTCGCATCTGGTCTACGGCATCCAGGAACGCAAAGGCATCCTGGTCGTCACCGGGGAGATCGGCACGGGGAAGACCACCCTCTGCCGGACCCTGCTCAACCAGCTCGACCCGCATATCAAGACCGCGCTCATCCTGAACCCCTATTTTTCAGAAACCCAGCTTCTTCAGCTCATCATCAAGGACCTGGGGATCACCGGCGAATACAAAAACAAGCTCACCCTCATCACCGCCCTGAACGACTTCCTGCTCGAACAGGCCAGTCACGGCAACAACGTGGTCCTGGTCATCGATGAAGCGCAAAACCTCCGGGTCCGCCAGCTGGAACAGCTGCGACTGTTGTCCAACCTGGAAACAGAGAAAGCCAAACTCCTGCAGATCCTCCTCGTCGGCCAGCCGGAACTGCTCGACAAACTCAAACTGGATTCCCTGCGCCAGCTCAACCAGAGGGTCTCGGTGAGATATCACATTCTGCCCCTTGAGAAAAATGAAATTCCGGAGTATATTAATCACCGGATCAAAGTGGCCTGCCGGTCCAAAAACGGAAAACTCCCGGTCACGTTTACGCCGGGGGCCGTGGACGCGCTGTTCACCCTGTCCAAAGGAACGCCGCGCGTGATCAACATCCTGTGCGACCGCGCGCTCCTGGCCGGGTATGTGGCCGAAAGCCATAACATTGACGAGCAAATGGTTTACAAGTGCGCACGAGAGATCAATTTGTGAAGTCCCCCGGCTGTCCTCAACGCTTCGCAGGACACTTCGCCGGGGTTAATTCGGCCAACAAACTTATGTCGTCCCGCTTTGCGGGACTTCCATAAGTTTGGGCCTCATTAATATGAGCATCATCAACGACGCGTTAAAGAAAGTTCAGAACAATCTTCAGAGCAATGGGGCCGGCCCGGAAAAGGTTCTGCCTATCCCGCAGGCCGCCCCGGCCCTGCAGGCCGCGTCCGTTCCTCCGGCGGCCGCTGTTCGTGTCCCGCCTCCGAAGCCCGAGAAGATCCGCCAGGCGGCAGAGACCGTGATCACGCCGCAGACCGTCGCGGATAAATCCGCGGGCAAAAAAGAAGGGCTCATCATCGGCATCTGCGTCCTGATCTGCGCGGTGCTGGTCTTCCTGATCATCTATCTGGTCGGGGAATACAACCGCTCCCGCACCTGGATGGGAAAAGCAGGCTCGCCCCACCGCATCGTCATCAAGGGCATCATGGCCATGGGGGACAGGAACGTGCTCCTCATCAACGACGAGGTTTATGAGGTGGGGGATTCCGTGCAGGGGAAAAAGATCGTCAAGATCTCGCTGGACCGGGTGGAGTTCTTGGACAGGGGCAGGGTCAGGACCTTCAGGGTCAGCAAAAAATCGAAGGACCAGTTTTAAAACTTTTCAGCTTTGCCGCAGGTATTTTCTCACCGCAGACCGGATCACCGCTTCCGGAAGACCTTCCACAACTTTCACGCTTCCGATCTTCGCCGCCAGGACAAACTTTTTTGTCTTCCCGGAAAATTTTTTATCATGGGCCATGTGCTTCATGATCCGGGGCAGAGTGACGCCGCGGATCCGTTCGGGCAGGCCGACGGCCGTCAAAAGGTCTTCCACGCGCCGGGCGGACGGCGGCGGCAACAAGTTCATCCGGCAGGACAGCTCCAGGGCGACCCGCATCCCCAGGGCCACGGCTTCCCCGTGATGGTACCGGCTGAACCCCGCGGCCGCCTCGACGGCATGGCCAGCGGTGTGGCCGAAATTCAGGATCGTCCGGATCCCCTTGGTCTCCTTTTCGTCCGCGGACACCACGCTGGCCTTGATCCGGCTGCAGGCCAGAACGACCTCGGTCATCGCCGGGACATCCAAGGCCAGAAGGTTATCGACGTTCGCTTCCAGAAAATGAAAAAACTGCTCGTCGCAGATCACGCCGTACTTGACCGCCTCGGCCAGGCCGTTCCGGATCTGGCGGCGGGTCAGGGTCTGCAGGACGGCGGTGTCGCTGAAGACCAGCTTCGGCTGGTAAAACGCGCCGACCAGGTTCTTGCCGACCGGCAGGTCCACGGCCACTTTGCCGCCGATCGCCGAATCGATCTGCGCCAGCAGGGTCGTCGGGACCTGGATGTACGGGATCCCCCGTTTATAGGCCGCGGCCACGTATCCAGCCAGATCTCCGATCACGCCGCCGCCGAAGGCCACGATAAAAATCTTTTTGCGCACGTCATACCGGGCGATCTTCTGGAACAGGTCGAACGCGGTCCGGACCGACTTGCTCTTTTCCCCGTCAGGGACGATGAACGCCTGGACGGAAAAACCCGCCTTTTTCAAGCCCGCGGCCAGCGCCTTGCCGTGCAGGCGGTTGACCACCGGGTTCGTGATGACCACGGCGTCCTGCCCCAGGCCCAGGTCTTCCAGGTTCTGGCCCAGGGACGGCAGGGTCCCGTGCCCGATCATGATCGGGTAGGTGTTTTCCTTGAGATCGACTTCAACGGTCCGCACGATCGTCTCCTTGCTGTTCACGCCGCCGATGCAACGCCCAGATGGGCCGCCAGCACCGCGACAATCCCCCACACAAAATCCAAAAAGCCGTAATTGAGCAGGAACAAAAGGATGATGAACCCGAACGGCTCCAGATAACCGTAATACCTGTCCAGCGGCCGGGGCAAAAGCCCCATCAGGATGCGAGAACCGTCGAGAGGCGGGACCGGGACAAGGTTGAAGACCGCCAGCAGGAGGTTCAGCACGATCACGAGGCTGAAGATCTCGGCCGCCCATCCGGGCACCGGGACCTTAAGCAGGACGCTGAAGACCGCCGCCAAAAACAGGTTGACGGCCGGGCCTGCCGCGGCCACCCAGATCATGTCCGTCTTGGGGTTGAACAGGTTCCGGAAATTCACCGGGACCGGCTTGGCCCACCCGAACGGGACAAATCCCAAAAGCCGCAGGACCACCGGGACAATGATCATCCCCACAAGGTCGATATGTTTGAGGGGATTGAGCGTCAGGCGGCCGGCCAGCTTGGCCGTCGGGTCGCCCCGTCGGTTCGCCTCCCACCCGTGCGCGTATTCATGGACAACAACGGCAAAAAGCAGAACCCCGACCGTTACAACAAACTCCATCATATTCTCGCAGTGTTCTCAGGCCCGGAAGGAATCTGGGGATATCACAGGACCAAATGGATTTTGGAAATCGTCAGGACCGGGTAAGGGGCCGCGATATCGGCCTGCAAGGTCCCTTCCATCCTGACGGTGTGGCGCAGGAACCGGCCGATCATTTCGGGATCGCCCTTGATGTAATAAACGGAACTGTCGCCGGCGGTGATCGTGTGGCGCACATCCGCGGCGATCGAGCGCTCTCCCGCGTCCTCCACGAGGCCAGAGACGGCGATCCTCTTTTTTCCCGCGGCGGGGGCGGCCGCCGGCCCGGCGGCTGCGGGTTCGGCGCTCTTGGCGTCTTCCATCCTCTTACGGGCATAAATATTGCGCACCGGCGGCTCCACGGTCCGCGGCGGCGGGAGGTCTTTTGAATGAAAGGCAAGGAATTCCTGGGACACCCAGCCGTAGCTCTGCTCGACCGGCTCGATGCGGTACCACGCGTCCAGCTTGTTGAGGATCCTGACCAGCGTTCCCTTGTTCAACTGGGTGATGACGGAAAATCTGTCTCCGGCCCCGGCCCGGACGTTGACGCGGTTGCCGGTGATCTCGCCGATGTCGTCCTGGATCAGGGTCACGAACTTGTTGCTGACATAACTTTCGGCGTCGATCGGGAGCTGGACCTTGTACCAGCCGTACTGCTCCCCGGCCACGACCGCCTTGTCCCCCTGCTGGAACCGGCCGACCTTTTCAAAACTTGTGCTTTGCCCGGAGCGGATGTTGACATTTTGGGCCTTGACCTCGGCCACGAACGGGAACTGCTCCTCGGAAAACGCGGCCGGGCCTGTTGCCAGGACGATCGCGAAAGCGAAAAGCAATGGTCTTTGGATGATCATGGAGGGTTTCATTGAGGGGTCTGTTGCCCCGCCGTTCCGCGTTCTGCGGCACGGCAGGGCCAAACCTTGCAACGCCCGGGCAACCCGGACATCGATTATTCTCGCGTTACTTCTTCGCGGCTGGAGCGGCGGCTTTCGCGGCCGGGGCGGCGGCTTTGGCACCCGGAGCGGCTGCCGGAGCTGCACCCGGAGCGGCTGCTCCGGCGGCTGCGGCGTCTTCCTCTTTGGCAACCTTTTTCTTGGCCTTGATCTTGAGGACCTTGATCTTGGGAAGACCCGTCGCCTTCTGGGTCTCGTTCCAGAGGCCCTTCTTCATCAGATCCTTAATCCGCTCGATGCGCGTCATGACACTGCGCTGCTGCGCGCCGGCGGAATCTATTTTCAATGAGGGATGTAACGACATTTCACAAACTCCTTATTAGACAGTCTTTATATTGTTTGCTGAGTTTTTCCGACATGACCTTGGCATCGTTCTTAGCGGAATATTTTCCGACACAGACGATCACATGGCTGCCCTTTTTCATCACCAACGTTTCATAACCTTTCTGCTGAAGCGACATCGCCTCCTTCTCTGCCCGTGACTTGAACTTGTATGACGCCACCTGGATCGTGTAGGACTTCACCGCCATCTGGGCGGGGATATCAACCGGCTGCGGAACGACCGCAGGGACCCGCTGTGCCGGGACCGGAGAGGCCGGCGCGGCTGCCGGAGGATTTTGCGTCATGGGTTTTGTAACAACCTGCTGATCTTCAGCGGCCGTTTTCTTCTGCGCCGCCGGCTGGACCGCGGGGACATTCCGTTCGGACCGGCCCGCCGCCTTCGCAGGCCGCCGGTCCCGGCTCACGACCTTCCCCCGCTCGACTCCCAGGGAGAACGCCACGAGCAGAAACATGACGCCTATTATACTCAAAACAATGCAATTTTCCAAGGATAACGTTAGGCTGGTCAGGGAGAACCCGCGCCGGGTCACATCGACCGGCCGGGCCTGAGAATTCGGGAAAAGCTCGAACTGCGATTGTTTATGAAAATTAATATTCATATTTAACATTATAGGGTCACTTTTTTATATGACTCAAGTAATTTCTGAATTTTTTTTGTTTGCAGAGGTCGCAAAAAGCGCCAACCACATTCGGGTCGAACTGGGTTCCGCTGTTGGCCTTGAGTTCCTCCAGGGCCTCGTCGATCATCAGCGTCTTACGGTACGGACGGCCGCGGATCATGGCCTCGAAAGCGTCGACCACCGACATGATCCTCGCCCCCATGGGGATCTGTTCTTTCTTCAATCCCGACGGATAGCCGGTGCCGTCGTATTTTTCATGATGATAGAGGATGATCGGCAGGACCGGCTTCAAGAACTCGACGGGCCGGATCAGCTCCACGCTCTTGGCCGGGTGGCTGCGGATGACCTTGAACTCCTCGGGGGACAGCTGGCTCGTCTTGGACAGGATGTCGTAAGGCACGTCCAAGGCCCCGGCGGCGTGCAGGATGCTCGCGTAATGCAGGCATTCGATCCCCTGCTGGCCCATGCTCAGTTTCTCGGCGAGGAATTTCACGATCTTGAAATACACCGGCGTGTGGTGCGACACCGCGTGCCCCTGCCTCTCCAGCAGGTTGCCGATGAATTTCATGCTGCCCAGGATGACGCCCTGCTGCTGTTCATACAGCTGGAGGTTCTTGATGGCGGTCACGGCCTGCTCCCCGACGACCGAGAGCATCTCCCGGTCGAACTCGGTGAACGCCGGCTGGTTTTGCCGGCGGCGGATAAAAATCGCGCCGACGTTGTCGTCGGCCACCAGCGGCAGCCCGATCAGCCGTTTCTCGAAAACCGCCTGGCCCTCGGCCACCTTGCGCTCTTTCTCGGAGACCCTGGCGATGTCCCGCCGCTTGTTCAAAAGGATATTGATCTTGTTGTCAAAAATGGCGATCAGGATGATCCTTTTTTTCTGCGGGTCCAGGATCAGCACGCTGGCGGAGTCGGCCTTGATGAACTGGCACAGCAGCCGGGTCAGGCGCAGGGACAGCTCCCTGACGTTATACGTCGAATTGACCAGACGGTAGACCATGTGCACCGCCGAGAGGATCAGCTTGTATTTCTGCGACAGGCTTTTCGAATTATAAAAGTTCATTCTCACGTATCTCGCTCGCATCAGACGTCCCGCCTTTAAATTTTTTCGTAAGGATGAAACACTTTCTTGTGCTCTTCCAGGGCGAACCGGTCGGTCATCGAGGCGATGTAATGGCAGATCACCTCGTATTTTTCCTTTTTGGAGTAGCGGCGCCCCCGCCGGTAGACCGAATACGGCAGCTGGGTCGGCTCCTTGAGGTACACATAAAACAGATCGTGGATGATGCGTTTGGCCTTTTCGGTCATGCGGACCACGCGGTAATGATGATACAACTTCTCATTGAGGAGACGCTGGAGCGCGTCCCGCTCTTTCGTCATCCGGGCGCTGAAACCGACCACGATCTTGCGGTTTTTTTTCACGTCTTTCACCGAACGGAAGCTCATGGCCCGGATCTTCGCGTCGGTGGTCGACAAAAGGTCCTTGATCTGCATATCGATGAGCTCTTTGACGATCTGGTATTTGAGCATCTCCCGGTCGTCATGGCCCACAACGGCCGTGATGTTCCGCAGGGCCCTCTGCCACAGGGCGCTGCCGATCAGGTCTTGCTCGGTGATGTAGCCGGACGTCAGTCCATCGTCGATGTCGTGGTTCAGGTACGCCAGGGAATCCGCGAAATCCACGACCTGCGCCTCGAGGGTGGGGCCTTCATTCAGCCCGCGGCGCGCGCGCCCCGCCCGGTCGTAGACCGTCTGGTGCTTGAGGATCCCCACGCGCACCTCGGTGGTGAGGTTGAGGCCCGGGAAATTCGGATAACGGCGCTCGAACGCGGTCACGATCTTGAAACTGCGCTCGTTGTGGTTGAATTTGCCCAGCCCGGCCTTGGTCATGATCATGTTCAACGCGTCCTCGCCGGCATGGCCGAACGGCGGGTGGCCGAGATCGTGGGCCAGGGCGATCGCCTCGATCAAATCCTCGTTCAGGCGGAGGTTGCGGCCGATGGTCCTCCCCATCTGGGCGACCTCGATGGTGTGCGTCAGCCGCGTGCGGTAATAATCGCCTTCCAGGATGGTGAAGACCTGCGTCTTGTATTCAAGCTTGCGGAACGCCTCGCTATGGATGATCCGGTCGCGGTCCCGCTGATAACAGGTGCGGGTCGCGTGGTCCGGCTCGTCGTATTCCCGCCCCGATGAGTCCTTGCTCTTCATGGCGTACGGGGCCAGGATCTTGTCTTCCAGCTGTTCAATGTCGTCGCGCGTGCGCATAAGAATTTACCGGTCCCCGGACTTCCGCCGGCCCCGACGTTTCTGATTTGCCAGCCACAGCTTCTCAAACAAAACTTTCAAAGACATGGAGATGACTTTCGTGAACCCGACCACCGGCATGAAGTTCACGTCTCCCCGCCAGCGGGGCACGACGTGGATGTGCAAATGCCCGGGGATCCCGGCGCCGGCCACGCGGCCCAGATTCATCCCGACATTATAGCCGGCCGGAGAAAGCACTTCGCCCAAAAGCTCCTGGGTGTGCTCCAGGAGGTCCATCAGGTCCTCCCGCTCCGCGCGGGTCAGCCGTTTCAAATCCCCGACATGACGGTTGGGGAGGATCAGGCAATGGCCGTTATTGTAAGGATAAATATTGAGGACGGCGTAGGAATGGCGGCTGCGGGCGAAGACAAAATGTTTTTTGTCCCCGGACGCGTTTTTCTGGATCTTGCAAAAGACGCACCCCTTGGTCTTGTCGATCTTGGTGATGTATTTGACGCGCCAGGGCGCCCAGAGTTTATTGGTCGTCATTTTTTGACTTTGATGATCGATGCCTTGATGCCGTTGTCCGCCACGTCCAGGATCCCGTAGGAACAGAACGGGGCGGAAATGTCGTCGTTGGGACTGCCGGGGTTGAAAAACAAGACCCCGCCGATCTTCTCATTGAACGGTTTGTGCGAATGGCCGAAGACCACCGCGTCCACGGCCTCGCCCTGGAACTCCCGCTGGACCGTCTCCAGGATAAAATGCGCCGATCCCTCCCCGTGAAAAACGCCGACGCGAAACCGTCCGCAAGGGATGATCTGGCTGCGCGGGAACTTTTTGCGGATCTGGGCCCCGTCCATGTTCCCCTGCACGGCCTTGACGTCCCGGATCTTCGCCAGGGCCTCGTAATCCGCCAACTCGCAAAAATCGCCCGCGTGGATGATAAAATCCACCCCGGCGAAATCCCGGACCATCTGGGCCGGGAGGGGTTTTGAATGAGTGTCGGATACGACGCCGATGCGCATGCCGCCTTTGTGCCGTTTGCCTACGGTCAGCCGACGATGAACGGCTTGCCGTAAAGATTCAACAAGGAATTGATTTCGCTTTCGCTCCAGATCCACATCCTCTCGGCCAGGGCCTTGACCCGCGTGTTCTCGTCCATGGCGTTGAGCGCCACCAGGATGCACTTCTGGGGCTTCTGGGCGTTTCTCTTGGACTCCGTCATGATCGTCTGGATATCATTCTCGGACAGCCCGCCTTTTTTGAGAACGACCCACCAGTCCCCCTCCGGCCCCGTGGCCTTGATGATGTCAAAGGGGCTGCCGGAAACGCTGCGGACCTTGGTCTGGACGATCTGCTCGAACAGCGGGAGCTTGTACCGGCGGCCGTTGACATGCAGGGCCTCGTTCTCAAAACAGTACAAAAGGTCCACAATGCGCGACGAGAGGTCCTCGCCCGAAGCCCTCTTGAAATTCTCGACCGAGGCCTCAAATTCCTGCTGAAAGCCGGCCCTCTGCTTTTCCGGGTCCGGGTCGAGCGAGCGCAGGCGCCTCTGGTAAACGTACTTGACCCAAAACCGGAGCATCTTGTCATGCAGATAATAAAAATGTCCGCTCTTGGCGGCAAGCCCCTGCTCCAGGAGGCGGTTGAGGCGCGGCTGGAGCACGCTCTGGGTGGCCGCGATGTCATCGGCGATGTCCTTCAGCTTTTGCTTGCCGCCGGACAGCGAAATGAGAACGGAGGAAATGAGCTGGTTCCCCTTGCCCGCGACGACGCGGTTGACCATCAACTCGAAGTGGCGGCTCAGGACCCCCCAGGGGTCGAAAAGGACGCGCTCCACGGCCCGGGCCAGGAGAGGGACGAAAACTTCTTTCTGTTGATGGACCGCCGCCAGGTGAAGCAGTTCCTGGGTGATCAGGTGCAGATACAACGGGTGCCCGCCGGTAAAATCGATCAGAAAATGATTGAGCTGTTCCCCCATGGCCAGGCCCTTGAGCCGGACGGACACGAATTCCTTCCCGGTCCCGGGGTCAAAGGCGTTGAGAGGGATCTCCTCAAAATTCCCGAACAGCAGGGACAGCTTCTCCGTGAGGATCTTGCCGGCAACGGCCGGAAAAGAACTGGACACGATATACAGACAGCGTTTCTGGGTCATGATCTTCTTGCCCAGCTCCTGAAAGGCGTCGCCGCCGCCAAGCTCCTCCAGATGGTGGAACTCGTCGATGATCAGGACACAGTACAGGTTGGACTCCTGGGAAAAAACTTCCGGCAGGGACAGGATCTCCCGGCAGGCCTCGGATTCGCGGTCCTGGGCGATCAGATCGCGGATATTCAGGATGGCGCGGACGGTCTGGGGCAGATGGGGCTGGATTTTTTCGCAAAGGGCGGACAGGTCGTCGCCGGTGGGCAGCCCCTTGAGCCGGGAAAACTGGTAGAGGATCTGTCCGGCGTATCTGTGGTAAAAGGCGGGAAAATCGGTGTTCGACAGGTCCAGATAGATCGCGACAACGGCATGATCGTCGATCTCCGACAGGAATTTCTGGAGGATCATCGTCTTGCCGACGTGCTGGCGGCCCAGGAGGGCGATGTTCTGCCGGTACCCCTCCTTGAGGTCGGTCAATCTTTTCTTTAACAGCGCCAAAACGTTTTCGCGCCCAAAAAACTGCTCAGTGTCCATGACCGTCACGTTAAGCCCTCATTCCCGTGGCAAA
Organism: Candidatus Omnitrophota bacterium; assembly: GCA_030688425.1. NCBI lineage: Bacteria > Pseudomonadati > Candidatus Omnitrophota > Candidatus Omnitrophota bacterium. The sequence goes on along the minus strand of JAUYIB010000018.1, from coordinate 140,438 downwards.
TAATACATCGGGTTATCCGCTGAGGCGTTCTTGCGAATTTCAAAATGTAAAAAAGAATTCCCGCCGTTTTTTCCAACCCGGGAGATCGGCTGTCCCTGGCTGACGCGGTCGCCGACCTTCACCAGGCTTTCCTGGTTTTGAGAGTAAATGGAAAGAAATCCGTCCAGGTGGTCCAGGATGACCATGTGGCCGTAACCGCCGAGGAAATCGCTGAACACCACCCGCCCGGAACGCGCGGCCGCCACATCCTGCCCTTCGGCGGCCTCAATCCCGATCCCCTTGCTCAAATACGATCCTTTGCGGTCGCCGAAATAAAAAAGGACACGCCCTTGCAGGGGCCAAATGAAATCTTTTTCCTGAGGGATCGGCTCATCCACCGGGACCGCCACGCTGCTGCCGGCGCCCGGGATGAAGAGCAGCTGGTTCTCCTCGATATGGGCGACGTTGGGAATGTTGTTGATCTTGATGATATCGTCGATCTTGACGTGATACGCATTGGCGATCCGCCAGATCGTCTCCCCCTTGCCGACCTTGTGATAGATCCCCTTTTGCGGCGCCGGGGGCTTCGGCTGATCCTGTCTCGGCGGCAGGGCGATCGGCTCATCCGACGGCGACTGCACCACCGCGCAACCCGGGGCCAACAACACAACCATCAAAAATGGAGCGAGGGACGGGAATCGAACCCGCGTGATCAGCTTGGGAAGCTGAAATTCTACCATTGAATTACCCTCGCAAAACTTCCACACGCCTAAATTCTAAATAAAATTCTTGTGAGAAACGCTATCTCGCTTCCCTTGTGGTTCGACGCGTAACCCGCCCCGGCTCACCGTCTCGCCGGGCGTCGCTGTCGTGTTCCAACTTATTCGTTGGAACAGCGACCCCGCACCCCTTTCGTGCCATGCTCCAACAACGGTCGTATGGCACAACTCTACAAATCAAGACGGCAACTTCTTCCTGAAATCCCTGACGGCTTGACCGGCATCCTGGGCCTGGCACACGGCTCTTGTCACGGCGATCCGGGTGATGCCGGTTTGCAGGACCTGCCCGACGTTCCGCAATTCGATCCCGCCGATGGCGAAGACCGGGATGCGGATCGTCCTGACCGCGCGGGACAGCAATGCCAAATCCATGGGATCGCGGTCGGGTTTGGTCCGGGTCTTGAAAACGGACCCGAAACCGATATAATCCGCGCCGTCCTTCTGCGCCTTCGCGGCGTGCGCCAGCGTCTGACAAGACACGCCGATCACGGCGGACGGGCCCAAGAGGCTCCGCGCTTCCCGGCAGGACAGATCGTCCTGCCCGACATGCACGCCCGCGGCGCCGCTCAACAGCGCGATATCCGCCCGGTCGTTCACGATGAACGGCACGCGTTTTTTCAAAGACCTGACGGCGGCCCTGGCAAACGCCAGGGTCTCGCGGGCCTCGCCGTGCTTGTCCCGCAGCTGGACGACATCCACGCCGAACGCGGCAGACTCTTCCAAAATTTCAAATAACCGGTCGTAGCCGCACACCTGCCGGTCCAGCACCAGATACAGCCGGGCTTCCGACAGGTCAAAATCTTTTCGCGACGTCTTTTTCGATGGCATAAACTTCGTACCGGACACGCTTCAATCTTTCCGCCAGCGAACGGTCCACGAGTTTCGCGACTTCTTCCAGCACGCGGACCGACTCTTTGACCCTCTGCGAATTCGCGAAATAGATGTCTTCAGCGTTCCCCCGCCGGCGTTCCGGGGCCGATGTCGGCCGGCCGATGTCGCTGTTCACGTCCCTGGCGCCGATCAGGTCCCGCAGCCCCAGCGCCTTGGCCGCGGCCGTCAGCCGGTGGCGGAGACGTTTGTACCGGGCCGTCGCGGCCTTGTCGCCGCGAAGGAAACGGCACACGTCCTCGCACACCCTGAGGCCTTCCCGCGCGCGGTTCATGTTCGCGTCCATCAGCCGGTATAGCCGTTTTGTGTCTAATCGCAGCACGTCTGCCGAACCGCTTCGATGATATTGGTCGTGGACCAGGACGGGAGATAGCGGATCAACTCCACCCTTCCGCCGCGCTTTTTCACGATGTCGCTGCCCGCGATGTCCCTCCCCTTCCAGTCCGCGCCTTTGACGAGCACGTCCGGCTGGACGGCGGCGATCAGCTTATAAGGGGTGTCCTCGGTAAAGACCGCCACAAAATCCACGCAGCCCAGCGCCGCCAGGACCTTTGCCCGTTCCTTCTGTCCGACGACCGGCCGCTTCGGGCCCTTGATCCGCTTGACCGAGGCGTCGCTGTTGAGCCCCACGATCAGGACCCTGTCTTTTTTCTTCGCGGCCTCGAGATAGCTGACATGCCCCGCGTGCAAAATGTCAAAACAGCCGTTGGTGAACGCGACTGTCCGGCCCTGCCTGCGCAGGCGGGCCACCTGCCGTTTCAGCGCGGCCCAACTCATGATTTTCTTTCGAGAATCCATATCAGCCGCTGAACTGGTTTTCCACCAGTTCGCAGATGCAGTGCGCGATGCAAATGTGCGATTCCTGGATCCGGGCCGTCACCTTGGACGGGACCATGATCTTGATGTCGCTCAACGGCGCCAATTTGCCCCCGCCTTCGCCGGTGAACACGACCGCGGTCATGCCCATGGACTTGGCCTTTTTAATGGCCGCGATCACGTTGGGGGAATTGCCGCTCGTGGAAATGCCGACGGCCACATCACCCTTGTGCCCCAGCCCTTCGAGCTGGCGCGCGAAGACCACCTCAAACCCGTAGTCGTTGCCGATGGCGGTGAGGGCGGAGGTGTCCGTGGTCAGGGCGATCGCCGGCAGAGACCGGCGTTCCTTCTGGAATCGGCCGATGAATTCCGCCGCGATGTGCTGGCTGTCCGCCGCGGACCCGCCGTTGCCGAAGAAAAAGATCCTGCCGTTGTTCTTCAGGCACGCCGTGATGGCCTGCGCCGCGGAGGCGATCGCGTCCACGTTGTCTTTGAGGGTCTGCTCTTTGACACGGATGGACGCGCGGAAGACTTCTTCGATGAATTGTTTCATCTCGGGGGTTCCTTGTTCATTCATTAGCCCCGGCATTGACTTGCGTTCATCCCGCTTCTTGCCCCGCCCTTGGCGCAAGGGGCAGCGGGATTCCGCAAATCAAGCCGTCAGTCTCATTATCCCTGCTCCGCAGTCATTCGCTCGCAAGCTCGCTCTGCTTCGCAGGGCTAATTCCGGCATTGATTTGCGTTCACTTCGTTCCGCAAATCAAGCCGTCATTAGTATGCCGAAAAAACCTGGGCGATCTGGTACAACTCCATGTCGATCGTCTTGCGGGCCTTGACGGCCTCCTCGATGTCCACGGACTGCAATCTGTTGTTGCGCAGGCTGACCATCTGGCCGAACTGGTTCTCTTTCACCAAGTCCACGGCCTTGATCCCGAACTGGGTCCCGATCATCCGGTCGTACGCGGTCGGGGTCCCTCCGCGCTGGATGTGGCCCAGGACGCTCACGCGCGTTTCAAATCCGGTTTCCTTCTCGATGGTCTGGGCCACGAATTCGGCGATGTCGCCGAAACGGCGGCGCCCGAAATCATTGATATGAGGGTGCTGCTGCTCATGGCCGAGGACCTGGGTGCCTTCGGAAGCGATGATGATGCTGAACGTTTTGCCGCGTTCGTGCCTGGACTTGATCCCCTCGCAGACTTTCTGGATGTCCACCGGGATCTCGGGCACCAGGATAATGTCGGCGCCGCCGGCGATGCCGGCCTCGAGGGCGATCCAGCCGGTATAACGGCCCATGACCTCGATGACCATGATGCGGTGATGGGATTCCGCCGTGGTGTGGAGCCGGTCGATGCATTCCGTGGCGATGTTGACCGCTGTGTCGAATCCGAACGCGTAATCGGTCCCCAGGAGCGCGTTGTCGATCGATTTGGGAACGCCGACCACTTTGACCCGGTTTTCCTTGTGAAGCTGGAGGGCCACCTTCAGGGTTTCCTCGCCGCCCACCGCGATGACCGCGTCCATGCCGCTGCGCTTGAAATTTTCCGTGATCTTTTCGATCTGTTCGGGGTGTTCATACGGATTCAGCCGGCTCGTGCCCAGGATGGTCCCGCCGCGGTCCAGGATCCCCGAGGTGACCCGCAGGTCCAGGATCCTCATGTCGTTCTCGATGAGCCCGGTCCATCCGTTCTTGATGCCGGTCACGACATAACCCTCGATCATCCCTTTGCGGACAACGGCCCGGATCACCGAGTTTAAACCGGGGCAGTCCGCCCCGCCCGTCAAAATCCCGATTTTTTTCATTGGTCCTTCGCTCGATTCCTCATTTTAAATTCTTGGTTTTCCGTTTTCTCCAAAAAACAAAACATCACGCCCGATATCCCTGGAACGGCAGATTGGCATCGGTATCGGCTTCCCCTTTGTCTTTCGAGTGCCTGGACTTCCGGTCCTCGGTCAAAATCTTGACGATATCGATCTTGACGTTGACCGACTCGTCCAGCCCGATCGTTTCCTGGATCTTGCGTTTGATCGTTTCCTGCAGACGGGCCGTCACCTCGGGGATGCTCACGTCCGAATTGAGTGCCACGCGCACCGCGATGTTCAGCCCTTTTTTGGTGGCGACGATCGTCGGCCGGATCTCTTTGACTTCGGGGATCCGGTAGGTGACCCTCTTGATCAAATCCTCAACCGCCGCCAGGGACACCGTCACCCGGCCTGAAGGATTGTCGAAAGCGATGGTTTTCTCGCGCTGCTGCCGCCCGGAGATCGCGCTGGAAAACAAAAAGTTGAGAAACAGGACCACCACCACAGCCGCGCCGGTGATCACGCGGGCCTGGTCCTCATGATACACCACATACAGAACATCCACAACATCCTGAAACCCGATCTTCTGAAAAACGAAAAACGCAAAAAAGATGGCCAGCAACGCGATAGCGACCTTATAAAACCACAACCCCAGCCAAGCCATAAACCTCATGTTTCACCCCTCTCTCCGACCCCTAATGGTTCCTATGAGTTGGAAGACGACGTTTCCGTCCGTTCAATGCCCTGGACGTTCACATGCACGTCCTTCAAATCCACATCAACGGTATTTTCCACGGCCGAGCGGACCGCGTCCTGGATCTGCCGCCCGACGTCAGGCACATGAAGCCCGTACCGCACTTTGATCTTGACCTCGATCGTCACCTGATTGCTCTTGTCGATGGAGACAACGACACCGGGATGCCTCTTGACCCCGACCAGGTCCAGAAAACCGGTCCAGGTATTCCGTGTGATCACGCTCACGCCCTCAATTTCGTTGACGGCGGAAGCGGCGATCTCGGCGATCACCTTCCTGTGGATCTTGATCGCGCCGAACTCTCCCTTATGATCTTCTCTCATGGGGCTTCTCCGGTTCGTTTTTCATCAATTTTTCCAAAAAACGGGTCGTCACGTCGCCTTCCAGGAACTTCGGATGCTCCAGGATCTCCTGGTGAAGCCCGATCGTGGTCTTGATGGGGCTGATGTAAAATTCGCTCAGCGCCCGCTGCATGGTGCGGATGGCCTCGTCGCGCGTATTGCCGCGGACGATCAGCTTGGCGACCATGGAATCGTAAAACGGGCTGATCACATAGCCGGGATAGATGTGGGTGTCGATCCGCACGCCGGGGCCTCCGGGCAGGTTCAATTCCTCGATCTTCCCCGGGGACGGGATAAAATTGTTGGTCGGATCTTCGGCGTTGATGCGGCATTCAATGGCCGCACCCTGCAGGACGACCTGCTCCTGGCGGAGCTTCAGCTTCTGGCCCGCGGCCGCCTTGATCTGCTCCTTGACGAGGTCGATCCCGGTGACCATCTCGGTCACGGGGTGCTCGACCTGGATGCGGGTGTTCATCTCCATAAAATAAAACTCCCCGCTGGAGTCCAGCAAGAACTCAATCGTGCCCACCCCCCGGTAATTGGCGAATTTGGCCGCCTTGACCGCCGTCTCGCCCATCTTGCGCCGGAGCTTCTCGTCCAGCGCGGGCGACGGGGATTCTTCCAGGAGCTTCTGGTGCCGCCGCTGGATACTGCAGTCGCGCTCGCCCAGGTGGATCACGTTGCCGTAATGGTCCGCCAGGATCTGGAATTCCACGTGGCGGGGCTCGGCGAGATATTTTTCAATGTAAAGGTCGGAATTCTTAAAATTGGCCTCGGCTTCTTTCTGGGCCAGGGAGAAAGAACTGGTGAGGGTCACGTCGTTGTGGCAGACGCGCATGCCTTTTCCCCCGCCGCCGGCCGCGGCCTTGATGATGACCGGATACTTGATTTTCTTGGCGACGGTCAGGGCGTCCTGCTGGTTTTTCACCACGCCCTTGGCGCCGGGCGTGAGCGGCACGCCGATCTTGCGCATGGCGTCTTTCGCCTGGACCTTGTCCCCCATCAGGCGGATCGTCTCTGGCGTGGGGCCGATGAACTGGATGTTGCAAGACTCGCAAATCTCCGCGAAGTGCGCGTTTTCCGCCAAGAAACCGTAGCCCGGGTGGATCGCTTCGACATCCGTGATCTCGGCGGCGGAGATGATGGCGGGGACATTGAGATAACTGTCCAGGCTCTGGGCGGGCCCGACGCAGACCGCTTCGTCCGCGAAACGGACATGCAGGGAATTCCGGTCGGCCTCGGAATAGATGGCCACGGTGCGGATGCCCATCTCGCGGCAGGCGCGGATCACGCGCAGGGCGATCTCTCCCCGGTTGGCTATCAAAATTTTAGAAAACATGGATGATTTCAAAGCGTTTCCTGAAAAGGAAGGATTAGGCCGGTTCAACCACGAACAGCGTCTGGCCGAATTCCACCGGCTCGGCGTTCTCCATCGCGACCTCGACGACCCGTCCCCGGATTTCCGACTTGATCTCGTTCATGAGTTTCATGGCTTCCACGATGCAGACGACCTGGCCGACCTCGACGATCTGGCCGACGTCCACAAACGGCGGCGCCTCCGGAGACGGCGCGCGGTAAAACGTCCCGACCATCGGGGACTTGATGTCTTTGGCATTGCCGCGGACCAAAGCCGCCGCGGCGGGGGCGGCTGCGGACTGGGCCGCGGGGGCCGCCGGGCCCTCAACGACAAACTCGGCCGGCGAACGGCCCGGAGCTCCCGACAGGGCGGAGGATTTGCGGATCTTGATCTTGGTCCCCTCGCGCTCCACTTCGATCTCGGCGAGGTCGTGCTCGTTCATAAGGTTGATGATGTCCTTGATCTCTTTCAGGTTCATTCCACCTTCCTCCCATCCCTAAGCCATAATTTCTGAGTTCCCGATCCATGACGTTCGGGATCAGCGGAATCGCCAATCCACGACGGAATGAAGCCCCCATCTGAATGAAACAAAGAACGGCGGGAGGGCTTCATCTTTGCACCCTTTCAACATAGTCCCCGGTTCGCGTGTCGATCTTGATCCTGTCCCCTATATTGATAAAAAGCGGGACCTGGATGGAGGCCCCGGTCTGAATCGTGGCGGGCTTGGTGCCGGCCCTGGTGGAATCGCCCCTCACCCCCGTCTCCGTGCCGACGATCTCGGTGGTGATAAAGTTCGGAAGGATCACTTTCAGGACCCGGTGCTCATGAAAAAGACCGGTCACCTGCAGATTTTCCAGCAGGAACCGGTCGTTGTCGCCGAGGAGCTCGTGGGGAACCACCATCTGCTCGTAGCTCTCATGGTCCATGAAATGGAATTCATCGCCGGAGCGGTACAGAAATTCCAGGCGTTTCTCGTCCAGGGGGATGTCATCGAGTTTTTCTGCGCTGCGGAAGGTCCGTTCGATCACGGAAGACGTCTTGAGGTTCTTCATGCGCACGCGGACAAAAGCCGAACCCTTGCCGGGCTTCACATGCTGGTAATCCAGAACCATGTAGATCTGGTCGTCGATCAAAAGCCCGATCCCGGACTCGATTTCGTTGATGGTGATGGACATGCCAAATCCTCTCCTGACAAATACGACAATGATGACAGCAAAAGGTTTAACCTGCCTTGCGGCTCAAGATTTCACACCCTCCGGGAGTGACAAGAACCATGTCTTCAATGCGGATCCCGAACTGATGAGGAAGATACACGGCCGGCTCAACAGTGAAGACCATCCCTGGCTTGAGAATGACGGGACTGCGGGGAGAGACACGAGGATCCTCGTGGATTTCCGCTCCCACACCGTGCCCTAAGGAATGGCCGAAATATTTTGCTAACCGTTTTTCCCGCAGGAAGTTACGCGCCGTTTCGTCGATCTCGCCGGCTTTCTTTCCAGGCCGAATGGCTTTGATCGCGCGCGCCTGGGCCTCTGCGACGAAATCGTTCACTTTCCGAATAAGAGGGGGTATTTTACCTAAAAAGAACATACGTGTCAAGTCGGACTTATAGCCCTTGATGTCCATTCCCATGTCCACCAGCACCGGTTCGTTGTTTTTGACCTTCCGGTCGGTCACGCGGGCATGGGGATAGCAGGAATTGGGCCCGGAAGCGATGATCGGGGGGAAAGAAAACCCCGCCTTGCGGGCCTTCACATAGCGTTCCAGGGATTCCAGCACCCGCTTCTCGGTCACGCCGGGCCGGATCACCCCCTTAAGGAAACGGTAGGCCTCCAGGTTAAGCGCCAGAGCCTTGCGGATCAGGGCCAATTCTTCCTTTTCTTTAATTTCACGTAAAAATTCGACGATGCCCCGCACGGAAACAAGCCGCACGCCGGGCGATACTGCGGACTTCAGGGTTTTGAACTGGGCCAGGGAGAGATGCCGGTCGTCAAAACCCAGCCGCCGGATATTATGCCGTCGCGCCAGATCCAAAACAGCCGCGGCCATGGACTTTTCGTAACGGACGACGGTGACGCCTTTGAGCCCCTGCCGGGCTTCCAGAATATAACGGAAATCGGTGATGTAATAGGCCTTCCGGGGCAGGACCAAAAGCCAGGACTCCGAGGCGGAGAAGCGGGAAAGATACGAGATATTGACGTCGCTGGTGACGAGGCAGGCGTCAAGCTCATGACGGTCAAATTGAGCAACAAATTTTTGAAGGCGGGCGTTCAAGGTCGAGGATACGTCGCTGAAAAATCTTAAAATTTATTTGATGAGATTCACAGCCGCCTGCAGGCCCAGGAGGTAGCTGTCCACGCCGAACCCGGTGATCTGACCGTGGCTGACCGGCGCGATGAGGGACTTGTGGCGGAACTCTTCCCTCTTGTAGATATTGGACAAGTGGACTTCCACCGTCGGGACGTCCGCGGCCAGGATCGCGTCGTGGATGGCGACGCTGGTATGGGTGTAGGCCGCGGGATTGATGAGAATCGCGCTGATCCCGGCCTTCTTGGTCCGGCCGATCGCGTCTACGATCTCGCCCTCGTGGTTGGACTGGAGAACCTCCAGCTCAACCCCGGACGTCTTGGCCAGGTCCCGAAGCTTGGCGTTAATCTGGTCCAGCGTGGCCAGTCCGTAAATGTCCTTTTCTCTTTGGCCGAGGAGGTCCAGGTTGGGGCCGTGGATGACGAGGATCTTTTTCATTACGGTTGTCCCCCGGTGTCTTTTTTGTAGATCTCGATGAATTTCATCTGCAGTTCATAAATAGAACCGTTGAGGAGGTTGTCCTCCTCGGCGGTGAGGTTCCCCTTGGTCTTCTCGCGAATCAAAAGGAGCGTGTCGATCAGGAATTTCGCCTGGCCCAGGTCTTTTTGCGTGAGGCCATTGACCGGGTTGGCGATCTCGCCCAGAAAAATCATGGTCTGCAGGGCCAGGCTGGTGATGTAGTTGAGGAAATTGACCTCATACTCGCCCGGATCCTCCTGGCCATCCGGAGAAACGCCCCCGAGTTCCTGCGGCGAAGACACATCGTCCATCGCCCCCGGCGGGATGTAAAGAGACGGCCCTTCCTTGTCCTTGGAAACCGATTCCTTCCAGGATTCGTCGATATTTTTGTCAGGAGTCATAAAGGCACCTATCGGATCAATGGTTAATGGGACCAGGGACTTGTTATCCCTGCGCTCGCCCGTTCTGTCTTTTATTTTATACTTCGTTAAGATAGCATTACGGACGGGGGTTGTCAATCAGGGCGTGGGAGGATTCAGGGAACGAACCATCCCACGAAAGGGGACATCACGGAACCAAAGTACGGCAGACAATCCACCTTTCAAAAAACACACGAACAAAAAAAGCAAAATCAAAACAAGGCCATGATGACGGACTGCTCCCACTGCGCGAACAATCCCTCCAGGTTGCCGGGACCTCCTCTCTCCTGTCCTGCCATCAACCCAGGAACCGCGGGATAACCGGCCCCAAACCCTATGACACCAAAACCACCGGCACAATATATATAAATAGGCAGAGGCATCGCACGGGTTTTGACCGGCATCCCCGGCGTTGAACGCCTTGATCGCAACAGCGGTCAATGGGCATTCCTCAAACGGCAGACCCAGCGCGGCGGAAGAAAAAGTCGTCTTTTCATGAAAATCATTTTTTTCCCGGACATCCGGCTTGCAAGCAATATTTTATTTTCCCGCCTTATATGTATCCATTACGGTCATGTAACCATAACTATTTTGATTTTGATAGTTTACGGAAATACCCGACCCCTGCCGAAAAACACATAAACCATTCGGCGGCATTCAGTTGTATTCATCCCTGACCTTATGGCATACTTAACTTAAGGCGCTGAAGTGCATTACGGCACCGGAAAAAGAGCAACTTGCACAGGCTGAAGAAGGAGGTGGTAAGAATGAAAAGAACAATGGCGTTAGCTGTGGTCTTTGCATTCATGATCGCCTACGCGAGTCCTGCCTTCGCAGAACTCCCCAAGCCCGTTGACAAGGCCTACCATGGGCTCGAAAAAATCGTAAAATCCCCGAAACACCTGCTGGATCATCCGATTGAAGAATTCAAGGTCGCCAAATTCAAGCCGTTCGGCTTGTTGGGAGGGATCATGAAAGGTGTCTGTTACACAGTTGTGGACACGGTTCATGGCGCTGTGGACGTGGTGACATCGCCGCTGGAACTGCTGCCGGAGTAGCAGAGATCCTGAACTTACCACCTGGAAATAGACGGAAAAAGCCCATCGGAAAATCCGATGGGCTTTTTATTCCATAAAAGACGCCGAAATCCCCGCCTTTAAAGAAAATTCTTGACCGTCACGACCAAAAAGGCAATGACAAAAGCGATGATGGAAACTTTCAGCACCACCAAAGCCTCCGCAATCCGCTTTAACTCCTTGTTGTTGGCCTGCAGGTTCTTGAGCAATTCTTGATCGATGTCCATGGTCGCCCTCCGAGGTTAGAATCCCTATGGTTGAATGTCATTATCCACCTAAAAAGATGACTTTCCAAGAACAAGTCTGAATATTTACACCCCGGGCCGGAACGCGGTTCTCCCTCATTTTCCCAGGACCACTCTCAAAACCAACTCCCCGCGCCCTTTCAGCGTCGCGCGCTTGATCTTCACGCACGCGGGAGACAGGACCTTCACCTCCAGGGGCTTCTCACCTGAAAGGACTTTCTTGACGGCATACTGGCCGTAGTCGAGCCCGGCCTTGTTCTCAAAGACAACCGTCACCTTCCGTCCGGCGAAACTGAAAGAAGAACCCGCCTCTCCGTTGCGGGAAAACTGTTCCTTGACGAGCTTGGGGTTGATCACCAGGTCCCCGTACTCTCCCCGGATGCCGAACACCTGGGTCAGCAGTGTAAGGATCATCCAACTGGCAGAGCCGGTGAGGTAATGATACATCCCGCGGCCTTCGGAATCGAAATATTCCGGGATCCCCGGATAAATCCTGGCCAGTCCTGTGTCGCCGCACATCCGGACAATGGAGCGGAGCACTTCATTCCCTTCCCGGACAAACCCAGCCCTGTACAATGCATAGGCATACATCACCGCCATATGGCTGAAGAACGCCCCGTTCTCCTTGGTCCCGTAGGCGAAGCTGAACGCGCGCCCCAAATCCAAATCATTCCTCACGCCGAAATCCGTGTTGAGCCGGTAACCGCCCAGCGCTTTGTCCTTGAGGAACTGCCGCACGCTGGCGATCACGTCCTTGATGTCCTTTTCCCCGGCCAGCCCGCTCATGATCGGGAATACCTGTCCCGTCAGGGTCATGCGGATCTTGCCGTCCCTGCGCCCCTCGACCCGGCGGCCCTGATTGTCATAATACCCATTGAACCAGCGGTGGGTCTTGCCGCCGTTCTTGACCGTGACAATTTCCTCGTCCCGGATCTTGCCGAAGATCCAATTCCCCTTGCGGCGCAGGTCCGCGGCCACGTCCTTGACCGGAAGCCCGACCTTTTCTCCGCTGATCTCCGGCTGGACGCTCGGAAAATACGCGTCAAACAAAAGGCTTTTCTTGTCCTGAACACTGTCGTAACGGCACGGCACGGTCCCCATCGTGTCCAGCAGGGTCAAGACCTCCCGTGACACCTGGATCTCTTCGAAAGATCCGGTTTGGGCCGCGTGCTCAATGACATCGGCCAGGGCGAACAGGTTGCCCCCGTACATGGCCATGAACGCGACGCTTTCCCCTCGCTGGGAAGCCATGTCCAGCCCGTCGTTCCAGTCGGCATTTTCCAGGCGGATCAGGTTATGCTCCCCGACGTTAAAAAACGGGACCAGATGCTGGATGAGCAGGTGCTCGAGGACGCTGCCTTCATAAACCTGTCCGGACTTGGTCTTAAGATGGCGCCCGTAGGACGGGACCCACGCGAGGTCTTTTTGCATGCCCCGGGACAGCTGGGGGTCGCGAAAATAGGTCGCGGATTCAAACAGGATGTTCTCATCCCCGGTCTGGTGGATATACAAAAGCGCCGTCAACAACGGCCAGACCCCGTGGTCCATCCACACGCGGCTGATGGCGTTGCGGTCCGCGACGAATTCGCCGGGCTTCTCCCCGATGATGGTGGCGTTAGAACCGTCGACGCGAATGCCCTTGAAATTGTTGATCAGGTCCCCGCGGACGGTCTCCGGTTCGATCATGATGAGCGACAGCAAATCCTGCCACAGGTCGCGCCAGCCCTTGCCCCCTTTGCCGTAATCATGGTCCGGCAAAAACGAGCAGCCCCAGATGCGGCGCAGGATCGGCTGAAGCATCACCCAGTTCATCCAGGAATCAAAGTCCCGGTCCCTGCTGGCGAACGAGATCGAACGCGTTTTCCCCCGCCAGAACGCCTTCACCTCGTCCCAGGCCCGGTCAAAAGCGCCCGCGCCGGAAAAACGCCGGAACACGCGGCCAGCCTCGGCCGGATCGGAAGCGGTGCCGAACATGATAAGGTATTCGCGGGACGCGCCCGGCTTGAGGGTTTCGTCCTTAAACCTCAGGGCGCCGACGGTTTCCTTGCCGTTGATCTCGGCTGAAGAAAGCTTACGGGGCGGAAGATTTTCAACGACCGCGGCCGGAGAGGACCATGTGCCGCCGTCCGAATAAAACGATTCGAATGTCGGGAAGGATCCCACGGATTTTTCCCCGCGGCCGGAAAGGCCGAAGACAAAATAGGCACGGCGGATCTCCGTGTGCCCCTCCTCATTGAACAGCATGGTCGGAGACACCAGGACCCCTTCGGGAAGCTGGCGCGTCCGGTGCAAAAGCGAGGTGACGTGCTCATGGTCGTGCTTGTTGGCCAGCGCCCGGCCGAACAGCGGCACGGCGGATGTCGGGGTGACCCTGACGGGCCTTCGCGATACGTTGCGGACCGTGACCCGCATCAACTCGACCGTCTCTCCGCTCACCGGCACAAAATTGACCGCCTCCATTTCGATGCCGGCGGACGGATGACGGCGCGTGATCTTCTGCCAGAGCTGCCCGATCTCGACCGAAGCGGAATCCGGCGAAGACTCCGCGGCCAAAGAGAACACGCCCTTGCCGCGGACCAGGACAAAAAAATCCCGCAACGCCTGACGCAGGTCTTCGCGGGAGGCCGGCCTGGTCACAAAGGTATTCTTGTCGATCTTGACGTCTCCACCCAGGAACGGAGTGACGCAGGACTTGAGGCCATCGGCGGTCGTGCCGGAAAGCGGCAGATAAATCAACCGCATGCGGGCGATTTCGCGGGACGTGAAACTGACCCCATCGGGAAGGAAGTGATATAACGGTTTGTGGGCCGGCATGACGGTTTCCTTGCATGTATGGAGCCACGCGGGCTTTTTAACCCGTGGCCCCTGACTGTCTGACCCGTCTCCGTCCCGTCACTTTCGTGCGGGACTTCGCCGGGTTCATCCGTCTTCGCAATCTGGTCGGCGGAATCCGGCGTAGCCGGAGGCCTTTTTTCGCAATTGCAACATTTGCCGAACACTTCGAGTTCAGCTCCGCTGGGCCAGACTTTAATCCGGGGCCTCCGGCGAAGACGGATGAAAATTTAAGACACTATAACAAAACTTGGAGGCGATGTAAAGACGGGAACGGACGCCGCCTCACGGCTCGACCTCAAATGAGATCACGACATTGAACGACAGCTCGGGATAATTCAAATCCTGAGGGAACGGGGGAAAAGGGCTCGCCTCCTTCATGCTGCGAACCACCACCCCGCGCAGGTAATTGTTGGCTCTGGTTTTGTCGTCGATGATCTTCATGTCCCGCAGGGACCCGTCCGACGCGATGACAAACGTAAGGTACACCTCTCCGGTCCGGAATTCCGGATGCTCCACGTACAAATACGCGCGGTTGCGGATTTTATTGCGGATGCTGTTCTGATAATTGGCGTACTTGGGGTTGGAGATCTTTTCAGACTTCAGGAACGGGACCGAGATGTGCCGCTTGCCTTCCGGAGCGGACACCCTCGCCAAATGGCGCTTTTCCAGACGCAGTCCGGCCGGGTCTTTGCCCGCGCTCTGCAATAGCGAAGCCGGCAGAGACTCGTCTTGCCGCAAAAGCTTCGGAGGAAGCCCCGGCTTCTCGTCACGGACGCTCCGGACGTCCTTGCCCCTGGCGGACATGCCCTGCGGGGGAAGGGCGGCCGCGGCCTGATAAATGACCTCAACATTCTTGAACGGCTTGCGGGCGTTATGGACATTCAGAAAGAAAAAACTCGCCACGATAACCACATGAACCAGGATCGAAGTGACGATCGAAAGGGAAAAGATCCTATCTTCCAGATGGGCATCCACGATTGTCCTCACAGCGCCACTCCATTTCAAATCCCGGCCCGGGGCCCGTCCCTGCATCCGGGGGGCAGAGGAAAGCATCTCTGCTACGCGCCGGGTCGCCCCATCTCGCGCAGCAAATAACAAAAAAACCTGATCGTATCCCGAAAGGGCCGGATCTTGCTCTTTTCGCCGCTGTAGATGGTCCTGATGGGAACGGACCGGACCTTGTATCCCATCTTGCTGGCCTGAATCAGGACTTCGCTCTCGATCTCAAAATCGCTGGACGTGAGCCGCAATTTCTCCAGGATCTCGCGGTGGATGTAACGGTACCCACACTGGCTGTCGGGGATCGGTTGGCGGCAGACCGCGGAGATCAACCCGGACATGAAACGGTTGGTCCAGCGCCGGATGAGCGGCATGCCCCGGGTATCGGCCATCCGGTTGCCGTTGACGACGATCACCGGCTCCCGGCGGGCCGCTTCAAGAAAGCCGTCCAGGTCTTCGACCGCATGCTGGCCGTCGCCGTCCATGGTGATCACCGCCGCATAACCCTGCCGCAAACAGTGCTGAAACCCAACCTGCAGCGACATCCCCTTGCCTTTGCGGGTTTCATTAGTGATCACGAACGCGCCGTTCCGGCGGGCGTCATCGCCCGAACCGTCCACGGAACCGTCATCGACCACAATGACATCCAGATCTTTCCTGCGGATCCTGCTGACCAGCGGCCCGATGGCCGAGGACTCGTTGTGCGCCGGGATGATGATCCCGATTTTAAGTTGAGAAGAAGGGCTGGTCATCGGCGTCATGAGACCCAATATTTCCGGAACATCAGCCATTGGGTCGGATACTGGCGGATTCTCTGCTCGATCACGGCCAAGTACGGCCTGATGACGGACTGGAGTACGTCGTCCTCGATCTGTCCCTCCTCCTGCATCGGAGGGTATATCGGCTGTTCCAAGGTCATAGAAAACGTGTTGTCGTCATTGCGGATCAGAAACGACGGCACAATGGGGGCGCCCGTCCTCACCGAGAAGATGGCCGGCCCTTTGGGGATCTGCGCTTTCTTCCCCAGGAAATCCATGAGAAAACCACTGGAGGTAAAATCCCGGTCGGCGACCAGGGCCACGACCTTATTCTCCTTAAGAGCTTCCAGGCACCGCCGGAATGCGTGCTGAACAGGGACAACGGAAACGCCTTTCATTTCCCGCTGCTTGTTAAACAGCTCGTTCACCGGCCGCTCCTTGTGCGGCAGCGCGATCGCCACCACCGGATACCCCAGCAACCCGAGGACCATCGCCCCGAGTTCCCAGTTGCCGATATGCGCGGTCACCACGATGACGCCCTTACCGCGCTTGAGGCAGTCGTCCAGATAGGGCAAGTTCTTCACCGTGATATGACGATGGACGAAATCCCGGTCAATGCTCTGGGTCATCCGGAAAAACTCGACCAGGTATTTCCCGAAATTCTGAAAAACCTGTTTGGCCTTTCCTGCCAGATCGTCAGCGGGATCCGGAAGGATCTCTTTCAAATTGTTGCGCACGGCCCGCCGGTCCCGGGGAGAGAAATGATATTGCAGGGTGGAAACAAACGACGCGAACCCGTAAGAAAAGTCCAGCGGCAGATAATTGACGATGAATTGTCCGATTTTATAAATGACGAATTTGAACATACGGCGGCAAATCCCTCCGGACGAATTCCATTACGCCTCCGACACAACAGACGGTTCCTCCTCCACGCCCTCGTCCTCGGAATCTTCCGCATTCTGGAGGATGAGGCTGGCGACGTCGGACGCCGCGTGGGGCTTCCCGTGATCGGACGCCGCCCGGCGCATGGCGGACAACCGCTCGGGAGAGCGCAAAAGCAGGTCGATCTCCTCTCCGATGTCCTCGGTGCCGTCGATCCGGATCGCGATGCCTTTGTTCAATAGGAAATCCGTGTTGCGCATCTCCTGCCCCGGCAGGGGGTTGATGATGGCCATCGGCAGGCCCTTGGCCAGGGCCTCGCTGGTGGTCATCCCGCCGGGTTTGGTGATGATCAGGGTCGCCATTTCCATCAGCTCATCGACGTTGTTCGCGTATTCATAAGAGATCAATTTCTTGGGGCTGGTCCGGGCGGTGTCCTGCAGCCATTTGAGCAATTCCGTGTTGGTCCCGGCGATCACAATCATCTGCAGATCCGTCGGGACCCGCAGGAGCGACGTCACCGCTTCCTTGATGGGCCCCAGCCCCTGTCCGCCGCCCATGAGCAGGAGGGTCGGCAGGTCGGCGCGCAGTCCGAGTTTCTCCCGGATAGGATTTTTGTCCAATTGGACCGCGAACTTGGCCCGGATGGGGATACCGTAAACCTTGATCTTGTCCGGGGGAACGCCTTTTTTCACGAACCGGTCCTTGAGTTCGGCCGCGGGAACGATGTAATAATCGATGCCCTCGTGGATCCAGAAGGAATGCGGGGCGAAATCGGTCAGCACCGCGACCAGCGTCACATCGAGGCTGTGGGATATCTTGTAATCCGCCACCATCCCGCAGGGGAAGGCCTGCGTGCAGACCACCGTGTCCGGCTGATAATCTTTGAACAACTGGGCGATCTTTTTATGGCTCGCTTTGTGCAGGAAATTCTGTATGAACTGGGACCTCTTGACAAGCTTGGGATTGTCGTACATCGAGTCCCAGATATGCGGGGCCCGGCGGATGACGGCCATGTAGGCGCTGTTGACGACCTTTTCCAGGAAAGGATAGGTATAGCCGAAACCGTTGATGCTCGGGGCCTCAACGTTGGGGTCCAATTTGCGCAGGGCGCGCTGAATGGCGATCGTGGCCTGACGATGGCCGGAGACCTTGGAAATGTACAAAAGCAGGATGCGGCGTTTCTGGGACCCGGAAAGGTTCATGTCTTGGTTGCCGGTCTGATGAGGGCCAGCGGAGACCCGATCGGGGCGTCGGCCCCTTCCTCGACCAGGATTTTCTCAACGATCCCCGATGCCCCGGCCGGGACGTTGAACGTGGCCTTGTCGGTCACAAGCTCCACGATATCGTCATCGGCGCGCACCTCGTCGCCCGGCTTGACGTGCCAGCAGGCCACCGTGGCTTTTTCTATCCCTTCCCCCAGTTCTGGAAGCAGAACTTCAGTCATGAAAATGTCCCTCTTCAGATTCGCAGGCTGGATAGACCCGCGACGGTTATTTGTCTTTGTTAATCGGGGGCACCCATCCGGAAACACCGGCCAAAGGCCCGGGCCAGCCGTTCCTTGACCAAACTCATGTCCACCGGCTTGCCCAGCACCTTCTCCAGCGATGTCATGCGGACATCCAGCCCGCAGGGCCTGATCAGGGAAAACAGCTTAAGATCGGTGCTGACGTTGAGGGCCAGGCCGTGAAATGTCACCCATTTCCGCACCCCCACACCGATCGAAACGATCTTTTTCCCGTCGACCCAGACACCGGTCCTCCCGGGAAATCTATCTGCCACTATACCAAAATCCTGCAATAAATCAATGGCAACTTGTTCCAATTGACGGAGATACCAATGTAAATCTTTTCCGTAATATTTCAGGTCCAGGATGGGATAAACGACCAGCTGCCCGGGGCAGTGCAGGGTCACCTCCCCGCCCCGGTCAATGGAAAACACCTCCACCCCAAGCCTTTTCAGCTCTTCCCGCGGCGTTAAGATGTGCTCCTCCCTGGCCAGCCGCCCCAACGTCAGGACAGCCGGGTGCTCACAGATGATCAGGCGTGCCGCCGCCCCGCTCAGGACCTTCTCCACCTCTTTTTTCTGGGCAAGGTAAGTTTCCTGATACGGCATCAGCCCCAAACTCATCACAACCGGAGGAGGCAATTGATCTTCCGCGCGCTGCGTCATAGGGTCTCCAAACAACTGATCTTTCTGTTTTACCACCACCCAACAAAAAAGGCAACCTTGGTACGGTTGCCTCGAATCCTTCCCATGTCCCTCAATTCCCGAATTTCTACTTCCCGGCTTTCAAACGCCGGCAGATCGCTTCAGCCATTTCTTTGGTGCCGACGGCCGTGGGGTCGTTGCGGTCCGGCTTAAGATCATAGGTCACGTCCTTGCCCTCGGCGATCACGGCCTTGACCGCGTTTTCCAGACGGTCCGCGGCCTGGTCTTCCTTGAGATGGCGCAGCATCAAAACGCCGGAGAGGATCGTGGCCGTGGGGTTGACCTTGTTCAGTCCGGTGTATTTCGGGGCGGACCCGTGCACCGGTTCAAAAAGGGCGATACCGTCCCCGATGTTGGCGCCGGGGGCGATCCCCAGGCCGCCGACCAAGCCCGCGCAGAGGTCGGACACGATGTCCCCGTACAGATTCGGCAGGACCAGCACGTCATAAAGGTCCGGTTTCTGCACGAGCTGCATGCACATGTTGTCAACGATCACGTCCTGGGACTCCACGCACCCTTCGTATTCCTTGGCGACTTCGCGGCACGTCTTTAAAAAAAGTCCGTCGGTGAATTTCATGATGTTGGCTTTATGGACGATGGTG
The DNA here is from genome assembly GCA_030688425.1 of Candidatus Omnitrophota bacterium. Classification (NCBI taxonomy): domain Bacteria; kingdom Pseudomonadati; phylum Candidatus Omnitrophota; species Candidatus Omnitrophota bacterium. The sequence continues at coordinate 120,934 of JAUYIB010000018.1, read as the reverse complement.
ACCTTCTTGCGCTTGTGCGCCACGGCGTACTCAAAGGCGTACTTGGCGATGCGGCGGGAACATGTCACCGAGATGGGCTTGATCGAAATGGCGGAATCCTCGCGGATTTTCCGTGGTTGCAAACCATTGATGTCCTTGATGAGCTGCCTGGCAGGGTCCGTTCCGATGTCAAATTCGATACCGGCGTAAAGGTCCTCCGTGTTCTCGCGGAAGATCACGAGATCCACGTTCTTGACGATGGTCTTGACCCCGGGATAGTATTTGCACGGCCGCACGCAGGCGTAAAGGTCCAGCGCCTGGCGGAGCTGGACGTTGACGGAACGGAACCCCGTGCCGATGGGCGTGACGATGGGGCCCTTGATGGCGACTTTATTTTTGCGGACCGAGTCCAGCGCCGCGTCCGGCAGGGGCGTTCCGAATTTTTTGATGGCGAATTCGCCGACGGGATGCTCTTCCCACTCGATCTTGACGCCGGTGGCGTCAACGCACATTTGCATGGCCGCGGCGACTTCGGGCCCGATCCCGTCTCCGGGAAGAACGGTAACGCGGTAAGACATGGCGCGATCCTTATCCTGTGCTTACTTGTGTTTTGGGGGGGTCGTGTTGAGCAACTGCTTGAACTCATCGCGGTTCTTCACATGGTCCAGCGCGGTCTCCATGGTGATCTTGCCGTCCTGAAACAACCTTTGAAGAGCCTTGTCCATCGTGTGCATGCCGAACGCGCTGCCGGTCTGGATGGCCGTGGGGATCTGCTCGATCGCCTGTTCGCGGATCAAGTTGCGGATCCCGGGCGTGGCGATCATGATCTCGGTGCACAGGATGCGCCCCTGCCCGTCGGCCTTCGGCAGCAAAAGCTGCGAGGCAACGCCTTGAAGCGCGGAGGCCAGCTGGAGCTTCACCTGCTGCTGCTGGTGCGGCGGGAAGACGTCGATGATGCGCTCGATGGTCTGCGGGGCATCGGGCGTGTGCAGGGTCGCGAGGACTAAATGGCCGGTCTCGGCGGCGGTCAGCGCCGTGGAGATAGTCTCCAGGTCGCGCATTTCTCCGACGACAATGACGTCCGGGTCCTGGCGCAGACAGCGCTTGAGCGACTCGGCGAACGAATGCGTGTCGCTGTAGACCTCTCTCTGCTTGATGATGGATTTTTTGTTGAAATGGATGTATTCGATCGGGTCCTCGATGCAGATGATCAGGGCCTCTTTTTCTTCGTTGATCAAATTGATCATGGACGCCAGCGTCGTGGTTTTTCCCGTCCCGGTCGGTCCGGTCAACAGCACGAGCCCGTTCGGCTTGCGGGCGAGATCCGCCATGATGGGCGGAAGCCCCAGTTCCTGCATGTTCGGGATAAACAGCGGGATCCTCCGGAACGCCGCTTCTACCGCGCCGCGCTGCATGTGGATATTCACGCGAAAGCGGTCCATCCCCGAAAGCGCGAGCGAAAAATCCAGTTCCTTGTCCTGCTCGAACTTTTCCTTCTGGCTGTCGGTCAAAATTCCGTAAATCATCTTTTTGAGGGCTTCGCGGCTTAAAGTTTCCTTGCCGGCCAGGGTAAGGCGGCCGTCGATTCTCAGGACGGGAGGGGTATCGTAGGTCAGGTGGAGGTCTGAGGCGCGTTTCTGAATAGACATCAGCAGGAGATCTCGGAGTTCCATCTTAGCCTCTCTGGGGTTGCCGAAAGGGGTCGCGCCCGGTCCGGCTGAGTCTTTTTAAATCTTGGCCTTGATATTTTTGATCCACCCGTCGATGCGCCTGACGCCTTCCTGGATCCGGTCCATGGACGTGGAAAAGCTCAAACGGATCCATCCGGGGGCGCCGAAGCCGTCGCCGGGGATGACGGCGACGTTGACGTCATCCAAAATGCGCTTGGCGATGGCCTCCGTGTTCCCGACCGAGGAAAAATCGCAGAACAGATAAAAGGCACCGCCGGGACGCACATAAGAAATCTGCGGGATGGCTCCCACAGCCTTCATCATCGCGTCACGCCGCTTCTGAAACTCGTTGCGCATGGCCACCACGCTGTCTTCCGGGGCCTTCAGCGCCTGCAGGGCGGCCACCTGGCTGATGGACGTGGGGTTGGACGTGGAGTGGTCCTGGAATTTTTTCACGTAATCCATGATCTCCGCCGGTCCGGCCGCGTAACCGATACGCCAGCCGGTCATGGCGTAGGCCTTGGACACGCCGTTGACCGTGATCGTCAGATCGAAAATCTCCTTGCCCAGGGCGCCGATCGATGTGAAGGTTTCGCCGTCGTAAACCAGCTTTTCATATATCTCGTCGCTTAAAACATAAATCCTGTTCTTGGCGCATACTTCGGCGAGGGCTGTGATCTCTTTTTGGGAATATAAAACGCCGGTCGGGTTAGACGGCGAGTTGAGGAGGAAGAGTTTTGTCTTTTTCGTGATACTGCCGTCCAGCTGCTCTGCGGTGATCTTGAAATTATTCTCGCGGGAAGTTTGAACAAAACGGTTGACGCCGCCGGCGGCCTTGACCATTTCCGGATAGCTCACCCAGTACGGGGCCGGAATGATGACCTCGTCCCCGTCGTCGACCAAGACCTGGATCACGTTGTAAAGGGAATGTTTGGCTCCGCAGGAAACGGCGATTTGGCCCGGCTTGTAGGTCAGCCCGTTGTCTTTCTGGAATTTGGCAGAGATGGCATCCCTGAGCTCCTGGGTGCCCGTGCTGGGAGTGTATTTGGTGAAGCCGCTCTTGATGGCTTCGATGGCCGCCTGCTTGATCGGCTCCGGCGTGTCGAAATCGGGTTCCCCGCCGGCAAAATTAACGACATCTCGGCCCTGGGCCTTCAATTCCTTGGCCCTGGCCGTGATGGCCAGCGTTGAGGACCCGATGAGATCCCTGATCCGCCGATTGACTTTCAAGGCAGAAGTCTGCATATCTTTTGGAAGATTGAGAGCTTCCAGCATCGCAAAATCGCCGAATGGTTACAGAATCTTATTCCGAAGGCTTTTTAAAGATCCCCCGGATACCTCCGCCCAAGCCCCTCTTTTCCTGCTTGCCCTGGTCCTTGGGGGCAATTTTCTTCTCGAAGGGTTTTTCAACCTTGGGGGCCGCTTTCTTCTCAACCTGGGGTTCCTTGACCGCGGTCTCGACCGGCTTGGCTTCGATGTCCTTGGTCTTGGCGACCGCCTGGGATTTGGGCTTGCTGATGATCGTTTCGTCTTTCTCGGTCAGTTCCAAATACACCATCTGTGCGTTGTCGCCCCGGCGGTTCGCGAGCGTGATGATCCTCGTGTAGCCGCCGTTGCGGTTCTTGAAACGCGGAGCGATTTTATTAAAGAGGTCGCTGACAACCCCGTGGTCGCAAAGGATCGAAAACGCATGCCTTTTTTGGGCCAGCTCGCCCTTTTTGCCGAGCGTGATCAATCGTTCGACAAGCCTGCGGGCCTCTTTGGCCTTCGCCTTTGTCGTGCAGATCCGCTGGCGGACCAGCGTGGCCTTGGCCAGGTCACGGAGCGTGGCCTTGAGCAAACTGGAGTTTCGTCCCAAGCGGGTCCCGGAGTATCGGTGTTTCATGTCATTAGTCTTTCTTTAACTTTTTGGGATCGACCTTCATCCCGAGCCCCAAGCCCATGACCTTCAACAGGTCATTGATCTCGCTCAATGATTTTTTTCCGAAATTGCGGAAACTGAGAAGTTCGGACTCCGACTTCTTGACCAGGTCCGCGATCGTTTTGATGTTGGCGTCCCGCAGGCAGTTGGCGCTGCGGACGGACAGCTCCAATTCCGAGATCGGCAGGCGGAGTTTTTCATAAAGGGCCTGCTCCTCGATGGAGATCTCTTCCTCTTCAACCTCTTCCTCCGGAAGCTGGCCGTAACTCACGAATACGTCCAGATGGCGCTGGAGGATGTTGGCCCCGTACAGGAGGGCTTCCTTCGGGTTGATGCCGCCGTTGGTCCAGATCTCGACGACCAAGCGGTCGTAATCGGTCCTCTGTCCCACGCGGGTGTTCTCAACGAAAAAGTTCACTTTGGTGATCGGCGTGAAGATGGAATCCACCGGAACGGTCCCGACCGGCGTGCCTTCCTTCTTGTTCTGCTCCGCGGGCACATATCCGCGGCCGCGCGACACCTCCAGCTCCATGTTGAACGGGATGTCCTGGGTCAGGGTCACGACATGGTGATCGGGATTGATGATCTCCACGGTTTCATCGCAGATGATGTCCTTGGCGCGGATGGGGCCCTTTTGGTCCTTCTTGATATAAACCGTCTTGGGGACCTTGGAATGCGACTTCACGATAATCCCCTTCACGTTCAGGACCATATCCGTCACCGATTCCAAAACGCCCGGGATCGTGGAAAACTCGTGCTGAACGCCGTCAATGCGGATCGCGCTCACCGCGCTGCCTTCAATGGAGGACAACAGGATGCGTCTCAGGGAATTCCCCAGCGTCACACCGTATCCGCGTTCAAACGGCTCGGCAATGAATTTGCCGTAAGTCGCGATATAAGACGACTCGTCACAATCCAGCCTTTTGGGCATCTGAAAATCTCGCCATTTAACCCCCATGTTCTCCTCCTAAATTGGTGATGAGAGACGATTATCTCGAATAAAGCTCAACGATCAACTGCTCGTTGATGGCGTAGCCGATGTCCTCGCGCTCCGGCAGACGCGCGACCTTGCCTTTGAAATGGTCAGGATCGGCGGCCAGCCAGGCGGGAACGGTCCTGCTCTTTGAGGCCTCAATGTTTTCCTTGACGGCCTTGAGCCCCGTGTTCTTGAACTTCAGGGAAACCTCGTCGTTGGGCTTGACAAGATACGATGGGATGTTCACCCGTCTGTCGTTCACGCACGTGAAGCCGTGGCTGACCAGCTGGCGCGCTTCCTGGCGCGACGTGGCAAACCCCAGTTGAAAGATCACGTTGTCCAGGCGGCGCTCCAGGAACTGCAGAAGCACATGGCCCGTGACCCCTTTGCTGCCGACGGCCTTGGAAAAATACAGGCGGAACTGCTTCTCCATCAGCCCGTAAATGCGCTTGAGTTTCTGCTTCTCGCGCAGCTGGATACCGAAGTTCGAAAGTTTGGTGCGCTTGGTGCCGTGCTGGCCGGGAGCATAATCTCTCCGCTCAAACGCGCACTTGTGGGTGTAGCAGCGCGCGCCCTTGAGGAAAAGCTTTTCCCCTTCGCGTCGGCACAGCCGGCATTTTGAGTCCAAATCTTTTGCCATCTATCAGATTCCTTTCTTCCTTTACACGCGGCGTTTCTTGCGCGCACGGCATCCGTTATGAGGCATCGGTGTCACATCCCGAATTGACGTGACCATCAGCCCCGCGGCCTGGATAGCCCGGATGGCGGACTCGCGGCCCGACCCCGGTCCCTTGACCAAAATATCAACCGTCTGCAACCCGAGATCCCTGGCCTCCTTGGCGGCCGTTGAAGCGGCGACCTGCGCGGCGAACGGGGTGGATTTCTTGGAACCGCTGAACCCCACCTTGCCGGGGCTCGACCAGCTGAGGATGTTCCCCTGCTTGTCGGCGATCGAAATGAGCGTGTTGTTGAACGTCGCCTGGATATGGACGATGCCCGCGGTGACCCCCTTGAGCGAACGTTTTTTCGCTTTCTTCTCTTTACGTGTCGGTTCCTGCGATGCTGGTGTTGGATTATTGGCCATGTCGTGTCCTTATCCGTTTCGTTATCAGATCCTTACGCCCCGGGTTTTACGATGCGCCCGACCATTGATTTGCGCCCCTTGCGGGTCCGGGCGTTGGTCCTTGTCCTCTGCCCGCGGGACGGCAGCCCTTTACGGTGACGCAGGCCGCGGTAGGCGCCGCTGTCCATGAGGCGCTTGATGTTCTGCTGGACGTCGCGGCGAAGGTCGCCTTCGGTCACATAATTGTTCTGGACGATCGCCGTGATCCTGGAAATCTCTTCTTCCGTGAGGTCTTTGGCCCTGCGGTTAACGTCCACCTGGGCCTGGGTCAGGATTTTCCGGGCCGTCGAGGGGCCGATCCCGTAAATGTACGGCAACGCGGCCTCAATCCGCTTTTCCCTGGGGATGTCCACACCTAAGATTCTTGGCATTGCTGGTTCTCCTGTTGTGTCATGGATCCCGGCTGCCCCGCTTCGCGGGGCACATCGCCGGGACTAATTCCGACATTGGCTTGCGACACTTCGTTCCGCAAGTCAAGCCGTCATTAGCCCTGCCTCTGTTTATGCTTGGGATTGGAACAGATAACCCTCACGACGTTTCTGCGCCGGATAATTTTACACTTGCTGCAAATCCTTTTAACCGAAGATTTCACTTTCATGTTTTTGATCTTTCTGTTGACTCATCGGAACAACACGACGGATCACTTACACCGGAACGTGATGCGCCCGCGCGTGAGGTCATACGGGGACAATTCCACTTTGACCCGGTCGCCGGGGAGGATGCGGATGAAATTCATCCGGATCTTTCCGGAAATGTGCGCGAGAACTTTGTGCCCGCCATCCAACTCCACCCGGAACACCGCGTTGGGCAGTGCTTCATGAACAACACCTTCGACTTCAATCAAATCTTCTTTGGCCATTTTATCCCGTCAGAATTTCCGGCCCCTCGGCCGTGATGGCGATGGTATGCTCAAAATGGGCCGATGGCTTTCCGTCGCTGGTCACCACCGTCCACCCGTCTTCCAGAATCCGTGTCTGCCACGTCCCCAGGTTGACCATCGGCTCGATCGCTAGGACCATGCCTTCCGCCAGGACGGGTCCGTTATGCGGCGGGCCGTAATTGGGGATCTCGGGCTCTTCGTGCAGCGCCTTCCCGATCCCGTGCCCGACAAAATCCCTCACCACCGACAAGTGATTCGCCTCGACGTAACTCTGAACGGCGGACGAAATATCCGACACGTGGTTTTCCGGCTTGGCCTGCGCGATCCCGCGCCGCAACGCCTCCCGGGTGACATCCATCAATCTCTTCAGCTCGGCGCTGATCGGACCGACCCCGATGGTCACGGCCGAATCGGAATAATAATTCCCGTCGATGATCCCCACGTCCACCGAAACGATGTCGCCGTCGCGGAGGACCTTCTTGCCGGGGATCCCGTGAACCACTTCATGGTTCACCGACACGCAGGTGCTCGCGGGATATCCGCGGTACCCTTTGAACGCGGCCCGGACTTTTTCCTTTTGGATCAGCTTCTCCGCCAGGGCGTCCACGTCCCGGGTCGTCATCCCTGATGTTAAAGAACCGCTCAATGCCCTGATGATCGCCGCTAATTTCCTGCCCGCCTGCCGGAGGATCTCAACTTCTTCCGGAGACTTTATTTTGATGTGATGGTCTTTTTTCATCAAACATGCCCGCCAGCGACATCAGCAGATATTCAGAATCTTTATGCGCATCCAGGGTCTTGAGTTTGCCCTGGGTCTCGTAATATTTGACGATCGGCATGGTGCTCTTCAGGTAAACGTCCATGCGCGTCTTGATCGTTTCTTCGTTATCGTCGCTGCGCTGATAAAGCTCGCCGCCACACTGGTCGCAGACGCCGTTTGCCTTCGCCGGCCTGTTCTTGATATGATAGATCGCCCCGCATTTGCGGCAGACCCGGCGGCCCGTCAGGCGGAAAATAATGACCGGGAGTTCGGCTTCCATATAAAGAGCGGAATCGATCGGCTGGTTCAATCTCGTTAGAATCGCGTCCAAGTCCTTCGCCTGCTGCACGGTCCGGGGAAAGCCATCCAGAAGATACCCGCGGTCCAAATCCTGGGTTTTCGCCAGTTTGTTATCAATAAGCTTGGTGACCACTTCGTCCGGGACCAACTTGCCGGATTCGACATACTGCTGGGCTTCACTCCCCAGAGGGCTGCCGGCCTTGATCTCCTCGCGCAGGATATCCCCTGTCGAAAAATGGTACAGGCCGAACTTGTCCTTGATCAGCCCGGCGAGAGTTCCCTTGCCCACGCCCGGAGGTCCCAGAAGAACGGCCCTCATCGGCGCCCCCGTAGTTGCCCGGATTTCATAAAGCCCTCGTAGTTGTGCATCAAAAGGTGCGATTCGATCTGCTTCATCGTGTCCAGCATGACGCCGACCATGATCAGGACGCCCGTCCCTCCGAAAAAGGAGGCCACCAGATACGGGACCTTGAACGACGCCATGATCGCGTCCGGCATGACCGCGATCGCGCAGATGAACAGCGCGCCGGCCAGCGTGATCCGGGTCAAAACGAAATCGAGATAGTCCGCGGTCTGCGCGCCGGGCCGCACGCCGGGGATGAACCCGCCGTGCTTCTTCATGTTCTCCGCGACATCAACGGGATTGAAAACGATCGCCGTATAGAAATAACAAAAAAAGACGATTAAAAATCCGTACAACAGGTAATACGACCATCCGCCGCGCGTCAGGACCGAGCCCAGCCACTGGAAAAAGGGATGCAGGATGAAACTCGCCAGCGTGGCCGGGAACAGGATGATCGACTGGGCGAAAATGATCGCGATAACGCCCGACGTGTCAACCTTCAGGGGGATATAGGTGCTCTGCCCGCCGTAAACCTTTCGGCCGACGATCCTCCGGGCATACTGCACGGGAATCTTGCGCTGGGCCTGGGTGATCAACGTGACCAGGATGATCACGCCGATCAAGAACGCAATCATGATGATCAGATGAAAAAGCTGAAGCTGAGCGGCCCCGGCCGTCTTGGCCGACATGAGCATCATCAGCATCTGCATGGCCTGCGGCCCGGAGGCGATGATCCCGGCGGTGATGATCAGGGAAATCCCGTTCCCGATCCCGCGCTCCTGGATCTGTTCACCCAGCCACATCAGCAAAAGCGTGCCGGCGGTCAGAGACAGGACGGTCACAAAACGAAATCCCCAGCCCGGGTCATTGACGACCTGCATGCCCTCAAAGGCCTGCTTCTCCAGCCAGAGCGCGATGAAAAAGGACTGCACCAGCGCCAGTCCCAGAGTCCCGTAACGGGTGTACTGGTTGATCTTCTGGTATCCGGCCTGGCCTTCCTTGGCCAGCTTCTCCAGGGACGGGATAATGGCCGTCAGAAGCTGAAGGATGATCGAACTTGAGATGTACGGCATGATCCCCAAGGCAAAAACGGTCATCTTTTCGACCGCCCCGCCGGAGAACATGTTCATCATGCCAAAGATCGTTCCTGTGTCGGTCGAGTTGAGCTTCTGAAACGCCGAGGCCAGCACCGAACCGTTCACGCCCGGCGTTGGGATAAAACACCCTACCCGGTAAACGGCGATGATCCCCAGCGTGAACAGGATTTTATTTTTCAGTTCCGGGATTCTAAAACAATTGGAAAAGGCTGACAATATCATGGAACGAATATCCCGTCCGCCCCCTCAAAGGGGCGCGAGAGGCCTACGATGGAGAGGCCGTCTCTTCCTGCTTCTTAAGGATCTCGGCCGTGACCGTTTCCAGTTTGCCGCCGGCCTTTTGGATTTTTTCCGCCGCCGTTTTCGAAAAACTGTAGGCGTGCACCGTCAACGCGTTCTTCAAATCCCCGTCGCCCAGGATCTTAAAAGGCTTGAAAATATTTTTGATGAGCCCCTTCGCCTTCAGGGTCCTGGCGTCGACGACGGATCCAGCCTTGAATTTCGTAAGCTCTTCCAGATTGACTTCCTGATAAACGAGCGGACGCTTGCTGCGAAAGCCCACTTTCGGCAGGCGCCGGATGAGCGGCATCTGGCCGCCTTCCAGCTGGCCAAGGATCCCGCGGCCCTTGCGCGCGTTCTGCCCTTTGTGTCCCTTGCAGCTCGTCTTGCCGTGGCCGGACCCGCGGCCGCGGCCCACGATCTTCCGTCTTTTGGTCGCCCCTTTAGGAGCCAGTAACTGATGGAGTTGCATTGTCTTCCTTACCCGTCGTTGGAATGTTGGAGACCGCTTTCAGGCGGTTCAATCCGTCGAACGTCGCTTTGACAACGTTGATCGGGTTGTTCGATTTATGGCATTTGGTCAAAATGTTTCTGATCCCGGCCCCGTCACAGACGGCGCGCACCGGACCTGCGGCGATGACGCCGGTACCTTCGGCGGCGGGCTTCAAAAGAACGGACGCGGCCCCGCACGTCCCGATGATCTCATGCGGGATCGTCGTGCCCTTGAGTGAAATGCGGACCAGGCGCTTCTTGGCCGCCGTGAGCGATTTCTTGATCGCCAAGGCCACTTCGCCGGCCTTTTCCAATCCATATCCCACGCGCCCCTTGCCGTCCCCGACGACCACCAGGGCGCTGAAATTCAAACGCTTGTTCCCCTTGGTGACTTTCGTGACGCGCTTGATCGTGATCACCTTTTCGACAAACTCCGACGGCGCGGCATCCCGCCTCGGCGCTGACGGTCTGCGGCGGGACTGGGAACGGGGTTCCCTTTCCCGGGTTGGTTCACGGGTTTCCGTGGGTTCGGCCGGAGCAACAACGGCATCCGGTTCAACGTCCGCAACTTCCGGGACCTTGACACCATCGATTTCCTGTGCCTTCGGCTTGATTTTCGCCGCTTTCTTGAGATTGTCTTCGCTCATTCCGTCTCCCTGTTCTATTCGAAAATTCTAATCCTTGACCCCGCGTGATCTGCTCGTCGAAAACCACACCTGCGGGGCTAATTCCTGCCTACCGGCAGGCGCGCAGATCATTAGAAAACAAGACCGCCTTCGCGGGCGCCGTCAGCCAGGGCCTTGATCCGGCCGTGATAGAGATACCCGCCCCGGTCAAAAGCGACCTCTTTGATGCCTTTTTTCTGCGCCAAAGCGGCGACGGCCCCGCCGAGGACCTTCGCGGCCTCGACATTGCCGCCGGCCTTGATCTTGCCGCGGACATCCTTGTTGAGCGTGGACATGCCGAAAAGGACCTTCTGGCTCACGTCGTCCACGACCTGCACATAAATGTTGCCCAGACTGCGGTGCACGCACAGCCGCGGACGCTGCGGGGTCCCCACGAGCTTCCTTCGAATGCGGTAATGGCGCGCCTTCCGCTTGATTTCACGTATTTTTGATTGGCTTTTCATAGCAACGGCCCCTGATTCAATTCCTTCAAGATTACTTGGTAACCGATTTCCCCTGCTTGCGTCTCACGTATTCTCCGGAATAGCGGATCCCCTTGCCCTTATACGGCTCCGGCGGCTTGATGCGCCGGATCTTGGCGGCCACTTCTCCGACGACGGCCTTGTCAAGCCCTTCGATCGTGATCGACGTCGGTTGCGGCACGGAGACTTTCACGTCCTTCGGGACTTCGAATTCCACAGGATGGCTGAATCCCAGGTTCAGGATCAGTTTCGTCCCCTGGATCTGGGCGCGGAACCCGACCCCCTGAATCTCCAGATCTCTCTTGTGTCCCTTGGAAACCCCTTCGATCATGCCCAGGAGAAGGGCGCGGAACGTGCCCTGGTTCGCCCTGGCCTGCTTGATGTCGCCGGTACGCGTGACCAAAAGCTGGGCGTCCTTCTGCTCGACTTGAATATAAGGGAGCATCTTCAGGGACATCTTGCCCTTGGACCCCTCCAGACGCAACATATCCTTTTCAATGGCGATCTTGACGTCCTTGGGCAATGCGACTGGAATTTTACCGATTCTCGACATCTGAGTATCCTTCTTAATGAAAGTTGGCAACCCGAATCAGGTTCTTACCATACGTGGCAGACAATTTCGCCGCCGACCTTGAGCTTGCGTGCCTCACGGTCGGTGATCACGCCTTTCGACGTTGAAATCACGGCCGTCCCCAGCCCGCTCAAGACGCGGGGAATTTCGTCGCCCGCGACATACACCCTCAACCCCGGACGGGAAATCCTCTTCAGCCCGATGATCGCGGGCCGCTTGCTTTCGTACTTGAGATACACCTTGTAAGATCCCTGGGTGTTGTTCTTTAAAAGCCGGAAATCCTCGATGTACCCGTCATTTTTCATGATCTCGAGGATCCTCCCGGTCATCTTTGACGCCGGGATCTCCACCGTTTCTTTCTTGGCATGGACGGCGTTACGGACATTCGTTAAAAAATTGGCGATCGTGTCAACGGACATTGGCTTTTCCTTTACCTTTTTTCTTTGATCACTCGCTGCGCTCGGGATTTTTATAGAATAGCGGTCCCGCGTATTCAACCCTTACCGCCGGTACTCACATCCTTTACGGCGGAGGCTACCGGAGTTAAGGCAATTACCAGCTGGCCTTTTTGATCCCGGGGATTTCGCCTTTCCAGGCCAGTTCGCGGAAACAGATACGACAAATGCCGAACCGGCGCAAAAACCCTTTCGGCCTCCCGCACAATGTGCAGCGGTTATGCTGGCGGGCGGAAAATTTCGGTTTTTTCAGAGATTTGTTGATCAGACCTTTTCTTGCCATAACCTCAAACTCTTTCTTTCCTTGACAGGAACATTACGACTTGGTAAACGGCATCCCCAGCAGGCGGAGCACTTCGCACGTGCGGTCCTTGGGGCCCTTATCAAAAACGATGGAAATGTCCATGCCCTGCGTCCTCCCGAGCCGGCCGGTGTCGATCTCCGGAAAGATCGACTGGTCCGAGATGCCGAGGGTGTAATTCCCCTGCTTGTCGAACGACTTGCGGGACACCCCGTTAAAGTCGCGGATACGCGGCAGGGAAATATTGACCAGCTTATCCAAAAATTCATACATCCGGGTGCGGCGGAGGGTCACGCAGCAGCCCACCGGGGCGTTTTCCCTGAGCTTGAAATTGGAAATCGCCACTCTGGCGCGGCGAACGACCGGCTTCTGCCCGGTGATCATCGTCAATTCCTGGACGGCGCTTTCCATGATCTTGATGTCCTGGAGGGCTTCCCCGACCCCCATGTTCACAACGATCTTTTCAAGGCGGGGGAGCGCCATGGCGTTCTTGATCCCGAATTTCTGCTGGAGCTGCGGGACGACTTCTTCCTGATATTTTTTCATCAAACGGGGAACCATTGTCTATTCCTTTTCCTGCGCCGCGTTTCTGAAAACCCGCTCAGACGGCCTCGCCGCTTTTTTTGCTGATCCTGACCTTGGAGCCGTCCTTCAGGACCGAAACGCTGAAACGGGTCGGTTTGTTCGTTTTCTTGTCCACCAGCATCACGTTGGAAATGTGGATCGGGCGCTCGACTTCCAAGAACCCGCCCTGCTGATCCTGCTGGGTCCGGCGCTTGGCCTTCTTGATCATATTCACGGCCTCGATCACCACCCGGTCCTCTGCGGAAATGACACGGATGACCTTGCCGATTTTTCCTTTATCCTTGCCGGTGATGACCATCACCCGGTCGTTTTTCTTGATGCGCAGCATGTCAAATGACCTCGGGGGCTAACGAAATGATTTTCATGAATTCCAAATTGCGCAATTCCCTAGCCACGGGGCCGAAGACGCGCGTCCCCTTCGGGTTCCCGCCGTCATCGATGATCACGATGGCGTTGGTGTCAAAACGGACATAGCTTCCGTCGGCCCGGCGGATGGGCATGCGCGTGCGCACGATCACGCCCTTGGCCTTTTCGCCCTTCTTGAGCGCGGCGTCGGGGGCCGATTCCTTGATGTTGACCTTGATGATGTCCCCGATCTGGGCCCAATGGCGGCCCTTCCCCTTGAGGACGCCGATCATAGAGGCCTTGCGGGCCCCGGTGTTGTCGGCCACGTCAAATACGGATTTCATTTGCAGCATAAGTCCTTCCTCCCCCCGGACACTGGCCTCCGGGGCGGGCGGCCGTTAGGCCCCGCGCTTCTTGATCACTTCGCAGATGATCCAGCGCTTGTCTTTCGATAACGGACGGGTCTCCATAATCCGGACAAAATCACCTGTCTTGGTGGCGTTCTGCTCGTCATGCGCCTTGTATTTGGCCGCGCGCCGGATCGTCTTTTCGTATTTAGAATGCTTGGAAGCCCAGCGGATCTGAACCACACGCGTCTTGTTCATCTTGTCGCTGACGACTTCCCCTGCGAGGAATTTGCGTCTGTTGGTCCGGGTGGTCATGTCTTCTGAGTCTTTCTCTGGTTAAGCAGGGTTAAAATCCTGGCGATATCCCGCCGGAGAAGCTTGTATTGGGCCGGTTTCTCCACGCGTCCCATTTTTTTCTGGTAATCAAGCTCGAAAATGCTCTTCTTGAACGCTCTTTCCTTCTGCAACAATTCTTCGGAGCTGAGGGCTTCCAGTTCTTTCATTTTCATGGCATCAACCTCGTAATCTCATTATCCCTGTTCCGCAATCATTCGCTCGCAAGCTCGCTCATGCTTCACAGGGTTAATTCGCACAGCAACTTGCGTTCACTTCGTTCCGCAAGTTGCGTACTCATTAATGCATCGTCGCACGGGTGACGAACTTTGTCCGGATCGGCAGCTTAAAGGCGACCAGACGGAACAGCCGCTTGGCGAACTCTTCAGGAACGCCGCCCAATTCGCAAATGATGACGCCTCGGTGGATCGGAGCGACCCAGTGATCCAGATCGCCTTTCCCTTTTCCCTGCCGGGTTTCCGGCGGTTTTTTCGTGACCGGCTTGTACGGAAACACCTTGATCCAAAATTTTCCTGCGCCGGCGGATTTTCTGGCGACGACGACACGGCAGGCCTCGAGGTGGTTGGAACGGATCAAACCGTTCTCCAGGGCCTTCAGCCCGTATTCCCCGAAAAGCAACCGGTTCCCGCGGGTGGCGAGACCCCGGACCTTTCCCTTCTGGGCCTTGCGGTATTTGACTCTCCTGGGTATCAACATGACGGCTTCACTCCGTTATCGGCTTTCACAAATTTGCGGAAACCGGAATTATTTTGCGGGCGCCAGCGTTCGTTTCTTCTCGCGGATGATATCACCCTTGTAAACCCAGCACTTCACGCCGATGATCCCGTAGGTGGTCCGGGCTTCGGCAAAACCATAATCCACGTCCGCTCTCAAAGTCATCAAAGGAATCGATCCCTCCCGGTGGGTTTCCCGACGGGCCATTTCCGCCCCGCCCAAACGTCCCGAGACGCTGATCTTGATCCCTTTGGCCCCGCTCTGCATGGCCTGCTCCACGGCGCGCTTGATGGCGCGGCGGAAAATGACGCGCTTCTCGAGCTGAAAAGCCACGTTCTGGGCCACCAGCTGGGCCTCGATGGCCGGATTCTTGATCTCGATCACATCGACATCGATTTCTTTCTTGGAAATGGCTCTCAGCTCTTCCTTGATCCGGGTCAAATCCGCCCCGCGCCGGCCGATGATGACACCGGGACGGGCGGACGCGATCTTGATCTTGGTCTGCTCGGCCAGGCGCTCGATGTTGATGTACGAGACGGCGGCCTGGGAGAACTTCGCCTTGATGAACTTGCGGATATTGAAATCCTCAACGATGTTGTGCTTGTAATCTTTTTTGTCCGCATACCAAAGGCTGCGCCAGTTGCGGTTGACGCCGATTCTCTGAATAAATGGATGAACTTTTTGTCCCACGTTTGACCCCTTATCTCGTAATGAGATCCAATTCAATCTTAAGATGCGTTGTCCTCTTTAAAATCGGCGTGGCCCGCCCGAACGCCGCGGGACGGAACCGCTTCCACATCGGACCGCCGTTGGCGACAATCTTGGAAATGAAAAGCTGGTCCTCGCTCAACCCTTTTTGCTTGGCATTGCTGACCGCGGAATTGAGGACCTTGGCGATCATCCCCGTGCACCCCTTGTTGACCTGGGTCAAAATGACCTTGGAGGAAGAAATGTCCTTCCCGCGGATCAGGTCGATGACCTGGCGCATTTTCATCGGGGAAACTCTCATATAACGTCCATGGGCTTGAGCAATCATGGGTAACCTCTAAAAATCCTTTTTCCTTAGGTCTTGTCCGGGGACTTCTTGGCCTTCACGCCGCCGTGCTTGCGGAACGTGCGGGTCGGGGCAAAATCGCCGAGCTTATAACCGACCATGTTCTCGGTGATGTAAACCGGCACATGCTTACGGCCGTCGTAAATCGCGATCGTCATGCCGACAAATTCCGGAACAACGGTCGAACGGCGCGACCAGGTTTTGACAGGCTGTCTCTGCCCCGAGGACGCCATCCTCTGCACGCGCTTCATCAACGCTTCTTCGACAAAAGGGCCTTTTTTGACTGATCTTGTCATATTTACTTCGTCCTTCTTCTAACGATCCACTTGTTGGAATATTTTTTGGGCGTCCGGGTCCGGAGACCTTTGGACTTCTGCCCCCACGGGCTCACCGGATGAGGGTTTCCCTGCGGGGCCTTGCCCTCGCCGCCGCCGTGCGGGTGATCAACCGGGTTCATCGCGACGCCGCGGACATGCCCTCTACGGCCCAGCCAGCGGTTCCGGCCGGCCTTGCCGACAGAGATCGAATCGTGCTCGACGTTGCCCATCTGACCGATGGTCGCGCGGCAGTCCAAACGGAACTTCCGGACCTCGCTCGACGGCATGCGGACATGGGCGTAATCGCCTTCCTTGGCTAAAATCTGGGCTGAAACTCCGGCGGAACGGGCGAACTGCCCGCCGTTGCCGGGAAGGATCTCGATATTATGGATGGCCGTCCCCAGCGGGATGCGGCGGATCGGCATGCAGTTACCGGCCACAATTTCGGCTTCCCCCGTGATCGTGCTGACCACTTTTTCGCCGACCTTCAGCTCCAGAGGAGCCAGGATATACGATTTCGTCCCGTCCGGATAACGCACCAGGGCGATCCGGGCCGAGCGGTTGGGATCATATTCAATGGCGACCACTTCGGCTTCCTGATCCAGCCGGTCACGCTTAAAGTCCACCAGGCGGTACATCCTTTTATGCCCTCCGCCGCGGAATCTCATGGTGATCCGGCCGTAACAGTTGCGGCCGCCGCTTTTCTTGAGCGGCTTCAAAAGGGCCTTTTCCGGCTTGCCTTTGGTGATCTCCCGGAAATCCGAGATCACCGTGTGCCGGAGACCATTCGTCGTTGGTTTGAATTTTTTAAGTCCCATATTTCTCTCTCATCTTTCAACCCGGCTGCCCTCGGCGCTTCACAGGGCAATCGGCCGGGGTTAATTCGGCCAGCAAACTTATGTCGTCCCGCTTCGCGGGACTTCCATAAGCTTGGGCCTCATTAACTCACTTCGATTTTCTGCCCTTCCCTCAAGGTCACGACCGCCTTTTTCCAGTCCGTCGTGTATCCGAATTCCTGGCGGACCCTTTTGCGCTTCCCCGGCACCACGGTCGTGTTGACCGCCTGGACCTTGACCTTATAAATCTCCTCGACAGCCCTTTTGATCTGTATTTTGTTGGCCTTGCCGGCGACCTTAAACAGGTACTTGCGGTCGGGCTCGAGCGAAGTCCCTTTTTCGGTGCGTAGCAGAGTTTTGATCACATCGTAGGCGACAGCCATGGCCGTTTATCCTTCAATACGCTTTAACAGTTTATGGAACGCCGTCTTGGTCACCAGCAACCTCTTGTTCCGCAAAATATGATACGCGTTTACGTCCTCGGAACGCATCAGCTGGAACCGGTCGATATTACGGCTGGCCAGTCTCACGCTGTCATCGCAGCCGTCGAGGATCGCCAGGATCTTCCCCTTGAGCTTCAGGGCGTCCAGAATTTTCGCAAAGTCCTTGGTCTTGGAAATTTTTTCTTTCAACTCAATCAGGCAGAACAGGTCGTTGGACTTGAACTTGGCGTTCAGACTCTCCCGCAGCGCGGTCTTGCGGGCGCGCTTGGGGATATCGTAACCGAAATCCCGGGGATGCGGACCGAACACGGTCCCGCCGCCGTGCCACAGAGGAGAACGGATGGACCCGGCGCGGGCGCGGCCCGTGCCCTTCTGGCGGAACGGCTTCTTGCCGCCGCCGGAGACATAGGCGCGCTCTTTGGTGTTCAAAGTCCCCTGGCGCTGCGAGGCCTGGTACATGACAACGGCCTGGTGAAGGACCTTTGTATTCAACGGGGCCTCAAAAATTTCCTTCGGGAGATCCAGGGCCTCGGTTTTCTTTCCCTGCTTGTCCAGAATGGGAAGTGACGACATGTTACTTACCTCCCTTGGCCGCCGGAGCCGCCTTGCCGCCCTTGGCCGCAGCCTTGCTCTGCTTCATCGGATTGCGCTTCACTTCGGCGACAGCCTTCTTCTCGTCAAGCGACTTGTAGGCCTTTTTCTTGGAACGGTTGATCACGACGTAATTCTTCTTAACGCCGGGGACAGCGCCCTTGATCAAAAGCAAATTTTGATCAATCATGACCTCTATGACCCGGAGCCCCTGGACCGTAACACGCTCGGCGCCCATATGACCAGGCATGTGCTGGCCCACCAGGGTACGTGACGGCTCGGCGCTCTGGCCGATCGAACCGACCCGGCGGTGATGCATGGACCCGTGCTTGCCAGGACCGCCGGACCAGTGCCAGCGCCTCATACCGCCCTGGAAACCCTTGCCCTGCGAAATCCCGGTGACATCCACGTAATCCCCCGGCTTAAAAATATCGGCCGTGATCATCTGGCCGACTTTATAATCCTTGTTATCGCTCGAATCCACTTCTTTGATGACGCGCACAGCCGAAACGCCGGCCTTTTTAAACAAACCCTGCTCAGGCTTGCGCACCAGCGACTCGCGCTTCGCGTCAAAACCTAGCCGCACCTTGACCGGAGCCTCTTTGAGCTGCAGGATGCAGCAAGGGCCGGCCTCGACGACCGTGACGGGGATGATGTTCCCGTCCTTGTCGAAGACCTGCGTCATTCCAATTTTTCGTCCGATCAAACCGCGTATCATGGGATATCCTTACTGCTTGATTTCGACGTCAACACCGGCGGGCAGGTTCAGTTTGCGCAAGGCCTCCACCGTCTTGGCGGACGGCTCAATGAGATCGATGAGGCGCTTGTGGATCGCCAAGTGGAACTGCTCCCGCGACTTCTTGTCCACGTTCGGAGAGCGAAGCACCGTGTACAATTCCTTCTTGGTCGGAAGCGGGACAGGGCCGGCCACTTTAGCGCCGGTCCGGATCGCCGTGTCCACAATTTCCTGCGCCGACTGGTCAATCAGCCGGTGATCATAAGCCTTTAACTTGATTCTGATTTTTTGCATACAAAAAACTCTCTTCTGATGAGCCGGTAGGCTCACCGCATACCGGGCAATTCCGATCCGGTTGCCTTATTTGATGATTTCGTGGATGACGCCTGCCCCGACGGTACGGCCGCCTTCGCGGATCGCGAAACGCAGCTCTTTGTCCATAGCGACCGGGGTGATCAACTCGATGACCAGCTCCACGTTGTCGCCGGGCATGCACATCTCAACACCGGCCGGCAACTCTGCCGTTCCGGTCACGTCCGTCGTGCGGAAGTAGAACTGGGGTTTATATCCCTTGAAGAACGGGGTATGGCGCCCGCCTTCCTCTTTGGTCAAAATGTAAACCTGCGCCTTGAATTTGGTATGAGGCGTGATCGAACCCGGGGCGGCCAAAACCATCCCGCGCTCGATGGTGTTCTTGTCCATCCCTCGCAGCAGAAGCCCGACGTTATCCCCGGCAAAGCCCTCATCGAGCTCCTTGCGGAA
Source organism: Candidatus Omnitrophota bacterium (assembly GCA_030688425.1). Taxonomy (NCBI): domain Bacteria; kingdom Pseudomonadati; phylum Candidatus Omnitrophota; species Candidatus Omnitrophota bacterium. Next base: position 101,556 of record JAUYIB010000018.1, on the reverse strand, counting down.
CATTTCCACACCGGTGATAACCGTCTTCTGGACCGCCGGACGAAGCCCGACGACCTCAACTTCTTCGCCAACGTGGCACTTCCCGCGCTCGATCCTTCCCGTGGCGACGGTTCCGCGGCCGGAGATGGAAAAGATGTCTTCCACGGCCATGGAGAACGGCTTGTCCAGGTCGCGCTTGGGTTCCGGGATATAATCGTCAACCGCCTTCATCAGATCGAGGATCGGCTGGATATGGGCCGCGTCCTTCGGGTTGCTCAACGCATCAAGGGCGCTCCCTTTGATGATCGGGGTCTTGTCGCCGTCAAACTTGTATTTGGTCAGCAGGTCGCGAACTTCGAGCTCGACGAGGTCGAGCAGTTCCTTGTCCTGGACCTGGTCCACTTTGTTCATGAAAACGACGATCTGGGGCACGTTCACCTGGCGGGCCAGGAGGATGTGCTCGCGGGTCTGGGGCATAGGACCGTCGGCGGCGGACACGACCAGGATCGCGCCGTCCATCTGGGCCGCGCCGGTGATCATGTTCTTGATGTAGTCCGCGTGGCCGGGACAGTCGATGTGGGCGTAATGCCTCTTGTCCGTCTCGTATTCAAGATGGGAGATATTGATCGTAACGCCGCGCTCTTTCTCTTCCGGAGCGTTATCGATCGAGTCATAGGACCGTGCCTGAGCCAAACCCCTGCTGCTCAACACGGTGGTGATCGCGGCGCTCAGGGTCGTTTTCCCGTGATCGACGTGACCGATGGTCCCGATGTTGAGGTGCGGTTTGTTACGGATGAATTTTTCCTTAGCCATGACTGTCCTCCCGTTTTCTGGATTTCGTGAGATCCGATTTCGGTTGAATGGGTATAAAGTTATTTCTTGCCGGCAGCCTCTTGTCGGGCTCCCTTGATTTTCTCTCCCAAGTGGTGCGGAACCTCTGCGTAAAAAGCCGGCTCCATCGAGAACGACGCGCGTCCCTGGGTCAACGACCTCAGCGCGTTTGCGTAGTTGAACATCTCTGCCAACGGAACCTCGCAGCGGGCTGTTTTCAGTTTGCCTCTGGTGCCGAGCTCAACGATCTTGGCGCGGCGGGTGTTCAAATCTCCGATGACGGACCCCATATAATCCTCGGGGACCGTGCACTCCAAACCCATGATCGGCTCGATAAAAACAGACCCTCCCCGGCGCAGGCCTTCCTGGAGCGCATACTTCGCGGCCAACTGGAACGCCAGCTCGCTGGAATCGACTTCGTGATAAGACCCGTCGACCAGCGTCACGGTAAAATCGGAGACCGGATAACCGGCCAGGATCCCGGTCTGGGCGGCGGTGCGGATGCCTTCTTCAATCGGCTTAAAATATTCGCGAGGAACCGAGCCGCCCTTGATCTTGTTGATAAAGACAATGCCCTTACCCTTCTCGCCTGGCTCAACATCGATGATGACATGCCCGTACTGGCCGCGGCCGCCGGTCTGGGTGATGAATTTCCCTTCAATTCCGGAAACCTTCTTGGTGATGGCCTCACGGTAAGCGACCTGCGGACGGCCAATGTTGCATTCCAGGTTGTGCTCGCGCTTCATGCGGTCAATGATGATTTCCAAATGGAGTTCTCCCATGCCGGAAATGATGGTCTGCCCGGTTTCATGGTCGTATTTCACGCGGAGGGACGGATCCTCGTCCAAAAATTTACGGAGAGTAAAGCCGAGCTTGTCCTGGTCGGCCTTGGTTTTCGGCTCGATGGCCATGGACACGACCGGCTCCGGGACGTTCATCCTCTCAATGACGATGTGGTTCTCATCGTCGCAAACGGTGTCGCCGGATTTGCTGTCCTTGAGCCCCACCAGGGCGACAATGTCCCCGACCTCGACAAAATCAACGATTTCCTGCCGGTTGGCATGCATGACAACGATCTTCGAAACGCGCTCGCGGCACTTGCGGGTCGAATTGTAAATGGTATCGCCCTGCTTGAGCCGTCCGGAATAGATCCGGGTATAAAAAAGCTTTCCCACATACGCATCAGAAGCGATCTTAAAAACGAGACCCGCCAAGGGGGCCTCTTTGGTGACGGCTCGTTCAACTTTTTCTTCATTGTCGGGATTTACGCCTTGGAGCGGCGGGAGATCGAGGGGGGACGGGAGATAATCGCAAACAGCATCGAGGACAAGCTGCACACCCTTGTTCCTCAGGGCGGTGCCGACCAGGACCGGAAGGAATTTGCTCCTGACGACCTGGCGGCGGATGGCGGCCTTGAGCTCCTCGACCGCGACTTCTTTCTCCTCAACAAACTTTTCCATGATCGCGTCATCGACTTCGGCCAGTTTTTCAATCAGGATATGGCGATATTTCTTAGTGGCTTCCTGGAGAGCGGCGGGGATGGGATTTCTCTCCATCTCCTGCCCCTCGGTGTCCTTGTAAGTGACATAATCATTATGGACCACGTCCACGATGCCCTGAAATCTGTCTTCAGTCCCATCGGGGAAACAGATGCCGGCGGCGTGTGCGCCCAACCGCTCATGGATCTCGCTGAGAACGCGGTCAAAATCCGCGCCCAAACGGTCGATCTTGTTGACGAAAGCGATGCGCGGGACATGGTATCTGTCGGCCTGACGCCAAACCGTCTCGGTCTGGGGCTGAACACCGCTGCAGCCGCACAGGACGATAACGGCGCCATCCAGGACCTTCAGCGAACGCTCGACCTCAACGGTAAAATCCACGTGGCCCGGGGTGTCGATGATATTGATCTGTTTGTCCCTCCAGAAACAGCGCGTGCTCGCCGAAGTGATCGTGATCCCGCGCTCCTGCTCCTGCGGCATCCAATCCATGGCGGTGTTGCCGTCATCAATGTTGCCCAGCTTGTGAATGACGCCGGCGTAATACAGGATCCGCTCGGTCGTCGTCGTCTTTCCGGCGTCGATATGAGCGATGATTCCGATGTTGCGCAGATCTTTTAAGGGGACTTGGACAGCCATTTAATTTACCACCGTAAGTGGGCAAAGGCCTTGTTGGCCTCGGCCATTTTGTGAGTTTCGTCGCGCTTCTTGATCGCCGCGCCTTCGGCCTTGTAAGCGGCCACAAGCTCGTCGGCGAGCTTAACGGTCATGGGTTTGCCCTTCTTCTTGCGGGCGAAATCACGGATCCAGCGCATGGCCAGGGAATTCCCGCGGTTCACGTTCACCTCGATCGGGATCTGGTACGTGGCCCCGCCGACGCGGCGCGGCTTCAGCTCCAGCCGCGGGCGGATGTTGTCGATGGCCCGGTTGAACGCCTTGATCACCTGGTCCTCCTGGGACTTTTGCTTGAGGATGTCCAGGGCGTCGTAAACGATTTTCTCGGCCGTCGTCTTTTTGCCCTTGGTCATCAGGACATTGATAAAACGGGCAAGCAACTGGCTCCCGTACTTGGGATCCGGTGGGGTCTCGCGTTTTTCAGCTTTTCGTCTTCGCATATTCTCCTGCCAGGATAGCGTCTTATTTCTAATATTTTTTTATAGCGATACCAAAAAATTTCCCTTGGAAGAATTCCCTGCTTCGGGTATCCTCCCCTGCGAGGGAAAGATTACTTTCCTCTTTTTGCTCCGTATTTTGAGCGGGATTTCTTGCGTTTATCCACGCCGGAGGTGTCCAGGGTGCCACGGACAATGTGGTAGCGGACACCTGGCAAATCTTTGACACGCCCTCCACGGACCAAGACGATCGAGTGCTCCTGGAGGTTGTGCCCTTCACCAGGGATGTAAGACGTGACTTCCACGCGGTTCGACAAACGGACGCGCGCGATTTTCCGGAGCGCCGAATTCGGTTTTTTCGGCGTCATCGTCCGCACCTGAAGACAGACCCCTCTTTTCTGCGGGCAGCTGTCCAGCGCAGGCGCTTTACTCTTCTTGATTTTGTGGCTTCGGCTCGTTCTGATGAGCTGTTGTATCGTCGGCATATTTCACCATACCCACTTCGTCGTAGCAACTCAGGCCCGTCCCCGCCGGGATCAAATGGCCCACAATGACATTTTCTTTTAACCCACGTAAGTGGTCAATCTTACCAGATGAAGATGCCTCTGTCAAGACTCTTGTTGTCTCTTGGAAGCTCGCAGCGGAGATGAAACTCTCCGTCGTGAGGGACACCTTCGTGATGCCCAGCAGCTGGGGCGTGGCCTGCGCAGGCTTTCCCTTTTTCTTCATGACCAGTTCGTTCGCTTTTTTGAACGCGACGCGGTCGACCTGTTCGCCGATCAGAAACGGCGTGTCCCCGGAATCTTCGATCTTCACTTTCTTGAGCATCTGCGAGATGATGAGCTCAATGTGCTTATCATTGATCCGCACGCCCTGCAGGCGGTAAACTTCCTGGACCTCGTTCAAAAGATACTCCTGGAGGACCTTGTCCCCGCAGACGCGCAGGATGTCCTGCGGGACGACCGGCCCGTCGGTCAACTGCTGGCCGGCAAAAACGCGGTCGCCTTTGTAAACGTTCGGGTGCTTGCCGTGGGGGATCGTGTATTCCTTGGCCATCCCCGTGGGGCTCTTGACGACGATCGTGCGGAGCCCACGGCGGTCCTCGCCGAATTCCACAAAGCCGTCGATCTCGCTGATCACGGCCGGGTCCTTCGGGCGGCGGGCCTCGAAAAGCTCGGCCACGCGCGGCAAACCGCCGGTGATGTCCCTCGTCTTTCCGATGCCTCTCGGAATTTTGGCGATCAGATCGCCGCCATTCACGGGCTGCTTGTCGTGAACGAGGATGTGGGCGCCGACTGGGATGGAATAGATCCCCACGACCTCCTTGCGCTCGTCCGTGATAATGATCTGCGGATGGAATTCCAGCTTGTGCTCGACGACGACCCTCTCGGTGATCCCCGTAATCGGGTTCTGCTCTTCCTGGACGGTCACGTCCTGAAGCAAATCTTCCGAGTTGACCATCCCCTTGACTTCCGTGATGATCGGGATGGTATAAGGGTCCCAGGTCGCGAAGATGACCTCTTTTTCGATCGAATCTCCGTCCGGGAACTTGATCGTCGCGCCCTGCGGCAGCTGATAACGCTCGAACTCGCGGCCGAACTCATTGTTGACGCTCACCGCGCCGTTGCGGTTGAGGACGATGTATTCCTTGTTTCTCTCGACGACGCGCAACTGGTGATATTTGAGGATCCCTTTGTTCTTGGAACGGTAATACGATTGCTCGACGGCACGGCTGGCGGTCCCGCCGATGTGGAAGGTTCTCATGGTCAGCTGCGTGCCGGGCTCGCCGATACTTTGAGCGGCGATAATCCCGACCGCTTCGCCGATCTCGACCAAGCGCTGGGTGGCCAGGTTCCGGCCGTAACATTTCCGGCAGACCCCGCGGTCCGTTTCGCAGGTCAAAACGCTGCGGATGCGGACCTTTTCAATGCCGAGCTGCTCGATGACGGCGGCCTTCTCTTCCGTGATTTCCTGGCCGGCATCCACGACAACCTGGTCGGTGATGACGTCCACGATATTGTCCAGGGCCACGCGGCCGATGATGCGCTCCTTGAGGCTGACAACGAGCTCGTCGCCTTCGATGATCGCGGCGACGGTGATCCCGTTGAGGGTCCCGCAGTCCGGCTCGTTAACGACGATCTCCTGGGCCACGTCCACGAGACGGCGCGTGAGGTAACCGGCGTCGGCTGTTTTCAAGGCGGTGTCGGCCAGACCCTTGCGGGCGCCGTGCGTGGAGATGAAATATTCCAAAACGGTCAACCCCTCGCGGAAGCTGGCCGTGATCGGGTTCTCGATGATCTCGCCGGACGGCTTGGCCATGAGGCCGCGCATGCCGGAGAGCTGGCGGATCTGCAGGCGGGAACCTCTCGCCCCGGAATCCGCCATGATGAAGACCGGGTTGAAGGGGTCCATCTTGGAAAAGACCAGGTCCGAGACCTTTTCCGTCGTATGCGTCCAGAGGTCGATGATCTTGTTATAACGCTCGCGGCCCGTGATGATCCCTTTGCGGTACTGGTCCTCGACCTTGGCGACATCCTGCTTGGCCTCTTTGATATGCCGCTCTTTTTCCTCGGGGCTGGTCAGATCCGCGATGCTGATGGAGATCCCCGCGGCTGTCGCCGAGAAAAAGCCGCATTCCTTCATTTTGTCCAGAAGGTCCACGGTGGTATGCTGGCCGAACCTTTTGTGGCAGTCCGCAATGACGGCGCCGATCTTCTTTTTGTCCAGGGTATCGTTGACATACCCGTATTCCTTGGATAAAAGCTGATTGAAGATCACGCGTCCGACGGTGGTTTCGATAAGCCGCGGTTTTTTCGAATCCTTGACATCCTTCGCCTTGCCATCATCTTCCAGGAGAGACTTCCCCTGGGAAATAATGAACGAGGTCTTTTCGTCGCCCCAGACCGGGCGGCTGATCCGCAGCTTGATGCCGGTATGGAGCTCGACCTGCTTGTCGTTGTAGGCGATGATGACTTCCTGCTCGTCGGCGTAAATGCGGCCGTCGTCTTTCTGCTGGGGTTTGTCCTTGGTCAAATAATAAAGGCCCAAAACCATGTCCTGTGTCGGGGACATGATGGGACGTCCATCCGCCGGCGAAAACAGGTTGTTGATCGACAACAGCTCCAGGCGGCACTCGATCTGGGCCTCCAGGGACAGCGGAATATGAACGGCCATCTGGTCTCCGTCGAAGTCGGCGTTAAAGGCGGTGCAGACCAGCGGATGGAGCTTGATGGCCTTGCCCTCGACGAGGACCGGCTGAAATGCCTGGATGCTCAGGCGGTGCAGGGTCGGCGCGCGATTGAGCATGATCGGATGGTCCTTGATGACCTCATCCAGGATGTCCCAGACCTCGATCTTGGCGCGCTCCACCATGCGCTTGGCGCCCTTGATCGTGTGCACGTAACCCTTCTCGCGCAGTTTACGGATGATGAACGGTTCAAAGAGTTCAAGCGCCATCTTTTTGGGCAGCCCGCACTCATGGAGTTTCAGCGAAGGACCGACCACGATGACGGAACGGCCGGAATAATCCACGCGTTTGCCCAGCAGGTTCATACGGAAGCGCCCCTGCTTGCCCTTGAGCATGTCGGACAGCGACTTCAACGGACGGTTGCCCGAACCGAGGACCGGGCGGCCGTGGCGGCCGTTGTCCAAGAGGGCGTCCACCGCTTCCTGAAGCATGCGCTTTTCATTGCGGATGATGATTTCCGGCGCCTTAAGGTCGATCAGCTTCTTCAAACGGTTATTGCGATTGATGACGCGGCGGTACAGATCGTTCAGATCGGAGGTGGCGAAACGGCCGCCCTCGAGAGGAACGAGCGGACGCAGGTCCGGAGGGATGACCGGCAGGACATCCAGGACCATCCACTCGGGCCTGTTGCCGGACCCCTTAAAATCATCGACGATCTTGAGGGTCTTGGCGATCTTCTTGGCGTTGGTGCCCGCCGGATTGGATTTGTCCAGGTCCTTGCGCAGTTTTTTGCAAAGTTCGGCGAGATCGATCTCCTTCAACAGCTCCTTGACGGCCTCGGCGCCGATCCTGGCCTTGAACGCGCCGCCGTATTTTACAACGGCTTCCTGGTACTGGTCCTCGCTCAGAAACTGCTTCTTCTTGAGCGCAGTTTCCCCCGGGTCCAGGACCACGTATTCTTCATAATAAATGAGTTTCTCCAGGTCGCGGAGAGTGATCTGGATCAGGGCCGACAAACGGCTGGGCACGGCCTTATAAAACCAGATGTGCGTGACCGGGCAGGCCAGTTCGATATGTCCCATGCGCTCGCGGCGGACCGACGAGCGGGTGACGAGAACGCCGCAGCGGTCGCAGACGATCCCCTTGAATTTGATCCCGCGGTACTTACCGCAGCTGCATTCCCAGTCCTTGACCGGGCCGAAAATCCGTTCGCAGAACAGGCCGTCCTTTTCCGGCTTCAGTGTCCGGTAATTGAGCGTCTCGGCCTTCTTGACCACCCCGCTCGACCACGATTTGATGATCTCGGGTGAGGCGATCTTGATCGTGATCCTGTCATGCGTGAGAACTTCTTTTTCGGTTTTTTCCGTCATCGGTTTCTCCTTGACCCCGCCGCGTCAGGGATTGAGATATCTTTGAGGAGGTCTATCGTCAGGCCTTGAAAAAATCGGCCACTTTGTTTTTCTTTGCGTCTTTGTCTTTCGGTTCCTTGGCAGCGTCTGCGCCGCCGGCCCTCTCCAGCCGGATGTCCAGGCACAGGCCCTGGAGCTCTTTCACCAGAACGTTGAACGATTCCGGCACGCCCGTCGTGAGCTTCTGCTCGCCCTTGACGATCGCTTCGTAAATGCGGCTGCGGCCCGTGACGTCGTCGCTCTTGACGGTCAGCATTTCCTGCAGGGTGAAGGCCGCCCCGTAAGCCTCGAGGGCCCAGACTTCCATTTCCCCGAATCGCTGGCCGCCGAAATGCGCCTTTCCGCCCAGGGGCTGCTGGGTGACGAGAGAATACGGCCCGATGGAACGGGCATGGATCTTCTCGTCCACCAGGTGATTGAGCTTGAGCATGTAAAGGAAACCCACCGTGACCTTCTGGTCAAAGGGTTCGCCCGTGAAACCGTCATAGACAACGGCCTTGCCGTCTTCGGGGAGTCCGGCCTCCGTGAGGTAATGGCGGATTTCCCTTTCGGTGGCGCCGTTAAAGACCGGCGTCTCGACGTAAAATCCGAGGACCTGCGCGGCCCAGCCCAGATGCGTTTCCAGAAGCTGCCCGACGTTCATGCGGGACGGAACGCCCAAGGGATTCAGGACGACATCCACCGGCCTGCCGTCGGCAAGGTAAGGCATGTCCTCTTCGGCGACGATCCGGGACACGATACCCTTGTTCCCGTGACGGCCGGCCATCTTGTCGCCTTCCTGAAGCTTGCGCTTGGTGGCGACGTAAACCACGACCCGCTTGAGCACACCTGCCGGGAGCTCATCGCCGCGCTTCAGGCGCTCGATCTCCTGGCCCTCTTCCTCGACGAGTTCCGCGACCTTGTCGTTGAAAAACTCGACGGTCTCGCGCACCTCGTTGTCGTCGGTGTACTCGCTGAAGTCGATCTTGGCGAGCTTCTTTTTATCCACGCCGAGGATCTTGGTGAGCCTTTTCTCGCGTTCGATCTCGATGAACTCGATCTCCTGGCGGTAATATTCCTTGATTTTCTCAACGGCCTCGTTCTCCTTGGCCTTGTCGATCTTGGACTTGCGGCCGCGTTCGGACCTCTGGAAGATTTCGGTGTTGACGATCACGCCCTCGATCCCCGGGGGGAGCGTGAGCGACGTGTCGCGGATGTCGGCGGCCTTCTCGCCGAAGATGGCGCGCAGCAGGCGCTCCTCGGGAGACAGTTCCTTCTCGCTCTTCGGGGTGACCTTGCCGACCAGGATGTCCCCGGCCTTGACCTCGGCCCCGACACGGATGATCCCTTCCTCGGTGAGGTCCTTGAGGGCGTCCTCGCCGACATTGGGGATGTCGCGGGTGATCTCTTCATTGCCGAGCCGCGTTTCGCGGGCCTCGACCTCGAATTTCTCGATATGGATGGAGGTGAACTTGTCCTCCCGCACAACGCGCTGGTTGATCAGGATCGCGTCCTCGAAGTTATACCCGCGCCAGGGCATGAAGGCCACCAGCACGTTGGCGCCGAGGGCGAGACGACCGTCCTTGGTGCCGATGCCGTCGGCGATGACCTGTCCTTCCTGCACCTCGTCGCCGAGCTTCACGAGCGGCGTCTGCATGATGCAGGTGTTGGCGTTGGAGCGGAGAAAATTCTTCAGCGGATAGGACACATTGCCGACCACGATCCCCTGGGCGTCGACCTTGTTCACCTTGCCGGAATGCTTGGCGATCACGACAACGCCGGAATCGCGGGCCACCTTGTCTTCCATCCCGGTCCCGACAAGCGGGACCTCGGTGAGCATGAGGGGAACGGCCTGACGCTGCATGTTGGATCCCATGAGGGCGCGGTTGGCATCGTCATGTTCCAGGAACGGAATCAGCGAAGCGGCCACCGAAACGAGCTGTTTCGGCGACACGTCCTTGTAATCGATCTGCTCAGGCTTGACTTTGGGGAAATCGGTCTTGTGGCGGCAGATGATATCCTTTTCCATCAGGTTGCCGTCCTTGTCCAGCACGGCGTTGGCCTGGGCGATATATTTGTTCTGGTCCACGTCCGCCGTCAAGTATTCGACCTTGCGGGTCACGCGGCCTTCGTCGACCTTGTAATACGGGGTCTCGATGAAGCCCAATTCATTGACGCGGGCGCATGTCGTCAAAGACGAAATCAAACCAATGTTCGGGCCTTCCGGCGTTTCAATGGGGCATACGCGGCCGTAATGCGTCGGATGAACGTCGCGGACCTCAAAACCGGCGCGCTCGCGGGACAGACCGCCCGGGCCGAGGGCGCTCAAGCGGCGCTTGTGGGTCATCTCGGACAACGGATTGACCTGGTCCATAAACTGCGACAACTGGCTGCGGGCGAAGAAATCCTGGATCTGGTTTGAAAAAAGGCGGGAATTGATGAGGTGATGGGCCGTCAGGTTATCAAAGGAACTCATGACAACGAGCCGCTCCTTGATGGAACGCTCGAGACGGGCCAGCCCGATGCGGACCTGGTTCTGGATGAGCTCGCCGACGCCCTTGATGCGGCGGTTGCCCAAGTGGTCGATGTCATCGGTCTCTCCGCGGCCTTCACGCAGCCCCACGAGATATTGCATGACCGCGACGACCGTCTGGATGTCCAGGACACGGTTGTCCAGGGGGACCTGGAGCGTGAGCTTGCGGTTGATAATATGCCGGCCGACCTTGCTCAGGTCGTAACGTTTCGGGTCGAAAAACAGTTTGAAAAACAAGGATTCAGCGACTTCCACCGTTGCCGGCTCGGTCGGGCGCATCTTGCGGTAAAAATCGAGAAGGGCTTCTTCTTTATTGGTGGTGTGGTCTTTCTCGAGGGTGTTCTTAAGTTTCGGAAAATGATCGCCCAGCATCTTCTGCATTTCTTCCGGTGAGGACAACCCCATAATGCGCAGGATCTGCGATGCAGGGAAATTCCTGCGGCGGTCGATATAGGCGAACATGATGTCATTGAGATCGTACTTGATCTCAAACCAGGCACCGCGGGACGGGATGAGCCGGCCGTGATAGATGCTCTTACCGGTCGGGTGCAGTTCTTCCTCAAAGGAAACGCCCGGCGGACGCTGGATCTGGGAAACCACGACGCGCTCGTCGCCGTTGATGATGAACGTCCCGGTGTCCGTCATCAAAGGGAAATCGCCGAAATAGACTTCCTGTTCCTTAATGTCGACTGGCGTGATCAGGCGCAGCTTGACCTTGAGCGGAGCGGCATATGTCATGCTCCGGCGCTGGCACTCGGGGCTGGAATATTTTTCCTTCCCCAGATAATAACTGACGTACTCGAGCTTGATCTGCCCGTCGTAGCTCTCAAGGGGGAAGACCTCGCGGAAAACCTCCTCCAGCCCCTGGTCTTTTCTTTTGTCCGGGGCGCTGTCTCTCTGGAGGAAATCTTCATACGACTTGGTCTGGATGTCAAGGAGCTGCGGCAGTTCAAAATTGTCTCTGATCTTACCGAAATTCTTGATGGTCAGTCTTTTCATAAGGGTTCTGGATCGCCTCGTCTGTGAGATTAATCTCGATTTATCCGACGCCCCGTCCCTGCGATAATAACAGCCGCCAGGGCCGACGGCTCTTCATCAAGAGCCCACAGCTCTGGCGCTGGCAGGGTCCTAATTACGGTGATGGATGAGGGACTGGAAACGGGAAGAAATCTGCGATGTCTTCCTGATATCCCGCAAAAAGCCCGTGCTGTCAAACTTATTTAAGTTCAACTTTGGCACCGGCGGCTTCAAGTTTCTTCTTGAGCTCTTCCGCCTCTTCCTTGGAGACACCCTCTTTGACCGTCTTGGGAGCGCCTTCAACGAGATCCTTGGCTTCTTTGAGGCCGAGGTTGGTCGCCGCACGAACTTCCTTGATAACGCCGATCTTGTTGGCGCCGGCCTCTTTCAGCACGACGTCAAACGTTGTTTTCTGCTCGGCAGCCGGAGCGGCCGCGCCGCCGGCGGCGGGCATGGCCATCATCATCCCGGCAGGCATCGGAGACGCCGCCTGGATCCCCAGTCTGTCCTCGAGCCCCTTCACGAGGTCGGCGACTTCGAGGACCGTCAGGCCCTCGATGGCCTTGGCAAGTTCTTCAAGTTTCGGAGAAAGCTTAACGCTTTCTTTCTTTTCGATCGTAGCATTTTCAGACATTTCCATTACCCCCCTTTTTTTCGCTTAACTGTTTCAAGATAGATAACAAGTCACGCGTCTTGGCATTCATGTCAGATGCGAGCTGAGTGACCGGAGAAAGCATGACTTGCAGCAATGTGGACAGCAGGACCTCCCTGGACGGGAGGTCGGACAAGCGTTTGACTTCATCAAAGCCGAGCTGGGCTCCGTCGACAAGGCCTCCGTGGAGCTTGACGTTCTCGTAGGCCTTGAGTAATTTCATCAGGGCCTTGGAGACCTCCACCGAGTCCGCGTTGCTCCAGACAAAGGCGGTCTGACGGGCGATCCCTTCGGCCATCTGTTCCTGGTGCAATTCCTTCAGGGTCAAAGCCGCGATGCGGTTCCGGGTCACGGAGACCTGGGCGCCGATCTTCTTGAAATCTTTGCGGATGCTGTTCATCTGCGGGGCCGAAATCCCGGAGAAGCTCACGACGAAGGAGGCCTTGTTCTTCTGAACGCCGTCCTTGATCTGGTTCGCGATGCTTTTTCTGAACAATTTACCAATTTTTTCCATAGCGTCTTTCCCCCGTTATAAGGCGATCCTGATCCCGGGCCCCATCGTTGTGGACAGAGAGAGGCTTTTGATCAGATTGCCTTTGAGACCGGCCGGTTTGACATGATTGATGGCTTCCAGCAGGTGACGGGCGTTTTCCAAAATCTGCTCTTTGCCGAAGGACCTCTTGCCGATCCCGACGTGAACCCCGGCCTGTTTGTCGGCCTTGAATTCCACGCGGCCCGCCTTCACTTCCTTGATGACCTTCTCGACGTCCTGGGTGACGGTGCCGGCTTTGGGGCTGGGCATGAGACCTCTCGGGCCGAGGATCTTCCCCAGCTTGCTCAAATCCCTCATCATGTCCGGCGTAGCGACGATGCAGTCAAAATCCATGAAACCCTTGGACACCTTTTCGATGAGGTCTTCCGCACCCACATGATCGGCTCCGGCCCGCTCGGCCTTCTGGACGTAGTCCCCCTTGCAGAAAACCGCCACGCGGACCTTTTTGCCGGTCCCGTGAGGAAGCACCACCGTCCCGCGGACCGTCTGCTCGGAATCCTTGGTGTCGATGCCCAAATGGAAATGCATCTCCACGCTTTCGTCGAACTTGGTCTTGGGGAACTGAGAAACCTTCGCGACGGCGTCTTCGAGGGAAAGGGCCTTGATTTCAGGTAAAATTTTTGTGAACTCTTTTTTTCTTTTGGTCACGCGCGCCATAGTTTCCAACCGTTTGCTGAGACTGCGGTTTAAAAAAGTTTATCCGACGACCTCGATCCCCATGCTCCGGGCCGTTCCTTCGATGGTTTTAACCGCTTTCTGCATGTCCGCCGTGTTCAAGTCTTCCATCTTGATCTTGGCGATCTCTTCGATCTTCTGGCGGGTGAGGGAACCGATCTTTTCCTTGCCGGCCTGGCCCGAGGCCTTGGCCAGGTTGGCCGCTTTCTTGATCAGAACGGAACTGGGCGGCGTCTTGACAATAAAATCGAAGGTCTTGTCCTTGTAAACCGTAATGACCGCCGGGAGAATCAGCCCTTCCCGGCCTTTGGTCTGTTCATTGAAGGCCTTGCAGAAGCCCATGATATTCACGCCGTGCTGGCCGAGCGCAGGACCGACGGGCGGGGCCGGGTTGGCCTGGCCGGCTGGGACGTAGAGCTTCAATTTTGCGATGACTTCTTTTGCCATGACTTCTATACTCCCTCTTGAGCCCCGACTGCCCGCATCACTGTGCTGGGCAACCCGCAGGTCTCGTTAACCCCAGCAGTCCTCAGCGCTCCGCAGGACTCACCGCCGGGGCTCATTTGCTCATCAAACTTCCGTTCGCCCTTCGGGCTCCGCAAGTTTGGAGCTTATTAGATTTTTTCTACCTGCCAGTATTCCATCTCGACCAGGGTTGAACGGCCGAAAATGGAAACGCTCACCTTGAGCTTGCCGCGGTCCGGATAAACCTCCATCACGGACCCGTTAAAATTCGCGAACGGCCCTTCGGAGATCCTCACCGCCTCTCCGATCTCGAAGATGATCTTCGGGCTCGGCTTGGTCTCCGTGTCTTCGGTCCTCCGGATGATCGAGTTGACTTCGTCCTCCGAAATGGGCGTTGGCCTGCGGCCGGGACCGATGAAACCGGTGATGCCGGGCGTGGTCTTGACCAGATACCAGCTCTCCTTGGTCATGTCCATCTTGACCAGGATGTATCCCGGGAAAAATTTGCGAGAGGTGATGCGTTTTTTGCCGCCGCGGATTTCCGAAACCTGCTCCGTGGGGACAACGATCTCATCGACGTAATTCTTGAGATCGCTGGAGGCCATCCGGCTTTCCAGCCCCGCCTTGGCCTTTTCTTCCGCACCCGTCTGGGTGTGGATAACGTACCACTTGCGAACAGTTGTCATATTATCTGATGATTACTCCGATAAACCTGGAAAGGATCAAATCCGTTAACGCGATAAATACCCCCAGGAGGGCCGAACTCACCAGCACCACCCAGGCCGATTCGAACAGCTCCTTTTTGTTCGTCCACGAAACCTTTTTAAGCTCTGCCGCGACCTCTGAAATGAATTTCTGGATCTGCTGGCGAAAGCGGAACACGACAACCACACCGGCGGCTATCGCGACCATTCCAAAGATCTGACCCCACGACCCAAATGACATTGACTGATCCTCTAACTTTGCAGGCCTGGCAGGAGTCGAACCTGCAACGCACGGTTTTGGAGACCGTCGCTCTACCAATTGGAGCTACAGGCCTATATCGGCTTTTGCTCGAATGTTAGGACGGGAACCCTCCGACCCGGGAACGATGAATCGCCGGACGCAACTTTATTTCTTCACTTCCCGGTGCATCGTGTGCTTGCGCGAAAACGGGCAGTACTTCTTGAATTCCAGGCGGTCCGGATGCTGTTTCTTGTCCTTGGTCGACGAGTAGTTGACACGACCGCAGTCCGTGCATTGCAATTGAATATTTTCTCTCATGGGGCGTTCCGTTCTGCTGGCCAACCGCCGCCTGGCATCTGCGGCCCTTTCGGTTTGACCCGAGGCCCAAGCACCGTCGGAGGGCACGAGCAAACCGCGCGCGAAGCGCACGAATCATAAAAGCCCCCGACCGGGATTGAACCGGTGGCCTCGTCCTTACCAAGGACGTGCTCTACCGGCTGAGCTACAGGGGCAGAAGCACTTCAGCGTTGATTGTTTTGGGATTTCTCCGTCGACGCCACAACTTTGACATTGTCCGAAGTCCTGGAGCTGGCGTAAGATAAAGCTTTAGTATAATATCTAATTCTATTTTGTCAAGATTAAATTTCGTATTTTTCTATAAATATTTTTAGGAAGGGGCGAGGATTCTCAAAAACCGGCGCTTCCCGACCTTGACGACCCCGGGCTTCGCGGACCAGCCCTCGGAGCCGACCTTCTGCCCCTCATGGCTGACGCCTCCCTGCTTGATCAAGCGCCGCACCTCATTCTTGGAACCCGCCATCTTCGTCGCCAAAAGGATGTCCGCCAGCGCTTCCGTGCGTCCCGCTGTCAAGCGGTACTCCACCATGTCCTCGGGGAGCTGTTTCTGGCTGAAAACTTTTTCAAATCCTTCGCGGGCCTCCTGCGCCTGCTCGGCAGCGTACAACATCGACACGATGGTCATGGCCAGATTGAGCTTGGCTTCCTTGGGATGAAGGGCCCGGACAGCGGATAGATCTTCGTCCGTTAAAATCTCGTAATAACGCAACATGAGTTCGTCGCTGATCGACATCACTTTGCCGAAGATCTCCTGCGGGGGCTCATTGACCCCGATATAATTCCCCAAGGACTTGCTCATCTTCTTGACGCCGTCCGTCCCTTCCAGCAGAGGCGTGGTGATCACGACCTGCGGTTCCTGGTGGAAGGATTCCTGGAGCTGGCGTCCCATCAGAAGATTGAACTTCTGGTCCGAGCCGCCCAACTCGATGTCGGCTTTCAAATGAACGGAGTCGTATCCCTGCAGGAGCGGATAGATGAATTCCAGAAGACTGATCTCCTTGCCGTCCTCAAAACGTTTCTTGAAGTCGGCCCGGGCCAGCATCTGGGCCACGCTCGACAACGCCGTCAGTTCCAGCAGCTGCGGACTTGAAAGCTTTCCAAGCCATTCGCTGTTGAAAACCACCTTTGTCTTGCGCCCATCCAGGACTTTAAAGACCTGCTGTTTATAGGTTTTGGCGTTTTTTGCCACAGTTGCGGCGTCCATCTTGACGCGCAACTGATCGCGGCCGGTCGGATCGCCGATCTGGGCGGTAAAATCACCAATGAGAAAGAACACGTCGTGGCCCAAGTCCTGAAACTGTCTCAACTTTCTCAGGAGCACCACATGGCCCAAATGGATGTCCGGGGCCGTCGGGTCAAACCCCGCCTTCACACACAGGGGCTTGCGGGTCTTGCGGCTGTCCGCAAGTTTTTTCTTCAAACTTTCCAGCCCGATGATCTCGGTTGTGCCACGAGAAATAAGATCGATCGTTGCGGTCAAATCCATGTCATCCCCTCCATCGGGAGAAGCGCCACCGGACAGCTTGTTCTCCAAGAAGGCTTATTCCGGGATCATGGCATTCGGCGGAATAGGACGATGCACGGCGGGACATGCGCATTGTCCCGCCGCATATGAGGATTAATGCAGGCGAGTGCTCACCCCGATCTTCATCTGCTCGACGTCGACCTTGATGACCCTCACCCTCAGCTTGTCAGTGGGTTTGAGCGCCGCGGCCTTCTCTTTGTCGATCTCCGAGGAATAGACCAGGGCTTCCACCTCGTCATCCAGCCGGACGAAAACACCGAAATTGGAATTGAGAACCACCTCGGCGTCCACCTCCAGCCCGACGGAATATTTCTCGGCGATATTGGACCACGGATTGTCCTGCAGCTGTTTGAGCCCCAGGGTGATCTTGCGGCTGTCCGGATCGACGGCCAGGATCATGACCTCGATCTCCTGGCCCTTGGACAGGACCTCCTGGGGATGATTGACTTTCTTTGTCCAGGACATGTCCGAAACGTGGATCATGCCTTCGAGCCCGGACTCCAGCTCCACAAAAGCGCCGTAGTCGGTGAACCCGCGGACAACACCGTTTACTTTGGAATTGATGGGGAATTTTTTCTGCGCTTCCAGCCAGGGGTTGGCTTCCAACTGCTTCATGCTCAAGGAAATACGCTTCGAATCTTTGTCCACGTTGATGATCTGGACCTCGATCTCGTCGTTGACCTTGAACATCTCCTGGGGATTGACCAGCTTTTTCTGCCAGGAGATCTCGGAGGAATGCAACAGGCCTTCGATCCCCTTGTCGATCTCCACAAACACGCCGTAAGGCATGATGTTGACGACACGGCCCTTGACCCGGGAACCGGCGGGGAATTTATTGTAGATGTCGTCCCACGGATTGGGGCTGATCTGTTTCAACCCCAGGGAAACCTTGGAATTGTCTTTGTCGAAGTCCAGGATAATGACCTTCATTTTGTCGCCGATGGAAACGATCTCGGAAGGATGATTGATGCGAGACCAGCTCATGTCGGTGATGTGCAAAAGCCCGTCCACGCCGCCCAAGTCGATGAAAGCACCGAAATCGGTAATGCCTTTGACCGTGCCCTGGCGGACCTGACCCTTCTGAAGTTCGCCCCAGAGTTTTTCGCGGACCTCTTCCCGCTCCTTCTGGACCACGTCCCGCCGGGAGAGGATGAGATTGCGTCTCTGCTTGTTGATCTTGGCGACCTGAAATTTGTATTTGCCGGACAGGATGTCCGACATGGCCAGGCCTTTGAAAGCGGAGAGGGACATCGGGAGGAAACCTTCCACCCCTTCGATATCCACCATATACCCGCCCTTGACCTGCTTGGTGACGCGGCCGTTGACGATCGTGCCTTCCTCTATATTGGACATGACCTTTGACCAGCCCTTGACGCGCTCGGCCTTGGTCTTGGACAACAGCAGGCGTCCGTCCTCGTCCTCGATGGATTCCACCAGGACGTCGATCTTCTGTCCGATCTGCATTTCCTGGGGATCGCGGAATTCTTCGATCGGGACAAAGCCCTCGGACTTAAATCCGATATCCACAATCGCCTCTTTCTGGGTCACGGCCACGACCGTCCCCTGGACGATATCTCCTTCCTTCGCGATATCCTTAAAGGTGCTGTCGTACAATTCCATCAATGACTGCTTGTGCTCACTCATGGTGAAAAACCTCTCTTTATTTTAGATTCTCCGAAGGGGCTTCCTCATGTTTTCTCAACAACAGGGAAACTCGCCCCCGGCTGCCCGTCTCCGACGGGACAAAACACCAGGGTCGAATCGCCTTTTCTGCATAAGACATAAAGAAGGCGCTTCGAAGTTTTTCCATTATCCCAAATTTCGATACTTTGTCAATCAAAATCTTGAGTAGCCCGCGGCAGTCGCAAACCCAAAGGGGAGAATGCCTTTTTATTCTGCAGAAATGACGGGGAGACAACGCTTATACGGCGGAAGGGGCGAGGGCTTCGACCTCACGCATGATCTGCCGGGCCACGGCTTCATAATCCTTCTGGGGCGGGAACGTGACAGGTCGGCCAATGAAGACCTCCACCGGATGGCGGCGGGGGAAACGGACGTTCGGGGGCAGGACCTTGTCGGTCCCCCGGATAAAAACCGGGACGACCGGGACGCCGCTTTTGGCCACAAGGAAACCCACGCCTTCATGCACCGAACTTTCTCCAGCGCCCCGCTTTCGGGTTCCCTCGGGAAAAACCACCATGGAACTTCCGGATTTCACGCGCCGGAGGGCTTCACGCAAGGCCCCGATGTCGGCGCTTTCCCGGTTGATGGGAAAACCGCCCTGCCCGCGGATCAACGCGCCAAGGATCTTGTTTTTGAACAACGTGTCCTTGGCCCAGTAGGACATCTTTGTCAAAAGGCAAAACCCGAGCAGGGGCGGATCAATATTGCTGATGTGATTGCTGGCCACGATGAACGTGCCGCGCTTGACGGTGCTTCTGTCCCCGTGGATCGTCAAAGGAAAAAACAGCTTGCTCAGGCACCAGACCAGCACATACGCTAAACAATATTGCATAGACGTGGGATCAGCCCGCTTTCAGAAGGGCCTCGCCATATTTAATGAGGGCCTTGGCCCGGGCCAGGCTTTTCGATTCCGAATACGCGCGCACCAGCGGCTCTGTCCCGGACGGGCGCAGCATGAGCCAGCTCTCGTCCTCGCAAATGAGCTTGACACCGTCGAAATCTTTGACCTGGACAACCTTTTTACCCAAAAGTTCCTTTGTCTGTTTCAACTGCTCGAGATTGAACGTCTGCCCCCCGCGCAGTTTCAGGTCAAAACGCTGGTAATAGTAACGGCCGAATTCCCTCTCCATTTCGTCCACGATCTTCTTGATGTTCTTCTTCTGATAAACCATCATCTCCAGGAGAAGAAGTCCGGCCAGGGTCCCGTCGCGTTCGGGGATGTAATCCTGCAGGCCCATGCCGCCGGCCTCTTCCCCGCCGGCCACGATGTTCTGGCTTACCATCAAGTCCGAGATATACTTGAAACCCACCGGGGTTTCATAAAGCTTCAGCCCCAGCTTTTTGGCGATGTTGTCGATCATGGTCGTGCCGCAGATCGTCTTGACCACCCCGCCCTGGCGGCCGCGGTTACGGACCAGGTGCAGGACCAGAAGCCCGAGGATTTTTTGCGGGTGGATGAACTCCCCTCCGGGGGCCACGGCCGCGATGCGGTCGGCGTCGCCATCGAGGACAAGACCGAGGTCAAACTTCTCGTTTTTGACGCGCTTGAGGATTTCGCTCAGGAATTCCACGACCGGCTCGGGCTTTTTGCCTTCAAAGTACGGATTGATGTCTTCGCGCATCAGCGTCAGGCGGACTTTTGTGCCCTTGAGGATCTCCGCCATCAGGCTGTCGCCGCTGCCGTGCATGACGTCGGTCAAGACCTTAAATTTCGTGTTCTTAATCTTTTTCAGGTCCAGGTAATTCTTCAGGAATCTGAGATAATCGGTTTTATAATTGTGCCGGATGATCTGGCCGGCCGCTTTTGCCTGCTCGTAATCCGCGACCCGAACTTCGGCCTGATGAAGAAGCGCCTCCACGCGGTCCGTGATGTCCTTGGAGGCCCCGCCGCCTTTATCGGTCTTGATCTTCACCCCGTTGAACTGGTAAGGATTATGGCTGGCGGTGATCATGATCCCCGCCACACAGCG
This sequence comes from Candidatus Omnitrophota bacterium, assembly GCA_030688425.1. Taxonomy (NCBI): domain Bacteria; kingdom Pseudomonadati; phylum Candidatus Omnitrophota; species Candidatus Omnitrophota bacterium. Next base: position 81,188 of record JAUYIB010000018.1, on the reverse strand, counting down.
GCTGCGGGTGACACCGTAGCTCAGCGCCGGTGTCGGGATCGGCGCGTCCGACAAAAGGACCTCGATCCCGTTGGCGGCAAACACACGGCTGATCAATTTGGCGAAATCGCCGGACATGAAACGCGTATCGTACCCGACCGCCAACCGCTTGCGGCCGTCCATGGGCTGAAGATCACGGTTGATCCATTCGCTGATGGCCTGGCCGATGACCTGCACGTTTTTGAAGGTGAAGTTATCCGCGATGACCCCCCTCCACCCATCGGTCCCGAATTTGATCTCTGTGTTCTGCTGAGCTGTCATGAGGTCTCCTTAATGAGCGCATGGGTTATGGAGCCCTGGCTTGCCGGGAGGCATAACTCATCTGCGCGAATTAACCCTGTTTTGCGTAAACGGGCTTGCGAGCGAACGCTTGCAAAGCAGGATCTCGGTTATTTTTTTGCGTAAATATTCTTCCGCTCGATATACCGGACCACCGGGTCCGGTACCAGGTATCGGATCGATTTCCCTTCAGCCACGCGCTGGCGCAGTTTGCTCGACGAAATGTCCAGGCCCGGCATGACGATTGAAACCGCCTTGATCTTGCTGCGCTTCGTCTCGTAACCGGGCCGGTTGACGACAATGAACGTCACGATCCTGGCGATCTCGTCGATGCAATGCCAGGCCGACAGCGCCGCAAAACTGTCGCCGCCGATGATGAAATGCAATTTCGCCTTGCCCTTGTACAGATCCCGGAAATGCCGGACCGTGTCGATCGTGTAGGAACGGCCGGCCCTCCGGACCTCGACATCCGAAACGTCAAAACGCGGATTTTCAGCCACGGCCAGCCGGATCATGGCCAGCCGGTCCCTGGCCGAAGCCAGGTGCGGGATCTTTTTGTGGGGCGGCTCATGGCACGGGACAAAAATCACCCTGTCCAGGCCGGCCTTATCCAACGCCGTCTGGGCGATGACCATATGCCCGATATGGACCGGATTGAAGGTGCCGCCCAAAAGGCCGATGCGCGTTGTTTTCATTCTCGGACCTGTCCGCTGCCGTACACGGCGAACTTGTAGGTCGTCAATTCTTCCAGGGCCATGGGGCCGCGGGCGTGGAGCTTGTCCGTGCTGATGCCGATCTCCGCGCCCATGCCGAACTGATACCCGTCGGTGAAACGGGTGGAGGCGTTGACATACAGGCACGCCGAATCCACGGATTTTAAAAATCGCCCGGCCTCTTTTTCATCCTGGGTCACGATGGCGTCCGAATGGCGGGTGCCGTACGTGTTGATGTGGTCCACCGCCTCCAGAAGGCCGCCGACCACTTTCACCGACAAGATGAGGTCCAGATATTCTTCATACCAGTCCTGTGCGGTGGCCGGCTTGACGCCTTTCCTGACGATCTTGCGGGTCGCCGGGCAGCCGCGGATCTCCACCCCGGCCTTCTGAAACGACTCGATCATGACAGGCAAAAACCTCGCCGCGATGTCCTTGTGGACCAGCATGGTTTCCATGGCGTTGCACGTCCCCGGGCGCTGGACTTTGGCATTATAACAAATCCGCTGCGCCATATCCAAATCCGCCTTGTCGCTGACATAGGTGTGGCACACGCCCTTGTAATGTTTCACAACAGGGATCCTGGAGTTTTCCGCCACAAACCGGATGAGCCCTTCGCCGCCGCGCGGGACAATGAGGTCCACATACTGGTCCAGACGCAGGAGGATGTTCACCGCCGGGCGGTCCGTGGAGGAGATGAGCTGGATAGCGTCCTTCGGGATGCCGGTCTCCTTAAGGGCGTCCTGCAAGACCGTGAAGATCGCCTTGTTGGAATGGACCGCCTCCCTGCCGCCCTTGAGGATCACGGCGTTGCCGGATTTCAGGCACAACCCGACGCAGTCGCTGGTGACGTTGGGGCGCGATTCGTAAATGATCCCGATCACGCCGATGGGCGTGCGCACCTTTTTGATCACAAGCCCGTTGGGCCTCGGGATGGTCTGCAGGATCTCCCCGACGGGGTCCCGAAGCTGGGCCACGCTGGCCAGCCCATCGGCCATTTCCTGAACGCGTTTGCCGTTCAGCGTCAACCGGTCAACCAGCGCCGGCGGATACCGGCGGCCTTTGGCTTCCTTCAGATCTCTTGCATTAGCTTTGAAAATGTCGTCCCGGCGCTCCTGCAGGGCCTGGGCCATGCGGCGCAGGGCGGCGTTCTTCTCATCCGTGGAGATGAGGGATAGTATCTGGGCCGCTTTTTGGGCGGCCTGGGCCATTTTAACGATTTGTTGTTCAAGCGTCATGGCGTTCCTTACCTGGCACAGAGCACGAGGTTGTCCACGTGGATGACTTCTTTCTTGTCTTTTTTATCGCTGACCTTGTGAAGATCGCTCACGGAGTAATTGCTGATGCCGCGGCCGATCTCCCGGCCGTCCTTGTCGGACACGACAACGACGTCGTCCGCTTTAAAATTCCCTTCCCAGGAAACGACCCCCGGCAGCAAAAGGCTGCGTCCGCCCTTGAGCAGCGCGGCCTTGGCGCCGTCGTCAACCGTCAAACTCCCCTTGGGCTTGGCGCCGAAAGAAATCCAGTGCTGGCGGGCCAGGCTCTTGTCCTCTTTTCCCACAAAATGCGTGCCGATCCGTTCCCCGGACACGACGCGGGTGAGGACATCCGGCATTTCGCCGTGGGCAATGACACAGGGGATGTTCGCCTGGGTCGCGATCTTGATGGCGTCCAGCTTGGCGGTCATCCCGCCGCGGGACATCTGTTTCTTGCTCGTGCCGGACGCGTACCCTTCGATCTCGCCGGTGATCTCCCTGATCTCCTCGAAAATTTCCTTCTTGCCGTCCTTGTAGGCGTAAAGCCCTTCGACATCGGACAGGATGATCAGCATGTCCGCGCGGACAAGGGCCGCCACCAGAGCGGAAAGCTTATCGTTGTCCCCGAATTTGATCTCATCGGTGGAGATCGTGTCGTTCTCGTTGATGATGGGAACCACGCCTTGTTCCAAAATGGCCTGAAGGGTGTGGCGCGCGTTGTTATATCTGGTCCGGTCGTCAAAATCTTCCCAGGTGAGAAGGACCTGGGCGCACTTGATCCCGCTCTTTCCGAACAGGTCTGTGTACGTGCGCATCAAAACGTTCTGGCCGATGGCGGCCAGGGCCTGCAGGCCCGCCAAATCCGACGGCCGGGCGGCCTGCCCCATCTCGCCCATCCCGAGGACAATGGCCCCGGAACTGACCATCACGACCTCGATGCCTTTTTGGGCCAAAGTTTCGATCTCGTCCACCAGGGCGCAGAGCTGCGCCGCCTTGGGCTGCATCTTGTAGGTGGCGATGACGCTCGACCCGATCTTGACGACGATCCTCTTGACTGGTTTCGGAAATTTCCTAAACATAAATGAATGCCTGAATTTATCCCGCCGCCTTGCGTCCGCAGGCGGGATTTATGGTTTTAAACGCTGTCAGCCTTCTTGCTCTTCTCTATTATAACAGCCAGCGCGTCCACAAGCTCCGCCAGCCCGTTCTTGTTAACCGCCGATATGGCCAGCACCTTGCCCCGGTATTTTTTCTTAAAACGTTTCAGGTTTTCCCTGGCGGAGTCCAGGTCCATTTTGTTCGCGACCACCACCTTCTCCTTACGGAAAAAGACGTCGCTGTAAAGTTCAAGTTCCTGATTGATCTGTTCGAAATCTTCGATGGGATCGCGGCCTTCGCTGCCGGCCATATCGATGAGGTGCAGAAGAATCTTGGTCCGTTCGGCGTGTTTGAGGAATTTGATCCCCAATCCGCGGCCCTCGTGGGCGCCTTCGATCAACCCGGGAAGATCCGCGACGGTAAACCGGACGCTATCGGTCTCGACGACGCCCAGGATCGGCTGGCGGGTCGTAAACGGATAATTGGCGATCTTGGATTGGACCTTGGAAATATTGGAAATGAGCGTCGATTTACCAGCGTTGGGAAATCCGATGATCCCGACATCCGCGATAAGCTTGAGCTCGAGGTGGATCGTTTTAACTTCGCCTTTACCAGGGGCCGAGACAGGACGCTTGCTCATGTTGCCGCGTCCGCCTTTGCCGCCCTTGGCCACGATTACGCGTTCTCCGGTCACGGCCAGATCGCGGATTATTAAACCCGTCTCATCGTCCCGAATGATCGTCCCCACCGGAACGCGCAGCAGGCATTCCCTTCCGGCCTTGCCCTTACTGCCCTTGCTGCTCCCGTGTCCGCCGCGCTCGGCCTTGTGATGCTGCCGGAAACGGAAATCCATCAGCGTGTGGATGCGGGAATCGGCCACGAGCACAATGTCCCCGCCCTTGCCGCCGTCTCCGCCGTCGCGTCTGGGGTGACGGGTGAAATTGTCCTTATAAAAACTTTCGCAGCCCTTGCCGCCGTCTCCGGCCTGGATCTGGATTCTTGCCTCGTCCACAAACATCGCCATGGCTTAGTAGTGCTCGTCCTTGAGAGGTTCGCAAATGATGCGCCAATCACATTAACCCTGCTCCGCACCGTTCGCTCGCGGGTTCGCTCTCCTCCGCAGGGCTAATTCGCACGGATGATTTGCGTCACCTATGGCTCCGCAAATCATGTGCTCATGAGGCGGCAATCTTCGTGATGGTGAGGGCTGTCAGCTTTTGGCGATGGCCCTTCTTCTTGGCGTAACCCTTGCGGCGGCGGAACTTGAAAGCAATTTTTTTCTCATCAAGGGTGTCGCCGAGAACGGTCGCCGTGACCTTGACGTCCTTGAGATACGGCTGGCCGACGCGGACATCTTCCCCGTTCTCAAAAAACAGCACCTTGTCGATCATCAGGGTCTTGCCCTTTTCCTCGCCGAGGCGGTTGGCCTCGATGGTATCGCCTTCTTGGATCCGGTATTGGTTGGACCCGACCTGAATAACAGCAAACATATCCATCCTCCTCAATGAGCGCTTGAGTTACGGAGCCCCGCGAAGCGGGGCGACGTCAACTCAACCTGCGCGAATTGATCCTGGTTCGGCTGCGTCCTAACAGCTGAACCAGGATGCTTGATGACAACCTGAAATACCCCTCGTGGGCAGCCGGGGTCAATGGCTCCGTTACCCCTTCGAATCGAATACTCCATTTAAGCGGAAAACGCGAAAATGTCAATCAAAAAAACATACTGCCGGGGATATCCCGCGAACGCGTTTTCTCAAATTTAAGAGGAGCGGTGTTCCTGGGAAGGAGCCTGCGGCTTATGCTCCTGGGCCACCGGAAGGTGACTGACGCCCAGCCGCACCCGGCCGCGGCCGTCGCAGTACGGGCAGGGGACAAAGGAAATGGCATCCAGTGTGTTCCCGGTCCTGGCCCGGGTCATTTCCACAAGGCCCAGCGCCGAGATCCGGTTGACCTCGGTCTTGGCCCTGTCCTTGGACAACGCATTTTGCAGAGCTTCCAGAACCTTGCGCTTGTGTCCTTCCCGCGACATATCGATAAAATCAATGACAATGATCCCGCCCACGTCCCGCAGGCGCAGCTGGCGGGCGATCTCCGGAGCCGCTTCCATGTTCACCATAAACGCCGCGTCTTCCGGCGATGCCTTGGTCTTGAACTTCCCGCTGTTGACGTCCACAACGGTGAGCCCTTCGGTGGGCTCGATCACAAGATAGGCCCCGGACTTGAGCATGATCTTGGTGTCATAAATGGTCTCCAGCTCACTGGAAATATTCTTGGAGTCAAAAAGCGAGGCATTTCCCTTGTAATGGATGATCTTCTCCACAAGGTGGCTGCCGATCAAATTTTCAACCGATTTGCGCACACGCAGGAAATCGTCCTGGGAGTCGATGACAAGCTTGTCCACCTTCTCGGTCAAATAATCCCGAACCACCCGCCAGACCAGGTCGTATTCCTTATAAATGAGCGCCGGCGCCTGCTTCTGCTCGGAAAGCGCCTGGATCTGCTGCCAGATTTTATAGAGAAATTTGGCGTCGCGCAGGAGCTCTTTCTTGCCCTGGTCCTGGGACACCGTGCGGACGATGAAGCCCCCGGTCTTGGTGAAATTGAGCTCCCGGAGGACTTCTTTCAGCCGGTGGCGTTCTTCCGAGCTCTCGATCTTGCGCGAAACGCCGTGGTGCTGGTCATACGGCATAAAGACCACAAAACGGCCGGCCAGGGAGATGTGGGTGGTCAGACGCGCCCCCTTGTTACTGAAGGGGTCTTTCACCACCTGGACAAGGATCTCCTGCCCCACGGTCAGCGGCAAGGGCTTATTCTCTTCCCGGCGATGGTGGTGCCGCTGATGTTGCTGCTGCGGCTCGCCTTCCTTCTTCTCGCCTTCTTTCCTGTCCGGACGGTTGAAAAAGCGTTTGAGAAAGTGCTTCGGCTTGTTGGCAAGGTCGTCCGCGACGAGCGGGTTGACGGCGTCGGTCAGATAAAGAAAACCGTTGCGCTCCTGGCCGATGTTCACGAACGCGCCGTTGATGGACGGCAGGATGGATTCCACCCGTCCCTTGTAAACATTCCCTAAGATCGACTGGCGGTGCTCTGTCTCAATGAGAAAATTGTCGAGCTTGCCGTCTTCGAGGATGGCCACACGCTTCTCGCCGTCCCCGACATGAAAAAGGATTTCTCGCGACACAATGCTTCCTCTCTGAATAATGAATTATCCATAGGAAAGGTCAAAAACTTTCCTTGTTTAAAAAACCCGTGAGCTCCGGCCGGTTTACGACTGCGGCTGTTCGGCCGCAGGGGCCGCTGGCTGTTCAGCCGCCTTGGTGGCCCCGGACGCGTCCGGCGTGATGATGTGCGGCGTCAAGAAAATCAAAAGATCCGTTTTCACGACCGTCTTGCTGGTCTTCTGGAAGATCAGCCCGAAGAGCGGGATGTCACCCAGAAACGGCGTCTTTTTCTTGACATCCGTCACCTGGTCTTTGATCAAGCCGGCGATGACGAGGGTCTCGCCGTCCTTGATCATGACCTTGGTCTTCGCCGACTCGGAACTGAGCCGCGGCAGAGACGTGTTCTCGACCGTCACAAAATCCAGGATATCGGTGACCTTCGGCTCGATGTCCAGGGTCACGAATCCGGCGTTGTTCACGTGGGGAGTGACGCTGAAGATGATACCGATGTCCTTGTATTCCCACCCGTTGACCTGCAGACGGGCCTGTTCTTCGTTGTAGACATAGGTCGGAATCGGGTACTGGCTGCCGACCGTGATCTGCGCCGGCTGGTTGTCCAGCGTGACGATCCGCGGGTTGGAAAGGATGTTGGTGTCCGTCCGCGTCCTCAACAACTCCAGCACCGCCTGCAACTGGGAGAAATTGATCGTACCGAAACTGAACTCCGTGTCTTCCGCAGCCGGGATATTGTCCGGCAGATACTTGTTCGAGGAATGCGTGGTGAAAGGCCAAAGCGTCGGCCGCTTGGACCCGGAAACGGTCGCTTCCGTGACCCAGTCGATGCCCAGGTTCTCCGTGTTGTTGAGAGTGGTCTCGACGATCTTGGCCTCGATGAGGACCTGGGGGGTCGTCGAGTCCAGCCGCCCGATGACCTCCGTCATCAGGTCGATGTTGTCGGAAGTGTCTCTCACAATCAGGGAGTTGGTTCTCTCGTCGTAATTCACGCTCCCGCGGTTGCTGACCATCTTCTCGACCGATCCGATGATCTCGGACGCCTTGGCGTAGTTGAGCGGAAAGGTCTTGGTCATCAGGACCTCCTGCTCGGTCAGGATCTGGGCGTTCTCGCGCCGCTTCTTCAGGTTTTCGATCGTGGTAACCGTGATGATGTTTCCCTTCTGGTCATATCCGTAACCGTACGTCTGGAGGATCACGTCCAGGGCCTGCTTCCACGGGACGTCCTTGAGCTGGATGGTGACAAGACCCGTCACCTCGGGGCCGGCCACGATGTTCACGCCGCTCTTGTAGGACAAAATCCGCAAAACGTTCTGGATGTCGGCATCGCGGAAATCCAGGCTCACGAAGCCCTCCTGCGAGACCGTAATGTCCTCCTTGGGCTGCGGCGTCGCCGCCGGTTGCGCATGGACAGAGGTCAAACTGAACGCCAGCAAAGCCACGATAATCCCAAATATCCTCATCATGTTATTCCCCCCTTTTGAGTTTTAGGACGAATTTTTCCTGACCTTTTTCCAAAACGACGGTGTCTTCTCGGATTTGCCGAACCATGAAAACGCCAATGCGGTCGTTGGGCTTGAGGATAACGCCGTTGATGATGGCGATGTTATTGTTCGGTCCTTCTCCGGCGATGATGCCTTCCAGGACCATGTCCGTGATCTCCAGGTCTCCTTCCAGGTTGATGATCGCGCCGCCGGCGCTGACCAGCCGCAGGAACGGATCCTGCTTGCCCTTGTCATCGTACACAAAGGGCTGGTCCTCGGCGGCGCCGGGCACCGCCCCGGCGGCCCAGACGAAAACGAAAAGGATCACGGTCAAACGCATACGCTCAATTCGCTTTCTCGAAGATTATAGCACTAATCACCAAATTAATGGAGTGTTGAATTACATCTTGGCTGTTGCCGACAATGGACAGGCTGGCCACGCGGAAAAACTCCTCCTCCCGCTCCAGCTGGTTGATAAAACGGCCGAGGCTGTGGTAGCTGCTGCGGGCGTCGATCCGGATCGGGATCGCCAGATACTGGCCATCATTATTTTTCAGGACAACGTCCTGGCTGGCCTGCTCCGGCGTGATCTGGTCGAGAAGAACGCCGCTTTTCTGGGCGATCCGGGAGAGGCTCTCCATGATCAGGGGGACCTCTTCCTTGGTCTTGATTTTAAAATTGAGCTGCTGTCGCTCCTCGCTCAACTTTTTCAATTCGCTTTTGTAACGATCCGTTTGGGTGATGTTCGTGCGGGCGGTCTTCAAATCCTGGGACAGGGTCGCCACCTTGGGATTCAGCGTCCGGATGTTAGCCAGCTGGAACTGCATGATCAGGAAATAATCCAGCACCAGGATGAGGAGCAGGCCCCCGATCGGAACGTAGTAAGGGTTCTTCTCGTTCAGCTTGGCGATGATTTTCGTAATCTCTTCGGGATAATTCGTTGCCATAAACTTAACTCCGATAGGCCCATGTCATACAACCACCCCGCGTCGTACCGTCCCTGTGCGAACCCATTGGCACTCCTGGGGTGAAACATCAGAAATGACCCGCCGGGTCATTTCATCTCCGCGGTGACCGTGAAGTCGGCCACCGACGTGGCGTTGATCTTCCGGCTTTTGATCAGGCCGAGCTCGATGCTGCTGACGCTTTTCATGAATTCCGCGCTGTTCTTCAAATTGGACATGAACGCGTGGACGTTGGTCATTTCGGTATTGGTCTTGGACACCGCGCTGCCCTGGAACGTCAACATCCCCTCCTCAAACGTCAACCGGGTCAACCACACGCCCCGCGGCAAAAGATCGCTGATCAGGTTCATCGTCTTGGACCAGAGGATTTTCTTGCTCACGGAAATTTCCGTGACGGCCTTGACCTTGGTCTGCAGGAGCCGCATCTCCTGGATGATCTTGTCAACATTGGTCTTTTCGCCCGCGATCTGCTCCCACTGTTTTTCATAATGTTTCAACTGAAAGAATTTGACGGCGATCGAAACCTGCAAGAGGATGTGGACCGCCAGCAGGAGAAAAACAACCCCGCCGGCGAGGGCAAGCATGGTTTCGCGCGGCAGAGCCAAAGTGCTGTCCACCATGGAAACGGACTTGCGCTTTTTTCTCAAATTTATCGGGACCAGATTGATGTCAATCATATCGGCTCCAAGCCGGGATCACTGATACAGGGCCAATCCCAGGGCGATGGTCAGCTTGCTCGCCTGCGCGTTGATCTCTTCCCGGTTCAGCCCCGGCGCCAGCTCCAGGTCTTCGAAGGGCGTCCAGGGTTTGACTTTCACCTCGAGATTGTTGGCCAGGAGGTCCTCGATGCCGGGCATCATGGACCCCCCGCCGGTCAAAAGCAGAAGCGGGATGGAGACATTCTTTTCCGTGATAAAATAATCGAACGACAGCCGGACCTCAGAGACAAGGTGGGACAGGGCGGAATCGGCTGCGTTCAAGACCTCTTCCTGGCGCTCACTCGGCCGGCTCTTGAGCTTTTCCGCTTCTTCAAGCGAGACCCCGAGAGTATGGCTGATGTTGCGCGTCACCTCCCGGCCGCCCACAAAAATGTCCCGCGTGAACCACGGGACTTTATCAACAAAGATCGTCAGGTTGCTGACCTGATCGCCCATATCCAGGATCGCGACCGCCGTTGACTTTTTGTCCAGCTCGGCCTGAGAAAGGCCGCGGATCGTCAGCACGTCCAGGATATTGGCCATGGCAATGGCGTTGAGGGTGATAAAATCCGGCTGTAAGCCCAGGGATGTTAGAAGGCTCAAACGTTCCTCGACAAGCTCTTTTTTGGACGCCGCGACCAGGACTGGCATCTTGCTCTCCTTGCTGCGGGGATCCAGGATGTAACAATCGGTATAAATCTGGTTGAGAGGAAACGGGAAATACTTGTCGGCTTCCAGCGAAAAGGATTTTTTGAGTTCCGCCAAGGTCATCCGGGGCATGGTGATGCAGCGGATCAGCGTCCCTTTGCCGTGAACTGCCGTAAACGGGGCCTTCCCCGGGGCCTTCACCTTGGACAGGATGTTTTTGATCGCGTCCTTGATGTTCCCCTGGCTGACCGGCTCAATGGCCCACCCGGTCAGCTCGTATTTCTCCCCCTTTTTGCGCACCTCAACCAGCTTCACGGCGCTGTCGCCAAGATCAATGCCCACTGAAGGTTTTGCTTCAGGTTGAGGGATGAATTTTTTGACAAAATCCAAATATTTCTGCAAAAGGGCATTCATACGTGCCTGTATTGTATCAAAATTTTCTAAAGAGTGTTATTTTTCTTTAAAATTTCCGGAGGAAATTAGGCAGGAGAAAAAGGAGCGTCCGGAGCCCTGAAAACCGCTAACACCAAGCAGGACTTGGGGTTTTATTGGACCAACAGGACCTTGTCAGGAGGCAGGGCAGGTTGCACGCTCTTGGGAGGAGGCTGGGATTCGGAAACCCCTGCGGCAGGAACGGCCGACGCCGGCTCCTGGGAGGGAGCGGGCGGCTGAGACCTGGGTTGGGGGCGGGGAGCTTCCGTACCTGCGGGAACGGATGCCCGGACCGGAGAACGGTCCTTCTTGGCCAGTTCCTGCTGGATAAGGACGTTGAAAATCAGGAAAAAACCTGTGATGACGCCTAACAGGACAATGATTGTATTTTTATTCATACCCGGATCCTCACCCCCGCGCTTTTCAGGACATCACGGAAATGATCATACCCCGCGAAACCCTTTCCGTCAAAAGTGCCGTTCCTCCCAGGCCATTTTATCGGTGATGTCGTTCGTGAAAGCGATGAAGGTCTTCATGGAGGGGAAATAGGGCGGCGCTTTCCCCATCATGGTTCTCTGGTCATAAAGGAAATTGCGGCCGTAACCGGAAACGGATTGCCCCGTGGACCCGTTGAACAACCCGAAGGCCCCGTAGAACTGCGTGATGGCCCCGCCCAGCAGGGTCGCTGTCCCCCTGGAACCGACACCCTGGTCATCGTAATCGTCCACCTGAAATTCGCCGTTGCGGGCCATCATGATCCCATGAATATTGACATTGTCCGGGGCGGACGTGGCCACCCGGATGTCCCCTCCCCAGGCCACGACACCAAACAGGTTCTTCTTGTCCTCGGCGCTGGGCGGGATATATCCTGGCGCTCCCGGCGTGCCGGAGGCGGGGGTGTAATCGGAATACAGGATGTTGTCCGTGATGACCACATCGTTCTCGGCGGAGACGGTCACCTCCGTATCTTTCTGGACGGTCCCTTTCAAACTGTTCACGTACCCGTTGACATAGATGATGGTGCCCAGCTCATCGACGCCGTTGGGAAGCCCCGCGTAGGTCTGCGTGCCGCCCCCTACGGTTTCCACAGTGGTCTGATTGGTGGGGATGTCCACGGTGATTTTTTGGGTTGTCGCGCCCTGGGTGATGGTGTAAATGGCGTTATCGCCGGCGTCCACCCCCATCTGGACCGTGGAGTCGCCCTGGACATAGATCCCGCCTGTCAGGTTCGATCCGTTGTTGGGGACGTGGATACCGTCCGTGCTGATGTTTTGCCCCCCCTTGGCCTGGTTGGCCAGATCCGCCTTTTGCACCGACGAGGCGAGCACGATCTCATTCACCCCGCGCGTATAGCTCGCGTTGAAAACAGGCACGTCCGTGGTGCCGTTCGCCGCGGCGTCCAGCAGGATCGGACTCCCGTTGTTGTAGAACCGGGCCTGATTATGGTGCTGCGTGCTCACGCCGTCGAACGTCCCGCTCGGGTTCAGGGCAAAGCTGAACCGCTCGTTGGTATGGATCGGCCCGGCAAAATCGGTCTTATCGGTGAACCAGACCGTTGTCCCGTTCGGCAGCGAATGATGGTCCGTGAACAAGGCGTACCGCGCGAAGTTGTCCCGCTGCACGCGCACCGTGAAGTCGCCGGTCAGGATGATTTTTTTCTGGATGCTCTTGACCGTGGCACTGGCCTGGGCCCGGTAATAAAACGGGAATTCCCAAATATCGGTCGCGACCATGACAGGGTTGGATTTTTCCGAAATGTAGACGTCATACTGATAGCTCCCGTTACCCAGATTTGTCGCACCCTGGACATACTTGCCGTCGGTGCCCACCAGGGACAGTTGCGGAGTCGAACCCTTTTTCACGAACTGAATGAGAAAGCCCACCCCGTCGCCGTTGCCGACAAACTGGTTGGCCTTGTTGCCGACCGTCTGGGGGTTGGTGATGTTGACCGTGCTCAGCATGTCGGTGTTGATCAATTCATCAATCTTATGAATGGCCATTTCACTGGCGGCCTCGGCCAGGTAAAAGGCCTGGACGCCGTACCGCTCCCGCTCGGAGGTCAGCTTCTCGTTAACGGCCCTCAGGACGAATACACTGCCGAAAATCAAAAGCACCACGGAAATAAAAATGGTCAAAACCAGGGCCACCCCCCGCTCGTCCTTCCGCATCCCTATCATCAGCCGTCTTTTCATGACTCCCCACCGCCCTTCAATTCCGCAAATAGATGTTCGTCCCCGCCTGGGCCGTCAAGACCCGCCCATTGTCCGCCGTGTGTGTCGTCGTCAATTGCAGGACCATCAGCCGGCCGTTCACCGTGATCTGCAAGTCCGAAATCCTTTCGGCAAAGATATCCTCCCGGATGACGCTGTCGGCGGCGTTGAGCACGCGCCGGACCAACTGGTTATCGCTGTTTAACCGGTATTCCAGCGACTTGTAGTCCACAGTCCCGCAGTCGTCGTCCGCGTCCATGCACGCGGAACCGGCACAGCCCCAGGTCAGCGGCGCCCCCCAGTGGGCCACATTCCCGCCGGCGTCGATCAAAAGGTCTCCGGCATGGCAGACCACAGGGATGGAAAACCTGACCGCATCCGAATTGTTGGACCCGGCGGCGTCCAGGATCTGGAACTGGCCCGTCTGGGTCATGTGCAATTCCCGGAACATCCGGTCCAGGGATTTCCGGAGATTCTCCTGGAGCCGGATACTCACCTCGGTCGTGAACCACGTGTTTTCGCCGGCGGCAAAAATCATGTACCCCCCCGCCATGACCAAGGACAGGATAGCCGCGGACATCAGCATCTCGACAAGGGTGAACCCGGATTTTTTCCACAATCGCATATCGCACCTACCGGTTGTAAAGATAGTCGACGATTTGGACCGGGGAATCCAGCCGCCCGTTGGCATTGGCGTCTTCCCCGGCATTGATCTGCCCGTTCAAATTGTTGTCTTCCCCGTAAACCCGGCCACTCTTCTGTTGCCAGCTGACAGACACCCATATCTCCAGGATCGTCGGATCAGTGTCGATCACATAACTGACGCCCTTGCCATTGAGCCCGGCCACATTGAAGCTCGCGCCGTGATAACCGGCCTTAATCTGGCTGAACGCCGTCGACTTGATCTCCTCCATCTTGCTTCTGGCCGCACGGATGCCGACGGAAGAGTTACGCGAGACCTCATTGAGCTCAAGGCACCGGATATAGCTGACCAGAATGGCGGTGACGGCGATGACCAGGATAAAGGCGGCCACAAGGATCTCGACCAGGGTATAACCCTGACGGGACCTGGGCCGGATCAAACATGGGAGAGATTTCTGTTTCATAGAGATACCCATTATCTTCTTGCTTCCGTGATGTTATCGCAAGCCTTTTGACAAATTTCTTGCTTACCAAAGCGATCCTGCTGCGCCTTCATGCTTTCCCGGCTCCTCAGGGAACTCAACACCCCTCATGATTTGCTGACGCAAATCAAGGCTGCGGGGTTAATTCCTGCCGGCAGGCAGGCGCCCAGCAAACTTATGTTCGTCCCGCCATGGCGGGACTCCATAAGTTTGGGGCTCATTAAAAAGACCTATTCTTCATCCGAAGAATAGGTCAATAGACTATAAGTTCGCGCTGATATCGCGATGGCAACTGGCTGCCCTTTCAAAAAAATCTGAAGTCGGGCCCTATAGCTTTGTGCCCCATCCTTACGAATGGTTTACCCTTGTCATCTCTACTAAAAGTATAAGCTATCCTCTTCCCGATTACAAATCTCAATACACCGGAGCCCACGGCCCCCTCATAGCCCTTGACCCCGCATGCTTTGCTAACGCAAATCGCAGCTGCGGGGTTAATTCCTGCCTGCGGCTCCGTAAGTTTGGGGCTTGTCACATTCCCCCTGCTTCGGCATCGTTCGCTCGCTGGCTCGCTCACCCTCCGCAGGGTTAATGGTTTGGCCCTTCTGGGCCAAACCACCCTGAGCGAAGTCGAATGGGTTCGCCCAACAAACTTACCTCGCCTGCGGCTCCGTAAGTTTGGGGCTCATTAAATCTTCTGCCAGGACACCACGTCCATGGACCAGCCACCGGTCGCGCCGATCAGCCCCGGGGGGAGGTTGTTGGCCGCGTCCGGGACCTGAAAAATCGCCGGGACGTTGGTTCCCATGTCGAAATAATTCGAGACAAACGTCCCCACAACGTCGGTCTGTTTCTTGGCAACGATGGACGTCTCCCCAAAGAACATCCCCATGACATTAATCTGCGCGGTGTCAAACGTGATCGTCCCGGGCGTCATGACCCCGAGGACACTGGTGGGAAACGACGCGTTCCCGGTCGTCAGGAGATCGCTCTCGATATTAACATTGCCCGTTGACAGGATAGACCCCTGTCCGCTGTAATTGATGCCGGCGCCGGAAAACTTCACTCCGCCGCCCTCGACATAAACGATCCCGGAGATGGTCATTGCGCCGCTGCCGTTCACGCTGATGCTGCCGTTGGGCCCGGAGTAGCTGAAATTGGAAGTCGGCGTGATGTTGGCCAGGGCCGCCAGCTGGCCGGCATCATCGATGACAAGCGCATTGGCCTTGAGATACTCCTGGTAGGTCGCATATCCCGGATATGGATCGGAAAGGCTGGGGAATTCGATGGTGTCGCCCAGGTCATACCCGTTCGACCACCCGTTGTCCGAATAGACACTGCTGCTCCCCTGGTTCCCGCCGAATCCGTTGGTCACATAAGAACCGTCAATGGTCTCCTTGGTGTTGTTGCCGGTGACGTTCGGCTCTCCGGCCGAAGACGCCCCGCTCAGGCCCACGATCCCATGCTTGACGCGCAGTTCGGCGTTGAGCGTTTCCACCGTCTCACCGCCGAACACTGTGGTCGGCAGGGCAGGGACTTTCGCTTTCAGGCCCGAATCCAGGATGTTGTAGTTGTTGCCGATCAACTCAGCCGTACCGCCGAGGTCCACCACATAATCCGTGGGCTGAAGCCCGTCTCCCAGGATGTGCACGGAGCCGCGGATATGGACGTTGCCGTTGATCATCTGGCCTGAAGCGCCGGTGCCGGCGAAAATAGCGTTGTTCCAAACCGACAAATTCTTGACCTTGGCGTAAACCAGCAGGGTCTGCTTGGCATCTCCATAAGTCCCGACGGACTGGATCCAGATTTCGTTGGTCTTGCCGGTGATGTTTTTTAACTGCACCGCGTAAGAGCCGCCGTTCAGGGACGTTGAGGCAAACGGCATCGTGTAATAATTGCTCGTGTCCGGACCGATGGTGAAGGTGTCGATCGTGCCGTCGCTCCAGCTGGGGCCGGTGCTGTCGGTCGTAAAATCCCGCCGCAGACCATACAACGCTCTCTCAATCCCGGCTTCTGCGATATAAAAGGCGACCATGGAGCGCCGCTGTCTCTCCGCAAAAAGCCCCTCGTTGAAACTCAGGACCACAAATGCCGCCCCCAGCAGGATCAAGACGGAGATCACCATGTAGGCCAGGATCAGCGTACTGCCTTTCCGATTTCTCAGCATAATCACCACCTCTTCCCGCCCCCCTAATTGCGCAACTGCACCTTGAAATTCAAATTGGCCGTCACCGCCGGAGCCCCAGGCACGTTTTTTTGGGTCTGGAGGGACACCTCCATCATCCTCGGTGTCGCCGACAGGCGGCGGAACTGCAATGTCTGGACATTGTTGGCCAGCACGCGCGTCACGCCGCCCGTGGTCCTCAACAACTGCGAGGAGTTCGTGCCGCCCTTTGAAAACTGGATCGTATTCCCCGACCAGGCAATGGTCCCGCCGGACACGCCCGCCGACGTCCGGAACGTGCACGCGGTAAACCACGTGCCGTTGGCCGTGACATCCGTGACCGACGTCGAGCCAGCCTGGCGCAGATCCGCGATCATCCAGTCCTGGGCCTTGCGCATTTCCTGGTATAACTCCGATTTGACCCTGTTCACCTGCCAGGACGACGACCCCGCGGCCATGAGCCCGTAACAGGCGGCGGCCAGGATCGTGAAAATAAAAACCGCGATCATGACTTCCGTCAGGGTGAACCCCCGCCGGCTGATATGTCTCTTGCGATGAAACATCATGTCTCTCATGGCGTCCTCACGGCATCCGCGCGATCATGGTGGACAGCGTCGCCGAGGATCCGATCTTGCCGTCCCCGTCCGCGTCTTCCCCTGTATCCAGCGTTCCGTTCAAATTCTTATCTTCGCCGATCACCCGGCCGTCTTTCCCTCTCCAGCAGACCACCACATCCACCTGTAAAAGGTCCGCAGTGCTGGAGTCGATATAAATGATCCCCTTGCCGGTGGCCAGAGACAGGTCAAAGGTGTTCCCCGGCGTTCCGCCGGAGGCGTAACTCGTCGTGATCTGGCTGTAATCGGAATTGCGGATTTCCTCCATCTTCGCCTGTGCCTCGCTCATGGCGTAGCTCATATTTCCGGCCAACCCGGCGAGCAGCGAGTTATAGACAAACAGCTGCAAAAGGATCACGATGACCGTGACCACAATCCCGACGGTCACCATCAGTTCGACCAGCGTGAACCCGCCGCCCTTCCGCTTGCGATGCAAATGTCTCATGAATTCACCCCGGGTCAGTTGACGGAGGACAAGACGTTTCCGTCTTTGTCAAAATACGCCTCCAGTGTCATCTGCCCCTCCTGATTATAGGACTTTTTATACCCAACCGGATTGGTGTTCGTGAAACTCCATTCGTATTTCAGGGTCCCGCTCGAAAAATACACCTTTCCCAGGCCCGTCTCGCGGGTCCACGTCCCCGGGAATTCCCTGGCATCCGTGTAATCTTCTTCCATACGCACCGTGCCGTCTTGGTAATACTCGGTGTTCGTCAGCAGCTTCCCGTGAACGTATTCCGCCTGGGCCCGGATCTTTCCATCGGGATAATAGGTCACGCTGGTCCCGTGCCTTTTGCCTTTGCGAAAAAATTCCTCCCCTGTCACCTGCCGGTATCCGTCGATAAATTTGACCTTCCCGTCCGGGATCTGCCCTGTGGTCTCCAGGATGTGCCGGCCGATCATTTTTTGGCGGGCGATCTCCTTGTCCCCGGCGTAAAAAACGCTCTCTTCGTATTCCATCCCGGGGATCACCGTGTTTTTACGGACCACCGGCCCTTGGACAAGGCCGGGACGGCGCGCCGTTTCCGCAGGCGGGCGGTAAACATACACCGGCTGCTGCACGGAAGGGCCGCTCCAGAGGAACATCAGCCAGTTGACGGCCAGCAGTACGCCGATGATCAAAACCCCTATGGTGGCAATTTTTTTCATAGCCAGGTCACTCTTCGGTTCCCCGCCGTCGCCCGGAATAAACGTGTTCCATCATAAAAAAAGGGGGCTAAAATTAGCCCCCTTGTGTTTCATGGCTGCTCCAGCGACCTCATTAATTCGGTGGCGTCAAAACACCACCCGTTGAGATCGTGAAGGTCGTTGTACCGGAAGTCCCGATCGTGATGGGCGTCCCGATAAACGTGTAAGAACCCGCACCAAAGGTACAGGTGTACTCAAACCCGGAAACCGTCGTCCCGCAATACGCCTTGTTGATGTAAGGCGGGGTCGCCCCGGTCAGCGAAGTAACCTCGCCGGGGTAGTTACCGGTATTGGCCGTCGCATAGGTCTCAGACGCCGTCGACAACGAACGGAGCGTGGCTTTGGCCAATGCGTCGTTGGCGGAAATCTTCGCCCGAAGCAGGTTCGGGATGGCGATCGCCGCGAGAAGAGCGATGATCGCGACGACGATCATGATTTCCACCAGGGTAAAACCTTTTCTGTTTCTGCGTAACATGGGTGCCTCCTTGTGTTTGGCGGAAGCGGTTGTTACGCCATCGGCCAGAAGACGCGGATGTAAGGAAGGAAGAATAACAGTTTACTTCGCGTTGTCTTCGGCAAAATTCACGTAACCCATTTGCTTCCACCGGGTTGTTTACCCTTATACGGGTATCCTACCATACCTCCTTTCTTTGTCAAACATATTTATCGGCTTTTGAAAGGTTGTGACCCCGGCTGCCCCAATCGCACGGCGGGGCAGGCCGCCGGGGTTAATTCGCGTAGCGATTTATGTTCGCTTTGCTCCATAAATCGCACGCTCATTAAAAAAAGACCTATTCTTCATTCGAAAAATAGGTCTCTCCATGATCCCTGTTATCTGATGGTAACTGGCTGCCCTTCACTGGAGAGAGGGCCCTGTAGCTTTGTCGGTTCCGCCGCTATGGCGACAAAACCGCCCTGGACCGCGGATGCGTCCCAGGGGCCCCATCCTTTCGAATGGTTTACCTTTGACACCAAATATGACTATAAGAAGTATAGTCTATAAAAACAGCAAAAGTCAAGGCAGGTTGGCCTACGGCCCCGGGACCATCAAGGGCGCGGAGAACGAGGCGGGGCCGAAGAAGCAGGTGTTTTTGTCGCCCTGAGGGCATCATAACTCTTTTGAAGCTTCAAAAAACGAGCCTGCAGGTCCTTGTTCTCAAATTGGAGGACGGAAAGATATTCTTCCATCTCCTGCTTGTCTTGGCCGAGAAATTCCTGCGTCATCTTCTCATCTTCCTGAAATTTAGTCTTGATGGCTGACACGGAACTTTCCAGCACGGCCTGGCGCAGTTTGAGCGTATCGAGCTCGTCCCGGACGCGGTCTTGCTCGGCAGGACTCTTCCCCGCGATATCTTCAGACTCCCGGGCCATTTGTTCCCGGGCCGCCGTCAATGCGGCAAGATCTTCTTCTCCGGCCGCAAGAGAAAATTTTAGCCCGTCCATCTGCTGACCCATCTCCCCGCTCTTTTTCTGGGCCAAGGCCAGCTCCGACTGCACAGAGACCCGCTGGCCGCCCAGCGTTCTGAGGCGGGCTTGATAATCCCGGATGGACTGGAAAACGCCGGTCTTCTCCGCTTGAAGGCGCGCTTGCTGACCGGCAACGGCCTTGCTCTGCCGGGCTTTGGCCTGGCTGCGCAGTTGTTCGATCTCGGCCTTGAGCGCCCTTTCCTGGGCGTCGGATTTGCCGTGCCCGGCCAAGCCTTCGGAAGTCTTCGTTCTCAATTGCTCGTGTTCTTCCTGCAACGCGGCGATCTTCTCCTGCAAAGACCGAACTTTCTCGTCGGCATCGTCCCGGACCGATGAACTCTGCCGGAGGCCTTCCAGTGTTTTCAGGGTCTCGCTTAAAATGCGTTCCTGTTCCGACAACGCCTTTCCCTGCTGGCCTCCCGCCAAAAGCATCTTGCGGGCTTCCTGTTCCTGGGGACCGAATTGGCTCACGATGGCCCTGCGGGCGACAAGGGCGTCCTGGATCGCCCCGCTCAAATCGTCCCGGTCGGCCCGGAGCTGTTCAATGGCCGCTTTTTGGATCGCGATCGACTGCTTTTGCTCCCGGGTCATCTGCGCTCCCTCGGCGGCAAGGCGTTCATTTTCCTGCTTGAGCGCCTTGACGTCCCGCACAAGCTGATTGGCCTGCCTCTTGAGGGTGTTCCGCTGGGACAGGAGATCCTCTTTTGTTTTTTGCGATGGCTCGACCTGACGGGCCACGCCCAGCCGGTTTTTTTCACTCAAGGCCTGGCGCTGCCGGCGGTCTTTAAGAAGCTGGACGAGCTTGTAACGCTCTTCTTTCAGCCGGTCCCGCGAAGCCGAGACCATGCCCTCGCGCTCCGCGGCCAGCTGATCAATGGATTCCCGGTATTCTTCAATGGCGCGGCCGAGCTTCTGTGTCAATGCTTCGCTTTTAGCGATCCGCGCCGCAAGTTCTGATCCCTCGTTTTCCAAAAAGCGGATCTTTTCCTCCAGGTTCCGGACGGTCTTCACCGCCACATTGTCTTCCTGCGCCCCGAGGTCAAGGGAATCCTTCAGGCCGCCCTTCTCCTCCAGGATCCCGAGGTTGCGGTTTTCCAGATCGCGGATCTGCTGTCCCACGGTCATGATCCGCTTGCGCAGGGAACTGTTGCGGGCGGACATTTTGGCGTTCTCTTCGGCAAATTCCTGCAGGCGGGCCTGGACGTCCTGGAGGGTGTAATGCAGCATGTCGTCGCTCGTCATCGAACCGCCGCCCGGAGAAACCGCGCCGGCCCCCGGGACGAGCCCCAGGAAAAGGAACCCCGCGGCCGCACCCCATATCGAAAAGGACATTTTGGACATATCTTCCCGCGTCAGATGATCTGCGTAATGTTGATGATCGGCAGGAACAGCGCGATGACGATGAAGCCGACCACGATCCCCAGAAACCCGATGATGACCGGCTCGATGATGCTGGTCAGGCCGGACACGATCGCGTCGACCTGGTCATCGTAAAATTCCGCGATCTTGTTGAGCATTTTTTCCAGCTTGCCGGATTTTTCCCCGATCGAGATCATGCGCGTCACCATCGGAGGGAACACCCCGCTCTTGGTCAGGGGCCCGGCGATGCTTTCGCCTTCCCGCACGCTGTTTTTCACGTTGTCCACGACGATCTCGATGACCTTGTTCCCGCAGGATCTCCCGACGATGTCCAGGGCCTCGAGGATGGGAACGCCGCTCTGGATCAGGGTGGCCAGGGTGCGGCTGAAACGGCTGATGGCCACCTTGCGGATCAGGTCCCCGAAAATGGGCATTTTGAGCGAGGCCCGGTCCATGACCAGCCGGCCCTGCTCGGTCCGGTAATAACGGCCGAGGAGAAACCCGGCCAGAAAAAAGCCGCCGATCATGTACCCTATGAAATTATTGACCAGGTTGCTCACGTCGATCAGGATCTTGGTCATAAAAGGCAGTTCCTGGTCGAAGGACGAATAGATGGCTGCGAATGTGGGGACGACCTTCCAGAGGAGCAGCATGGTGATGCCGATCGCCATGGTCACGACGACCGCCGGATAGATCATGGCGGACTTGACCTTGCGCTGCAGTTTGATGGACTTTTCCATGTAGGCCGCGATCCTGTCCAGGATCTCGCTCAGGACGCCGCCGGTCTCCCCGACCTTGACCATGTTAATAAACAGCTGGTCAAACACGCTGGTGTGTTTCGCGAACCCTGCGGAAAGGCTGCTGCCCAACTGGATGTCGTCGCGGATGGCGGAGATCACGCCCTTGAAATAGGTGTGGGAGGTCTGCTCCTGAAGGGCGTCCAGGGCCTGGAGGATCGGGATCCCGGCCTCCACCATGGTCGCCAGCTGGCGGGCAAACATGACCAGATCGTCGGCCTTGACCTTCTTGCGGGCGAACGACATTTTTGACAAAGCCGCTTCTTTGACCGGGGCCACCGAAATGACCGTCAGATTTTTCTTGCGCAGCTGGTCGATCGCTGTCTGCTGGTCTTCGGCGGCAATCTTGCCGTTGACGTTCCGGGCACTTGCATCCTTGGCGACATATTTGAAAGTGGCCATCGGGTTTTCTCCTTGATAATTGTGATCAACGGGTCATCTGTCCCCGGAGGACCGCCCCGGCTCAGGCCGGTGCGTACCACCGGGCAATGGCCAGATCGATCTCTTTCTGGGTGGCAATGAAAGGCGCGATGCGGCAGCGCGTCAGCCGTTTGACCTCGTCCACGATCGGTTCATTGAGCGGGTCCGCCATGACCACGCTGACCAGATCCCCGGTTTTTTCCCAGGCGATCAGGTGGCAGCGCTTCGCGGTTTCTTCCGGGATGAGACCCACCACATCGCGGTCCAGTTCGTATTTGTTGATCGCGATATACGAAAGGTTGCACTGCAGGACCAGGGCCACCACCACGTCGATCTCCTTGACAGCCCCCAACCGGACCAGGATCTCGCCGATCAATCCCTTGTCACGTTGCTGGACTTCCAAAGCTGTTGAAAGCTGTTCGGGCTTGATCACGCCACGCTTCAGCAGAATTTCTCCCAACAATTCCCGTTCGGACATATTTCCCCTAAGATGAATAATGGACGAAAGCCGTCCATCCTACCCTCAATGTTAGCCAAACCGGAGGGGCATAACAATCATTTTCTTCAGATTTCATGAGGCCCACATTTGCGGAAGCGACGCAAATGTGTTGGCCGAATGAACCCCGGCGCCTTGCTTCGCAAGGATCATCACCCCGCATGATTTGCTGATGCAAATCAAGGCTGCGGTTCGGTAAACTCATTAGCCCCAGCTGCTTCGCAAGGCGGCTGGGGTTAATGGTTTGGCCCCGCTGGGCCAAACCACCCTGAGCGAAGTCGAATGGGTCCGCGCAGCAACTTGCGTTCACTGCGTTCCGCAAGTTGCGCGCTCATTAATCCTGCGTCGTCACACGCAAAACTTCTTCCAGGGTCGTCTGGCCGGCCACGAATTTCTGCATGATGTCGTCGAACAAAAGGACCATGCCCTTTTTCTCCCGGGCGTATTTCTTGATCTCATCCGAGGACTTGCCCCGGATCAGCATCTCGCGTACCGTGTCATCGATCTCCAGCACTTCCGTCACGCCGACGCGGCCGAAATAACCCGTCTGCCGGCAAAAATCACAGCCCTTGCCCTCGTAAAAAACGGTCCCTTGCGGTATCGGGTAATGGAATTTTTTCAACACGTTCGCCGGGATGTCCACCGGCTGTTTGCAATGGGAACAGATCCGCCGGCACAGCCGCTGGGCACAGGCCAACACAAGGCTGGAGGCGACCAGGAACGGCTCGATGCCCATGTCGACCAGACGCGTCAGGGCGCCGGCCGCGTCGTTGGTGTGCAGGGTCGAGAACACCAGCTGGCCCGTCAGGGACGCCTTGATGGCGATGTCGGCGGTCTCGGCGTCGCGGATCTCGCCGACCATGACGATGTCCGGGCTCTGGCGCAGGATGGACCTTAATCCAGACGCGAACGTCAGCCCGATCTCGGGCCTCACCTGGATCTGCGTCAGGCCCTCGATAAGGTACTCCACTGGGTCCTCGACGGTGATGATGTTCTTGTCGACCGTATTGAGCTCGTTGATGATGGAATAGAGCGTGGTGGATTTCCCGCTTCCCGTCGGACCGGTCACCAGGACCATGCCGAACGGGGCGCGGATCGCCTCCTTGAGCAGGGCGATCGAGCCGGGAGAAAAGCCCAGTCCGTCGAGACCGATCTTCAGGCTTTTCTTGTCCAGGACCCTCAGGACCGTTTTCTGGCCGAACGTCGTCGGCAAAAGAGACACGCGAAAATCCACTTCCTGGTTCGAGAGTTTCATCTTGAAGCGGCCGTCCTGGGGGACGCGCAGGGCCGTGATGTCCAGCCGGGACATGATCTTGATGCGGACGCCCACGGCGTTCTGGTTCTCTTTCGGGATCTTGAGGATGTCCCTCAGGATCCCGTCGATGCGGTAACGCACCCGCACGTGGTCCGCCATGGGCTCGATGTGGATGTCCGAGGCCCTCTGCTTGAGCGCCTCGCGGATGATGAGATTCACCATCCGGATGACGGGGGCCTGCTCGCCCTCGTCCGCGGTCACCTCGCTGGCCTCGCTCTTCTCCTCCTGGGAGATGATCTCGAACTGGTCGAGAGAAATATCTTTGCTGACGTCCTTGACCGTGGTCACCATGCCGGTGCCGTAATAATTGTCGATGGCCTTGAGGATGTCGGAGTCCGTGCTCATGACCACGTCGACCTCATGGCCCGAGAGGCTCTTCAGATCGTCGATGGCGATGACATTCAGGGGATCGGCGATCGCGACGGTGATCGTGTCCTCCAGCTTGGAGATCGGGACGATCCGGTACTGGCGCGCGATCCGCTCCGGGATGACGGTTTTCAGGGCGGGGTCGATCTTGTATTTATTGAGGTTGATGAACGGGATGTGGAGCTCCTTCACGAGCATCACCAGGAACTCCTTCTCGTTGATCAGTCCTTTTTCGATCAGGGCCTTTTCGAGGCTGATCTTCTTGCGCTTCTGAAGGTCGATGGCGTCGTCGATGTCCGCCTTTTTGATCTTGAGGGCGGTCACCAGGGTGTTGATGATCTTGTTCTTGAGCGTCTCAACCATGGCTGCCGCCCTCCATTTCCTCGTCGGGAGCGGTGACGCGCAGGACCTCTTCCAGGGACGTGGCCCCGGCCAGGGCCTTGATCAGGCCGTCCTCGCGCATGGTCTTCATGCCATCCTTGCGACCGGTGCTCTTGATCTTGATCTCGTCGGCTCCCTGGAGGATCCTTTCCTTGACCTGCGGAGACAGGATGAGCACCTCCGAGATCACGACCCGGCCGGTATAGCCGGTGTTCAGGCAGGACTTGCACCCCTTGCCGCGGTAAAGCTTGGGCGATTTGTCGGCCGTGATGCGGGACAACCCCACCCTCTGGGCCAGCTCCGGAGGGACCGCGTAGGATTCGCGGCAGGACGTGCATATCCGGCGCACAAGCCGCTGGCCGACGATGCCCAGGACCGCCGAGCAGATCAGGTAGGGCTCGATGCCCATGTTGATCATGCGGATTACCGATCCGGCCGAGGTCGTGGTGTGCAGAGAGCTCAAGACCAAATGGCCCGTCAAGGCCGACTTCACGGCGATGTCCAGGGTCTCGAAGTCGCGGATCTCGCCGATCATGATGATGTCGGGGTCCTGGCGCAGGATCGAGCGCAGGCTGGCGGCGAAGGTCAGTCCCACCGACGGTTTGACGTTGACCTGGTTCAGCCCCTTGATCTGATATTCGACCGGGTCCTCCACGGTGACGATGTTGAGCGCCGGCGAATCCACATATTTCAGGATCGAATACAGCGTCGTGGTCTTCCCGCTGCCCGTCGGCCCGCAGGCCAGGATCATGCCGTGGGGGCGCTCCCCGCACTCCTTCAACCGCACGAGCTGGTCCGGCTCGAAGCCGAGCTTTTCCAGGTCCAGCATGCCGGCGGACTTGTCGAGGACTCTCAGGACCACCTTCTCGCCGTAAGACGTCGGCAGGACGTTGACGCGGAAGTCCACCTCCCGCTCGCCCTGCACGATCATCTTGAACCGGCCGTCCTGGGGCAGGCGGTGCTCGGAGATGTCCAGGTTGGAAATGACCTTGATGCGCGAGACGATGGGCAGGTGCAGGGCCTTGGGCATCTGGTCGATCTCGCGGATGATGCCGTCGATGCGATAACGGATGCGCAGGGTCTTTTCCATCGGCTCAACGAACACGTCGCTCGCCTTGGAGACCACCGCCTGGCGGATGATCGTGTCCGTCAGCTTGATCATCGGCTCTTCGTCGGTCAGCTCCCCGCCGATGTGCTGGTCCAGCTCCGAGACGGAATCCTTGATGAGCTCCAGGTCTTCGGAGTCCTTGATGTCCTTGATGATCTTCTCGAACGCCTCGTG
This sequence comes from Candidatus Omnitrophota bacterium, assembly GCA_030688425.1. Classification (NCBI taxonomy): domain Bacteria; kingdom Pseudomonadati; phylum Candidatus Omnitrophota; species Candidatus Omnitrophota bacterium. The sequence continues at coordinate 55,226 of JAUYIB010000018.1, read as the reverse complement.
GGTGTCTCGGGAATAATATTTCTCGATGGCCTGCTGGATCTGCGAGGACCGGCTGATGATCGGCGTGATCTTCAGTCCCGTCAGGACCTCGACGTTGTCGATGGCGAAAATATTGAGCGGGTCCGCCATGGCCAGGGTCAGGCGGTCCCCCATTTTCGAGATGGGAAAAATCTGGTAGTTGACCGCCATGTCCTGGGGGATGAGCTTGACGACCTCGGGGTCGATCTTCAGGCGGGAGATGTCGATGGGCGGCAGGCCAAGGCCCTTGCTGAGGACGTGCGTCAGGCCTTCCTCGGAAATAAGCTTGAGCTTAACAAGGATCTTGCTCAGTTCCCCGCCGTGCTTTTTCTGCTCTTCCAGGGCCCTGTCCAGGTCTTCCTGCTTGATGATGTTGTCCCGGATCAGGATCTCTTGCAATCGCTCTTTCAGTGAAGACATAGCGGGATCATCCTAAGGATGCGGGTCCGCATCCGGACGGCGGGCTTCAAAGCCCGGGCGAAGCCGGTTTGGGTTTGTAATACTTGTCGATCGCTTCCCGGATGTCGCTGGTCGTGCTCACGAACGCCTGGACGGTGCAGCCGGTGATCAGCTCCACATCCTCAATGGCCGTGAAATTCAAAGGGTTGGACATCGCCAGGGTCAGGCTTTTGCCGATTTTGTCGATGGGGATCAGGCAATACTGCCGGCCGAGGTTCTCCGGGACCGAATTGATGACCTCGGTCTCGATCTCGTAATTGGACAAGGGAAGGTACGGGAAACCATACTGGCACGTCAGGGCCTGGGCGATGTCTTCCTCGGTCGCGAATTTGAGTTCAACGAGGATTTCGCCCAGCAGTCCGCCCTTTTCGCTTTGGTAAGCGATGGCCATGGCGACCTGCTGGCGGTCGATGACTCCCCGCTCCACAAGCAGTTCGCCCAGGTGTTTATGGGATGTGCGCTTAAATTGTTTCATAGATTCATTGTATTATATCCGCAGAAGCCGGACAACTCCATCTTAAAATTCAGCTTGTCCCAGGGGCACAGGGGACTTGCGTCCCTCTCCGCGAGACTTCTATAAATCCTGATTAGCCCCTCCGCTTTGCTTCGCAAAGCGAAACCGCAGGGGTTAATTCCTGCCGGCAGGCAGGCGTCCAGCAAACTTACGTTTGCCTACGGCTCCGTAAGCCATGTGCTCATTAATCCTGCTTCGAAAACGTTCGCTTGCGAGCTCGCTCACTCTCCGCAGGACTAATTCCGGCATTGGCTTGCGTTCACTACGTTCCGCAAGTCAAGCCGTCATTAGAACACCGTCCTCTTTTTGCTCAGGTTCAGCAGGAAGCCCAGCGTGATCATGAAAAACATAAACGACGTCCGCCCGTAGCTCAACAGCGGCAGGGTCAGGCCGACGACCGGCAGAAGCCCCAGGACCATCCCCATGTTGATGACCACCTGGAGGGTCAGCACGCCGACAATCCCGATGGCCACCTGGGTCCCGAACTGGTCTTTGACCTGCCCGCTGATCTTGAGACCGCAGTGGATCAGTCCCCAGTAACAGGCCAGCAGGAACAGCGCCCCGAGCAGCCCCCACTCCTCGCCGACCACCGAGAAGATAAAGTCCGTGTGCCGCTCGGGAAGAAAGTTGAGCTGATTCTGGGTCCCGGCCAGCCATCCCTTGCCGAAGACCTGGCCGGAGCCGATGGCGATCCGCGACTGGATGATCGTATATCCGGCTCCCAACGGATCGATGTTCGGATTCAGAAAAACCAGCAGCCGGTCTTTCTGGTAGGCCTTCAGCACGTGCCAGCCGAACGGCGCCACCGAAAGGCACAGCAGGCAAAAGCCGAGAAAATACCGGTAGCGGATGCCGCTGACAAAAAGCATAATCAGAAAAATCCCGAAAAACAACAACGCCGACCCCAGGTCCGGCTGTTTGAAAATCAGCAGCATGGGGACCCCCGTGATCGCAAGCGGAAGCATCAGGTCCTTGAACAGCACCGGAATATTGCTGAAAAAATTGAAAGCGATGGACGGCCGGTTGTCGCTAAAGTAACGCCCCAGTGCCAGGATGAGTCCGAGCTTGGCCAGCTCCGACGGCTGAAAACTGATCCCCCCGATCTCCAGCCAGCGCGTGGCTCCCAGGGCATTGCGGCCGCCGGCCAGGACGATGACCAGCAGGACGACGTTCGCGCCGTAAAAAATATACGCCAGGTCGTAAAACCGCCGGTAATCGATCCGGCTCAGGACGAACATCAGGATAAACCCGGTGACCGCGCACGAAACCTGGTCGTAAAAAACCTTGTGCGGGACGCGCACGTTCTGATAGGCCGCGCTGTAAAGGGTGACCAGCCCCATGCCGACGATCAGCAGGGTGAAAATCCATATCATCCGGTTGACGCTCCGGTCCATCAGGTCCTCTCTCTCATATAATATCCTCGGCCTGCATCCGGAGCAGGATCTCCCGCGTGGCGACGACGGCATGATAGCTGGAGCCGCCGTATTCCAGGAAAACGCAAAAGGCCAGCCGGGTCTTCCCCCGGGTCGTGTACCCGGCGAACCACGCGTGAGTGTCCTTGCCCTTGGTCGTCTGGGCGGTCCCCGTCTTCCCCGCCGCGTCCAGCCCCTCGATCTCCAGCGTGCGCGCCGTGCCGGTGCTGTCCCCCACGACCGCGCGGAACCCCGCCTGCAGGATCGCGTAGATCTTGGGATCAATGTTGACGTTGCGCACCGTCGAAAATTTCACGATCTCCTGATCGCCGATGGACTTGATGAGATACGGCTGGACCTCCCGCCCGTGGCGCGCGATGGTGGCCATCATCCGCGCGATCTGGAGCGGCGTGGTCAAAAGGTCGCCCTGCCCGATCGAATAATTGATCGTGTCGCCGCGGAACCAGCCGCGCTTCTGCTTCGTCTTCCGCTGGAGAGGGCTCGGCACATTGCCCTTGGATTCCCCGGGCAGGTCGACCTCCGTGAGCCCCCCCAGCCCGAACATCCGGGAATACTTGTCGAGGAGCTCCGCCCCGACCCTGTCCCCGACGTTGTAAAAATACACGTTGCAGGAATGCGTGATCGCCTGCATCAGATTCTGGGGGCCGTGCACGTGCAGGCAGTGGAACCGCGCCCGTCCCAGGACAAAAACGCCGTTGCAGTTGAACGTCGTTTGCGGGGAAATTTTTTCCGAGGCCAGCCCGGCGATGGTCACGATGGTCTTGAAGACCGATCCCGGCGGATACTGGCCGGCGATGGCCCTGTTCAACAGCGGCGCCGCGCGGTTGGTAAAATACGAACCGGGGCTCAGCCCCGCACTGCTCTCCACAAAAACATTGGGATCGAACGATGGGGAGCTGACCATCCCGAGGAGCTCCCCGCTGTCCAGGTTCATGATCACGACCGCGCCCGCACGGTCCGCGAGGACGTCGCTCGCGATCTGCTGGACGCGCTGGTCGATCGTCAGCTGAAGGTCCTGGCCGTTGGCCGGCTGTTTGACGCTCAACAGCCGGACCTGTTGGCCCCGGCTGTTGACCTCGATCTGGACCCCACCGGTGTTGCCCTTGAGATAAGAATCGTAATACTCCTCGACCCCGGTCTTGCCGATGATGCTCAAGTAGGTGTAGCCGTACTCCTTGAGTTTCTCCGCCTTTTCCAGGTCGATCTTGCCCACGTACCCGAGGATATGCGCCCCGGTCGTCTGGAACGGGTAATGCCGCTGGAGCGCCGGCTCGATGATGAGCCCCGGGAACTGAAAACGGCTTTCTTCCAGCACCATCGCGGCCGTCTTGTCCACGCCCTCGGCCACGGCCACGGGGGCGAACGGCGTGATCTTGCGCTGCTGGTACCGCTCGAGGAGCTTGGTCTTCTTGATCTTCAGCGTGTCGCTCAAAAATTTGAAAAGCCGCTCTGAGGATTTGAGGTCCTGCGGGACGATCGAAACGGTAAAGGCCATCCGGTTCTCAGCGAGCACAACGCCGTTGCGGTCCAGGATCCGGCCGCGCCGCCCTTCCACGGGGACCAGCCGGATCCGGTTATTGACGCTGAGATTGTAATAGTACTGGCCCCGGATCACCTGGGTGTAAAACAACCCGCAGGCGATCATCCCCAGGAGGCCATAAAAAATTATACGGACAACTTTAATACGCATTTTTTGATTTTATTGAAGGCGTAGGCGGCGATCACGGTCGTGGCCAGGACTTCGGGCACGATGACGTGGGTCATGGCCGCGCCGATATCAACGGACAGGAACACCACCATCACCAGATACTGAATAAGGAGATTGGCCAACGCCATCACGCAGGCGACGAACACGCGGGACGCCATCGAACCGATGTGAAAGAGGTATATCTTGAACAGGGCCGTCAGATACGCGCAGGACAGCAGGGAAAAAACATTCAGCCCGAAAAGCCCGACGGCAAAACTGTCCCGGATCAGTCCGGCGGCGAACGCGGAGATCACGCCGTAACGCGTCCCCCAGAACAGATTGAAAAAAACCACCGCGATGATTTCCAGGTTCGGCTTGAACCACCGCCCGCCCACCGAGGACAGAACGCTCTCAACGACAAAGCACGCGCTGACCACAAAAATAATAATAAAAACTTTTCGCATCAATGAATTCCAAGCTCAATGAGTGCCTGAGTTATGGAGCCTTCCAAGGAGACATAACTCATTTGCATGAACCCGTTCACTTCGTTCAGGGCGGTTTGCCCAGAGGGGCAAACCATTTAAACGATTCGGACCCCCTCACTGCTTCAATATCACCAGGACCTCTTCGACCTGGGATGCCGTGACCGCCGGTTTGACCAGGCAGTCCAGCATGGTGTTGTCCGGGCTCAGGTCCACGGAAACAACCTCGCCGACCAGCAGTCCCTCGGGGAACGAGGCGCTCAGCTTGGACGTGACCACCTGGTCCCCCACGGTCACGCCGGCCTCGGGGGAAAGATAACGCATGCGGCACAACCCCTGGAGCGTGCCGGACACCAGCCCCACTTCGCGGGAATGTTCGGACAGGGCCACGACGCTGAAGCTCGGGTCGGTGAGCAGGATCACCTTGCTCCGGTGATCCCCGGTTTCGGCGATCTTGCCGACAACGCCGGCGGCATTCACGACCGGCATCCCCACGTCCACACCGTCGTCCTTCCCCTTGTCGATGATCAGCGTCGCGCTCCAGTTGGACGGATCCCGGCCGATGACGCTGGCGGCGGTGGCGGAATAGACCACCTTTCGCTTGAAATCCAGAAGCCGCGCCAGGCGCTGGTTCTCGCGCATCGTTTCTTCCGTCCCGATCAGGCGGGCGTGGAGCACCTGGTACTCTTTTCTAAGCCTCATGTAATCGTTGTGCGTCTTGTGATAAAGGATGAGCTTTTTCATTTCCTTGAACGGGAACGTGACGATCCGGATCGGCAGAGACAGGACGTTGACAACCTGGAATTTGAGGGGGGCGAAGACACTGGAACGGACAAAAATCAGGTAGAGCGCGGCGGTGAGGATCAGGAGACTGACAACGATTTTTTTGTTTCGTCTTGTCACACGTTGAGAGGAACGGGGTTGTTCGTTTTTAGAATTGGGCCGGGGGGAGAAGACTAAAACCCCGCCTCTTGCTGCGCAAGACCGGCGGGGTTAATTCCTGCCTGCCGGCAGGCAGGCGCCCAACAAACTTATGTCGCCTGAGGCTCCATAGGGACTCATTAACCCCGCATGATTTGCTGACGCAAATCAAATCTGCGGGGCTAATTCCGGCATTGACTTGCGTTCACTTCGTTCCGCAAGTCAAGCCGTCATTAGAAATCCAACTTGGTCGGAACGATGAGGCGTCTTCTCAACCGGGGCGGCATGTTCAGGGTTTGGCCCGTCCCCAGCACAACGGCCGTCAGGGGATCGTCGGCGATGTGCACCGGAAGTCCCGTCTCTTCGGCGATACGTTTGTCCATCCCCCGAAGGAGGGACCCTCCGCCGGCCATAACGATCCCGCGGTCGATCAGGTCCGCGGACAATTCCGGCGGCGTGTTCTCCAGCGTAGCCTTCGAGGCGTCCACGATGGCCTGGACCGGATCATGAAGAGCTTCCCGGACCTCTTCCGAAGTGATGGTGATGGTCTTGGGAAGCCCGGCGATCAAATCGCGTCCGCGGACGTCCATGGTCAATTCTTCTTCCAGGGGATAGGCGGACCCGATGCGGATCTTGATCTCCTCGGCGGTCCGTTCCCCGATCAAAAGATTATAGGTCTTGCGCAGGTATTCCATGATGGCCATGTCCATCTCGTCCCCGGCGATGCGGATAGACTTGGAGTAAACCAGTCCGCCCAGGGAGATGACGGCGAACTCGGTGGTCCCGCCGCCGATATCGATGATCATGTTGCCCGCGGCCTCTTCGACCGGCAGCCCCACCCCGACGGCCGCGGCCTTGGGCTCCTCGATCAGGTCCACGGACCGGGCGCCGGCGCGCTCGGCGGAGTCCTTGACCGCGCGCTTTTCCACTTCCGTGATCCCCGAGGGGATCGCGATCACCATCGCCGGCCGGACCAGCACGCGGCGGCGGTGCACCTTCCTGATGAAATACTTGAGCATGGCCTCGGTGATCTCAAAATCCGAAATGACGCCGTCCTTCATGGGACGGATGGCCACGATGTTTCCGGGTGTGCGGCCGAGCATCTTTTTGGCCTCGTCCCCCACCGCGACCACACGGTTGGTCTCTTTTTCGATCGCGACAACCGACGGCTCGCAAAGGACAACGCCCTCACCCTTGACATACACCAGGGTGGTCGCCGTCCCGAGGTCGATCCCGATATCATTGGAGAAAAGTCCGAGGACGTAGTTCACGGCGCTTTTGATAAACCGGACGATTTGCTGGATCATGGATTCCCCTTCGTTTGGGGTTTCAAAAACCCGCGTTAGGTGGTGTCCGCCTGAAATTCAAAAAAGAAAGCCCGCGCGCTGGCGCGAAACTCGGTAAATGCTTGCCGTTGAATAAGAAACATCTTACATGAACGAAAAATCACTGTCAACGTTTATTCAGGATTTTTCCTTGTTTTGCCCTCGAGACTTTGGCGCCCAGGGCCCGGATGTCCCTCACAAATCCTGGATAGGATTTACGGACACAGTCGATATCGCGGATTTTTGTCCCGATCTTAAGTCCCAGCACGCTGAAGGCCATGGCCAACCGGTGGTCCTGATGAGGGTCCAGCAGGACCCCGGACCGGTAACCCGGCCGAGGATTGATGATCAGCTCTGTCTGCGTCTCCCTCACGTCCGCCCCGGTCTTGAGCAGCTCAGAGCGCAAATCGCTGATCCGGTCGGACTCCTTGACCCGTGCGTGGCGGATGTCGCAGAGCCTTGTCGTCCCGCGGGCGAACAGCGCCAGCACCGCCATGACCGGGACCAGATCCGGGCAGTCTTTCAATGAAAAACGGCCGCCCTTCAATGCAAAGGGGCCGCGGATCAACAGGGCGTTCTTCGTTCTCCGGAAACGGACGCCCATGCGCCGGAGAAACCCCAGGATCCGCCCGTCGGCCTGCACGAGCGCGTCGTCAAAATGTCCGGTCAAAACGGCCGCCGACGGGACAAGGGCGCAGGCGGCCAGCAGAAACGCGGCCAGCCCGTAATCCGACGGGACCGTGAAATGACCGAGCCCGCGGTAAACCTGGCGGCCGGGGATAAAGAAAAGTCTTTCTCCGCGGCGGGTCATCCTGATCCCGGCCCGCCGCAGGACCTGAAGCGTCATCGCGACATAATCCGAGGACACAAGCTGGCGGCCTTTGAGAGCGAGGACTGAATCGTCTTCCAGCAAAGGGCAGGTCATCAAGAGAGATGAAACGAATTGCGAACTGACAGACGCATCCAGGGCGATGCGCCCTCCCCGGATCGCGCCCCCGGAAATCCGAATCGGGACGCTTTCCCCGGGGCCCGTGCCGCGGACATGGACGCCCATGGAGCGCAAGGCTTGCAGGAGATGGCGGTTGGGCCGGCCCTTGAGCGTGCCCTCACCGGTCACGCGGACCTTCGATCCTCTCAGGGCCGCCAATGGAAGGACCAGCCTTAAAACAGTGCCGGATTCCTTGACGTTGATGCCGGCAAGATGCGGACGCCCGCCGGCGGAAAGCCGCCACGCCCCGGGTCCCGGGCGGGAAATTTTTACGCCCAGGGACCGGGCGGCGCCGAGCGCGACTTTGGCGTCATCGCAATCCGAAGGGAAACGGAGAACCGAAACTCCTCCGCAGGCCGCGGCCAAAAACGCGCGGATGGAATAGGACTTCGAGGCCGGCAAACGCACGCGGCCCTTGAGGGAAGAAACAGGCTGGACCTTCAGGATCATTGCTTGATGACGACCTGGTCGTTCTTGCTGACCTGCTGACCGGTCAAAGGCGGGATGAAATCCGCTGCGGACATCTCGGGCAGAACGCGGGACACTTTGACGTCGCCCAGGTAACTGTTATCGCGGTAAACCGAGAGGACGGCGCCGGCCGCGATGCCGTCGCGTTCTCCGAGACTGGAGATGATAAACCCTGTTTCCGCGTCCACGCTGATCACCTTGCCGGCATTCTGTTCGGAGGGGTTCACGATGATTTTCTCAAGCTCCACGTTCTCCTTCGGAAGCCGGGCAGGTTTGAGTGTCCCTTCTTCGGGCCGGGCCGGCTCCGGACCCGCGGATTCCGCAGGGGATCCCGCGTCCGGCAGGACAGCCGCAGGCAAAATATCCGGCGCCGCCTGCCTGAGGGTGTTGATCTGATCATTCAACTGATCGCTGCTCTTCTCCAGCTCCTGATTCCGGGCCTGCGCCGCGTCGAGCCGGGACTTGAGAATTCCGACCTCCTCTTTGGCTTTTTCAATTTCCGCGCTCAATTTGTTCTTGGCCTCCTGCGCGATCTTCTTCTCTGCCTCCAGAGCGTCGGTCAGGGCCTTGTTCTCCTTCTTGATCTCTTCCTTGACCCCTTCCACCAGCTCCAGCTCCTGCTGAAGATCATCGATCTTGGTCTCGAATTCCTTTTCTTTTTCCTGAAGGAGAAAAACCTGTTTTTTGGCCTCTTTCATTTCCCCTTCCAGCTTGGCCTTCTCATCCTGCAGGGCCGTCAGCTGGGTCTCTTTGGCTTTCCGCAATTCCACTTCCTGCAGAAAGAAAAACACCGAAATGGCGGTCAGGGAGATGAGCAGGATGGCTATGACAAAAAGAAAGATGGTCAAGGCCTTGCCGGAGTTGTTCATACTTTTTTCTCCTCTTTCTTTCCCCCTCGGGGGTTGAGATGATAATGAAAATTTTTAAAAAACAGGACAATATCAAAGGGCCGAAATTCTTCCAGCCCCATGAGTTTATCATTTTAAAATGTCAGTAATTTAATTATACGGCAAAGCTGAATCAAGTAAAGGCGAAATCTTAATTTTAATGAGCGCGCGACTTATGAAGCCCCACAGGGACGAACGTAAGTCGCTGTACGAATTAATGAGGCCCAAACTTATGGAGCCGTAGACGACATAAGTTTGCTGGCCGAAGCCATTTGACTTCATTCAGGGTGGTTTGGCCCAGAAAGGCCAAACCATCGCGGGCCCCGCAGCCCTGATTTGCGCCAGCAAATCAGGCGGGGTCAATATCTCCGTTAAAGCAACAAAACGTAATTGGATTAAAGATTGATGAAGACTTTGCGGAACTCGGAAGGCATGGGAGAAAAAAATTCGATGTCCCTCTCCGTCCGGGGATGGACCAGGCCGATCCCCTGGGCATGCAGGGCCAGCCGGGGGAAATGGTCGCCCTTGCCGTATTTGTCGTCCCCGAGGATCGGGTGGCCCAGGTGGGCCATGTGCACGCGCAGCTGGTGCGTGCGGCCGCTTTCCGGGAACAGGGCGACCAGGGTCTTGCCCGCCCCGCGCCGGATGACGCGGTACACCGTCTTCGCTTCGCGGGCGTTCTCCTCGTAGGAAACGGTTTTTTTGTCGAAATGGACCGGGTGCCGCCCCACCGGGGCGTCCACAACGCCTTCGTCATAGTTGATCTCGCCGTGGACCACGGCGGCATAACGCTTGCGGATGGTGTGCGTTTCGAATTGTCCGGCGAGGTGCGCGTGGGTCTGGTTGTCTTTCGCGACCAGGATCAGCCCCGACGTTTCCCGGTCGAGCCGGTGGACGATCCCGGGCCGGAAAGATTCGTTGGCGTCCGACAGGTTTTGGCAGCGGAATAAAAGGGCGTTGACCAGCGTCCCGGTCTGGACACCCGGCGCGGGGTGGACGAGCATCCCCACGGGCTTGTTGATGACCAGCAGGCAGTCGTCCTCATAAAAGACATCCAGCGGGATCTCTTCGGGCTCAATGTTCTCGAACCCGCCTTCCGTGTCCGGCAGATCCGCGATGATCTTCTCGCCGGGGGAAATCTTGTAATGCGCCTTCACCTTTTTGCCGTTGACCGTGACCCGTCCCCCGTCAATCAGGTTTTTGACGTATGTCCGGGACGGGACATCCGCCAATATCCTGGCAAGGTAACTGTCGAGGCGCTGCGAGGCGTCTTCGGGACCGACGGTAATATTCTGGACAGGCATGGCAACGGGTCCTTGCGGGATTAACGATTGGCCGGGAACGGTCACGCCTTTTTCTGCGGGCGGGATTTGCGCAAAACCAGCCAGGCCGCGAGCCCTGCGGCGAAGATCGCCAGGCTGAAGACCTGATAAACGCTCAACCCGACGGCTTCGACCATCAGGTGCTCGTGGTCTCCGCGGAAAAACTCGTTGATGAATCTCTGCAGGCCGGCCAGGGCCATGTAAAGGGCGAAAACCTCGCCGCGGACCTGCGACCGTTTCTGGGAAAACCGCAGGATCAAAAAAACCAAAAACAATTCCGCGGTGTCGTAGAGCTGGGTGGGCTGGAGCCGCGCGCCGTGCACCGGGAAATAGATCCCCCAGGACGCCGGCCGGCCATAACAACAGCCGTTTAAAAAACATCCGATGCGGCCGATGGCGTGGCCGAGCGCGATGTACGGGGCCATCAGGTCCAGCATGAACAGGATCGGCAGTTTCTGCCGACGGACATACCACGCCCCGGCAGCCGCGGCCGCGAGAAAACCGCCCTGGAACGACAGGCCGCCGCTCTGCACCATCAGGATCTCCAGCGGCCGTCCGGAAAACTGCTCCCAATGGAGAACGACGTAAAGGATCCGCGCGCCGGCGATCCCGGACAGGACCAGCCAGAACATGAGATCATAAATGGTTTCGGAGGGGATGCCGTGCTTGCGGGCGTCCCGGCTCAACAGCCAGGCGCACGTCAGGGCGGCGACGGCCAGCATCAGTCCGTAGGAGAACAACGACACAGGACCGATTTTGAGGAGGATCGGATGCATGCTGAATGCCTACTTCGCCTTGAGCGGGATGAAATTGAAAGCGATGATGACCGCGCCGATGGTGATCGCCGTGTCCGCGATATTGAACACCGGCCACACGCGGAAGTCGATAAAATCGATCACGTACCCGTACAGGATGCGGTCCACCAGGTTCCCCATGGCCCCGCCGAGGATCAGCGAAAAGCCCAGGATGTACGTCCGGCTCAGTTTTTCATTGTTGCATTTGAAATAATAGATGTTGTAGCCGAGCAGGATGATGGCGATCACGGGGATAATGATGAACACAAAGCCCTGGTTCTTGAAAAGACCGAAGGCGATGCCCGTGTTGTGGATCAGGGTCATGTGAAAAACGTTGCGGATCACCGGCAGGGATTCCCCTTCCAGAAGGAGCCCCATGAACAGGGCCTTGGTCAGCCGGTCCAGAACAATGACCACGGTCACGGTCAGCAGGGACAGGACGATGTCCATCCGGGAACGGTCAAACCCGCGGAGCCAGGCCGCCGCCGGTTCCAAGACCCGGGGGAAACGGCTGGGGGATGTCGATTCTCTCATCATGGAAGGATTCTGCCGACGGTGTCGGGACAAAGGGAACACCCCAGGGCCTTGCGGGCCGCCTGGGGAGAGACTGTTGTCGCATGACAAAAGGACAACAAACGATTAACGGGGTGTTTTCTTCTCCAGCTCTTCCTGGCATTTCAGGCACGTCTCGGTGTAGGGAATCGCCTTCAACCGGATCAGCGGAATCGGTTTTTGGCAATGCCGGCAGGCGCCGAACGTGTTGTCGTCCACGCGCTTGAGCGCGGACTGAAGTTTGAAAAGAAGCTCGCGGTCGTTGGAGGCCAGTCCGAGACTGAATTCCCGGTCATACATGTCCGTGGCCACGTCCGCCATGTGCAGGGCATGGCCGGAAACGTCGCTGTTGTCCTTGTCCGTTCCACTGCGGACCTGGGACATGTTCTTGATGTCATGCAGGATGTCTTCCTTCATCTTCTGAAGCTGTTTACGGAAATCGTCCATCTGCTTCTTGTCCAACTTCTTGTTGTTTTCTGGCATGCCTTGAGTCTCCTGTAATAACGTCTTCCCAACCAAGCTCAACCCTTGACTGTGTCCTGCGCAGGAATCCGGCGGACAACCTCGGCGCACTCGCCGCACAGGCCCGCGTGTTCCTGGTCCTTGCCCACGTCCGTCCGGTACTTCCAGCAACGGCCGCATTTTTCGCCGTCGGCCGCCCCGATCTCGATGTGCGTTTTCGGGAACGCGTCGCCGGTCCCGGCCTCCACCGTGCCGGCCTTGCGGATCTCCACCCGGGACACGATGAAAACCGCGGCAAGATCTTTCTCAAGAGCCTTCAAATATCCGTAATCACGCTCGCTCGCCGACGTCAAGACCACCTTGGCCTCCAGCGACCCGCCGATGTCTCCGGCGCGGCGCTTGTCGTCCAGGGCCTTCATGACGTGCGGCCTCAGTTCCAGGAGCAAGCCGAACTTCTCTTCGATCTGCGGGTCCGCCCATTCGCCGCGGCCGGCCAGCCATTCCAGCAGATGAACGCTGGCAACGGCGCGAAGTCCCCGGTCCTTGGGCATGACCTCAAAAATCTCTTCGGAAGTGAACGTCAAAATGGGAGCCGAAACCCGCAGCAGATAATTCACGATGTGGTAAAGAACGGTCTGTGCGCTGCGTCTTTCCAGCGATTGAGCGGATGAAGTATACAGCCGATCTTTTAGGATGTCAAGGTAAAAGCTGGACAGATCGTCGTTGCAAAACGCGTAAATCCCCTTGTACGCCTTGGCGAATTCATAGCCGTTGTACGCGCGTTGCACCGTCGACAACGCCAAGTTCAGCCGGTTCAGCGCCCACTTGTCGATGTCCAATAACCGGGCGTGCGGGACCTCGTCCCGCTCAGGGTCGTAATCGTAGAGATTGCCCAGCAGATACCGGAACGTATTGCGGATTTTCCGGTAGGCGTCGATCAGCCGGTCCAGGATCTCCTTGGACAGGCGGATGTCGTCGTTGTAATTGCTCGACGCGACCCAGAGCCGCAGGATCTCGGCCCCGCTGTTCTTCATCACGTCCAAAGGCGAGATCACGTTGCCGAGTGACTTGGACATCTTGCGCCCTTCCCCATCCACGACAAAGCCGTGCGTGAGGACTTCCCTGTAAGGAGCGCGCCCGTCCATCGCCGCGGCAGGGATCAGGGACGACTGGAACCACCCCCGGTGCTGGTCCGAACCCTCCAGATACATCTGGGCCGGCGGGTTCTGGCCCATCATCGGCGACAGGACCGCGCGGTGGCTCACCCCGGAATCGAACCAGACGTCGAGGATGTCGCGGGCCGTGTCAAAATCATTTTTGCCGCAATGCGGGCATTTTTGAACAACCTTCAGGATCTCTGCTTTAAAATGGGGGTCAAACCACGCGCCGCTGCCCTCTTTTTTGACAATTTCCGCAAACTTCTCTATCACGTCCGGGAACAGGCTCTCCTCACCGCACGATTTGCAGATCAACGACGGGATCGGCACGCCCCAGTGCCGCTGGCGCGAAAGGCACCAGTCCGGGCGGCCGGCGATCATCCCGAGGATCCGTTCCATCCCCGCGTCCGGAATCCAGCGGACCTGGTTCTTGATGATGTCCTGCAGTTTTTCGCGCAGGCCGTTGTGGTCCACTTTTAAAAACCACTGTTTGGTCGCGCGGAAAATCACCGGTTTTTTGCAGCGCCAGCAGTGAGGATACGAATGGCTGATATTTTCGGACGCGAACAGGATGCCTCTGGCCTTCAAGTCCGCGATGATGTTCTCATTGGCCTTGAACACGTGCTGTCCGGCGAAACTCCCGGCGTCCTTGGTGAAAACGCCCCGGCTGTCCACCGGCATCAGGACGTCGAGCTTGTGTTGAACGCCGGCGGCGAAGTCTTCCTGGCCGTGCCCAGGCGCCGTGTGCACCAGCCCGGTGCCGTCTTCTTTCGTGACATAATCCACGGTGATGACGCGGCAGTTGTCCTTGAGGCCGAACGGGTGAACATAGGTCAGCTCCTGCAGGGCCTTGCCTGAAATCCCGGCATAATTTTTCCCGGACGCTCCGGCCTTTCCCAAAACTCGGTCCCGCAACGAACTTTCGATGACCAGATATTCCCCGGACAACTCAACAACCATGTATTCATAATTCGGATGAACGGCAACGGCGACGTTCGCCAGCAGGGTCCACGGCGTCGTTGTCCAGACCAGCAAATAAACCGGTTTAGAAAATTGATGGCCCCAGGCCTTCTCCGGATTATTCACCTTAAATTTGACATAAACCGACGGTGATGTGTGATTTTCGTATTCCACCTCGGCTTCGGCGAGTGCGGTCTCGCAGTCGAAGCACCAGTTGACCGGCTTCAGGCCCCGATAAACGTACTCTTCGCGGGTCAAGCGGGCGAGAGAGTCCAGGATCCAGTATTCGTATTCCGGGGCGAGCGTCAGGTAGGGGTTGTCCCAATCGCCGAACACGCCGAGCCGCTTGAACTGGTCGCGCTGAATGCCGACGTATTTCATGGCATAGGCGTGGGCGTCCTTGCGGAATTGGGGGCCGTCCACGTCCGACTTGCGCTTCTTCTGCTCTTTCAAAAGCTGGTGTTCGATCGGCAGGCCGTGGCAGTCCCAGCCGGGGACATACCAGCTGTCGAACCCCTGCATGGTCTTCATCTTGACGATCATGTCCTTGAGGATCTTGTTCAGGGCGTGGCCGATGTGGATGTTGCCGTTGGCGTAGGGCGGTCCGTCGTGAAGGGTGTACTGGGGCTTGCCCTTCGACTTCTCGCGGATCCTGGTCCAGAGTCCCTCCTTCACCCATTTCTCGAGGATCAGGGGCTCTTTTTGGGCCAGTCCCGCTTTCATCGCGAAAGCGGTCTGCGGCAGATTGACGGTTTTTTGGTAATCCATTTGGTGAGCGTACAGCGTGGAGCGTAAAGCGCAGAGCGAGTTTCTATCCGCTATACGCTATCCGCTACTTTAAATATTTCCCGATCAAAAGGTCCAGTTCCTTCTTCTTGTCTTCCGGCATCAACTGCCTGTTGGTCACGATGGAATATTTCATGGCGCCCTGGGCGCTGAACTGTGCCAGGCGGCCGATCTTCGGGACCGCCGCGCGCAGGATCTTTTTCGCGTTCTCCACGTTCTTGCCGAGACAATCGAGGATCATCTCCACCGTCACCGACTCGTGCGCAGGATGCCAGCAGTCGTAGTCGGTCACGGCCGCCAGCGTCGCGTAGGAAATCTCCGCCTCGCGCGCGAGCTTGGCCTCGGTCACGTTGGTCATGCCGATGATGTCCAGCCCCCAGGCCCGGTAAAGCCGGGACTCCGCCAGCGTCGAGAACTGCGGGCCCTCGATATTGATGTACGTTCCGCCGTCAAGCGCCGTGATGTTCAATTCCTTGGCCGTTTCCACCAGGGCCTGCCGGATCTCCGGGGCCACCGGTTGGGCCATGGGCACGTGGGCCACGATCCCGTTCCCGAAAAAGGTGTCCAGGCGCTTGCCTTTGGTCCAATCCACGAACTGGTCCGGCACCACAAAATCCATCGGCTTGATCTCTTCTTTCAAGCTGCCGCAGGCCGACACCGACACGATCGCTTCCACGCCCAGTTTCTTCATGGAAAAAATATTGGCGCGGTAATTGATCTCGCTGGGGGATATCCGGTGCCCCTTGCCGTGGCGGGGCAGGAACACCACGTCCACGCCGTCGATCCGGCCCGCGATCAGGTTGCAGGACGGCTGGCCGAACGGCGTCATCAGGGACAGCTCCTCCACCCGCTCCAGACCTTCCATCTGATACAAACCGCTGCCGCCGATAATACCGACCTTGGCCATAGGACACCTCCAATGAGTGTCTGTACTTGCTTCTCTAAATTTAATCAATGAAGCCATCGCGGCCTAGCGATTGGCATGGGATACCTTTAATTTATTTCTTCGCCAATTTTCTGGCTCTGTCCCGCGCGGCTGTCAGCGCTTCCTGAAAAATCCCGCCGATCCGGTGTTTCATGAAAACATCCGTCGCGGCCTGGGTGGTGCCGCCCTTGGACGTGACTCTGGCCCTCAGGGCGGACGGATCGTCCTTCTGCCCCGCCAGAAGATGAGCGCTGCCCAAAAGCGTCGACGTCACCAGTTTTTCACTGACCCGCGCGTCAAGGCCCAGCGACAGCGCGGCATCGCGCAAGATCTCCGCGAACAAAAAGACATACGCCGGGCCGCTGCCGGACACGGCGGTGACGGCGTCCATTCCCTTTTCGCCGATGACAACGGTCTCTCCCACGCGGCTAAAAATCTTCAAAGTTTTCGCGACATCCGCTTTCGAAGCCCGGCGTCCCCCGGCCACGGCCGTGACGCCCTCGCCGATCATGGCCGGCATGTTGGGCATGGTGCGGACGACGCGGCTCCCGGGCCCGAGCCGGCGCTCCAGATACGCGGTCGTGATACCGGCGGCGATCGAGATCACCAATTTCTTGTCGGCTCCCGCCTGTTTCATGGCGGACAGAACGCCCTCGATGTCCTGCGGCTTGACCGCGACGATGATCGCGTCCGAAACCTTGACGAGTTCCGGCAGGTCTTTGAAAACGGTCTTAAATTTTCTCTTCAACGACGCGCGGCGGCCGGCGTCCTGCTCGCAGACCACGACCTTAAACGCCCCGCGGATCCGGCCCGCGATCGCCGCCCCCATGTTCCCCCCACCGATGATGCCGATCGTCTTCATTCTTTCTCCCCTAAACAAAAATTTTATGACTCATTCTCCAAATATCGCCGTGCCGATGCGGACCATGTTCGATCCTTCTTGGATGGCGATTTCGAAATCCTGGCTCATCCCCATGGACAGGTGCTGCATCCGGACCTTGGGATTGCCTTTAAAAAGCTCATCGACCTGGTCGCGGACCAGCCGCAGGTCGCGGAACGTCTGGCGGACAACGCTTTTGTCTTCCGTCAGCGGGGCCATGGTCATCAGACCCAAAATTTGGATGCGCTTGAGCTTGACCAGCTCATCCATCAGTTTCAAAGCGTCGGCCTTGGCCACGCCGGACTTCTGGGCTTCACCCGACGTGTTGATCTGGACCAAAATATTGACCGTTTCTTTATTCAACCGTTCGGCCTGGCGGTCGATCTCGTGGGCCAGCGGCAGGCTGTCCACCGACTGGATCACGTCGAAAAACGGAACGGCCAGCTTCGCCTTGTTGGACTGCAAATGGCCGATGAGGTGCTTGGTGTATTTCAGGCGAGCCTGGTCCAGAAGAGCAAATTTCCCCTGCGCGTCCTGAACCCGGTTCTCCCCCAGGTCCGTGATCCCGCAGGACACGGCTTCCTTCATCTTGTCAACGGTCGTGTACTTTGTAACCCCAATGACCGTAATCTCTTTGGGGTCTCGATTGGCCTTCCGGCAGATCTCGGCGATCCTGCCTCGCAACTGGGAAATCCGGTCCTGAATCATCTCTCCCGTCCTCCAAACATAAAAATACGTGAAACATAAACTAACACAAAAGCCCTGGAGCGTCAAGGGACGACCCTTCGGGTTGCCTCCGTCATCCTTTTCCCGGAGCGCCCGGGCCGGAGAGAGGGTCCCTCTCTTTCAAAAGCAACAGAAGAAAAAGCAGGATGAGAAAATCCAGGCCGAAGACGATGCCCTCTTTCCAGATCAAAAGATCTTTCGAGACCAGGCCTTCTTCAATCAACTCCAGGGCCACCGCGACCACCGGCAGGTAAAACAGGCACTGCTTTTCCTGCGTGATCCAAAAATACTTCCATTGGAACAACTCCTGGATGCGCAAACTGCGGAGCGTTGAAAACCTCGGCAAAAACCTCGGGACGCGGCGAAAGTAGTCCGCGTAAGCGTCCCCGAACATCTCCAGCAAATAATCCTCTTCCTTGCCCACCTGGATGCGGAACCGCAGATAAAAAGCGCCGATAAAAATCCCCAGACACCAGAACGGGAACCCGATCAGCATCAGCCCCGAACCGATCAGCAGGGTCCCAAGATACATCGGATTGCGCGTAACGGCATACGGCCCTCCCTGGACCAGCGCTTTGCTGTCACGGGAATGGACCTTTTTATACCCCCGGGCCGCCATCCGGAAGAAGATCCCCAAAAGGAGGATAAAAAATCCGAACAAATCCAGGAATTCACTCACCCCTTCACTCTGAAGGAACAGGCGGGGGAACTTCAAGATCAGGAACCCGAGGACAACCAGCGTTGAGGTAATGACCAGGGCGTCGATCTTGATCCGGATTTTGTCGTTATCCCGCTCAATCATTTTCCAATCCCTTCTCTATATCTCCAGCCGGACGAAAACCGGCAGATGATCGGAACCGATGTCCCGCTGAACCCGGTATTCCTTCACCGGAATGTCCCGGCTGACCAGAACATGATCCAGCGGCACGCGAAGGAGCCCCGGCCAAAACGACGGCCAGGAAAAATGAACGCCTTTCCCTTCGGCGGCGTCTCTCAGGTCCCGGCCTTTGGCAACGGCAAACGCGAAGCACCACGGCGCCGCGTTCAGGTCCCCGACAACGATCTTCGCCCGGGGATCCAGGTCCAGTTCCTCCCTCAAAAGCCGGATCTGCTCGTTGCGCATCCGCCAGTACTCCGGGCCCACCGGAGGAAGCGGATGCGTCGCCCAGAGCGTGTATTCCTTCCCCTCCCGCGAGAATTCTCCCCGGAACGACGGGACCTGGGCCTCTCCCAGGGACCACATCTCCAGGTTCTGTAAAGGGATTTTGGAAAACAGCGCCAGGCCGAAATTGTCCTGCCGGATGCTGACCTTCCCGAACGGATACCCGCGCAGATCGCGCCGCAGCGCCTCGTCCCACGGTTCGTTGATCTCGCTCAAAACAAGGACATCCGGATCTTTGTCGCGGACAAGCCCCAGGACCTGGCTGAATTTCTTGTTGTAAAAATTGACGTTGATATACAGAACGGACAAAGAGCGGTCCGGAACGCCGCCGGACGGATTCCCCCGAGGAACATACGGCAGGAGCGGAACGCCGAACACGGCGATGAGCAAAACCGTCATGGCCGCGCGTCCCCATTTCTTTCTCAGCGCCATGAGCGCCGCGAAGACCGCGAGAAGGATCAACTGCTGGACGCGGAAATGGCTGAAGATGTCCAAAAACCAGTGCCACCGGCCGAACAGTCCCAGGAACAGCGTGATCCCGCCGTAAAGGAACAGGCGGTCGACAAAAGTTGTTTTAAAAATCATGGATGAAAAATCCGCTCTGTTGATCTTTGCCCCGGCCCTTTCCTGCGACTCAAGGCCCCACCTGATGCTCCCGGATCACGCGGATGAATTCCTCCGCGTAGGCCTCCAGCTTCTTCGCGCCCACACCGTAAATATTCGCGAAGCCCTCCCGGGTGACAGGCCTCTGCTGGCTCAGCTCGATAAGGGTCTTGTCCGAGAAAATGATATACGGCGGGACGTTCTGCGCGTCGGCCAGCTCCTTGCGCCGGCGGCGCAACCGCTCAAAAAGCTGCCCGTCGTATTCCTCCACGGCGTCCTTGCGCGCCTTCGCGGGCCGCGAAGACCGCGTGTTTTCCTCCGGCGGAGGAAATCCCAGGATCTTGCCCTTGTGCTTGAGAACGTCCATGCCGAACGAAGAAATTTTCAACACCCCGTAAATGTCGTCGGACTTGAGGACCAGCTTCTGCTGGACCATCTGCCGCAGCAGAAACTGCCATTGCCGCGCGGAGAATTCTTTGCCGACCCCGAACACGTCGGTCTCGTTGTGCTCGTACTGCAGGACTTTCTCGTTCTCACTGCCGGTCAGCACATTGATCACATGCCCCGCGCCGAACCGCTGGCCCGTGCGCAGGACCACCGCCAGGAATTTCATGGCCGCGAGCGTCATGTCGAACGTCGGCGTGCGGGGATTCACGCATCTGTCGCACAGCCCGCAGTTGTCTTTCTCGGCGCGCTCGCCGAAATATTCCAGCAGGGGTCTTCGACGGCAGTCCTCGGACTCGGCGAAGCTGATCATGGCGTTCAGGTGCATCTGGGCCGATCGCTTTTCGTCCTCGTCGCTCTTCTGCTCGATCAGATATTTGATCTTGTGGATGTCCCCGTACCCGAACAACAGCAGGCAGTGCGAGGGCAGGCCGTCCCGTCCCGCGCGCCCGGTCTCCTGGTAATACGACTCGATGTTGCGCGGCATGTCGTAGTGGATGACAAAACGCACGTTGGGCTTGTTGATGCCCATGCCGAAGGCGATCGTGGCCACCATCACCTGCACGTCGTCGCGGATGAACATCTCCTGGTTGCGCCGGCGCTCGTCGTCGGGAAGCCCGGCGTGGTAAGGCAGGGCCGTGAACCCGCTGCGCTGCAGCTGGACGGCCAGGGTCTCCACCTGCTGGCGGGAAAAGCAGTAAATGATCCCGCTCTGCTCCCGGAACCGGCCCAAAAAATCCAGGGTCTGCGCCAGGGGATTGATCTTGGGAATGATCTCGTAAAACAGGTTGGTCCGGTTGAAACTGCCGGTGAAAATCCGAGGATCGCGCAGTTCCAGATTGCGCACGATGTCCTGCCGCACCCGCTCGGTCGCGGTGGCGGTCATGGCCAGCCACACGGCCTCGGGGAACCGGGGCCGCAGATGGGACAACTGCCGGTACTCGGGCCGGAAATCGTGCCCCCATTCGGAGATGCAGTGCGCCTCGTCCACGGCGAACAGGTCCACGGCCACAGAGGACAGCATCTCCAGGACGTCGTCCTTCACCAGGGTTTCCGGCGCCATGAAAAGAATCTTCGTTGTCCCATCTCTGACGGATTCGGCGTTCCAGCGGTATTCATCCCAGGACAGGGAACTGTTGAGCACCCCGGCCGCGACGCCGAGGTCCTTCAACTGCGAGACCTGGTCCTGCATGAGGGAAATGAGCGGAGAAACAACCACGGTCAGCCCGTCAAAGGCCAGCGCGGGGAGCTGATAGCACAGCGATTTCCCGCCGCCGGTCGGCATAAGCAAAAGGGCGTCTCTCTTCTCTAATATAGAGAAGATACAGTCCTCCTGCAGGGGGCGGAACGAATCAAAACCGAAAACGGATTTGAGGATGGAACGCGGAGACTGGTTAACGTGCGTGGGCATGTCGATTATTGTAATGCCGCAAGGAGCAGGAAACAAGAACCAATTGGGGATCCCCCGGCTTCCCGAAAAAATACCGCCTTATTCCGGCGGCCGGCGGCCTTCCCAGCGGACTTCCGGCTTCGACGGCGACGGCGTCCCCGGACGGCCGATCCGCTCCAGCAGGCGGGTAACGTCCCCGTCCTGCGGCGCGAGCGCCCGGGCCTTGCGCAGCATTTTCTCCGCGCGGGGCAAATCATTTTGCATGAAATACAGATTACCCAAATTTTTGTAAGCGATCACCGAGTCGGGGAACATCCGGATCATGGTCTCGAATTCCCGGATCGCCCCCTCCTTGTCGCCCTTAAGGGCATACACGCTGGCCAGGCTGTTGCGGCAAAACACGTCATACGGGTCTTCCCTCAGTCCCGACCGCAAAAAAGTGATGGCCTCGCCCGATTTTCCCTGCATGATGTAAAGATTGCCCAGATTGCAGTACGCGTTCGTCAGCTTGGGATCGTAATAAAGGCTTTTTCTGTAATATTCCTCGGCCTCGGCGAAACGCCGGTCCCGCGCGAAAAAATAACCGGCCTTGAAATACGCCCGGGCATACGGCGGCTCCAGGCCGGCCGCTGTTTCATACGCGCGCCGCGCCTCCGGGAGGCGATTCTGCTCCTCATAAATCGTGCCCAGGTGAACATAGTTGTACGAGTGCTCCGGGGCGAGCCGGAAGCCCAAATGCAGGACCCGCAGGGCCCGGTCGTACTGTTTGTTCTTGATGTAATACTCCGACAGCAAGTGAATGGCGCGAAGTTTGCGGGGAGACTTGACGAGATTGTCCTGCAGGAGCCGTTCGACGTCCGACCAGACAAAAACCCGGGCCATGCTCAGCATGCAGAAAAAGGCGATCGCTCCGGCCACGGCCCTGAGCGCGTTGCGCGGCGGCGCGACGGTAAACGCGATCGACGGAAGAAACAGGGCGAAACCCACCGTCGCCAGATACGCGTAATGCTCAAAGATCATGTCCCGCCCGACCCAGGAGCAGACCGCAAACTCCACGGACAAGGTGATAAAAAACCACCAGATAGCGTACGCCGCCGGACGCGACCGGGAAAACAACCGCACGGCCGCAAGCATACAGCCGGCCAGCACGATCACCGACCAGACGACGGACGGCTCTCCCAGGCCATGAACAAACGGATAGTCATAGTCAACGTTCTGGTTCACCGGGAACACCATGAGCCGCAGGTAGGTGTTCAGGACGTTGATCTCGGTGAGGACGTTCGTGAGCGCCAGCCCGGAGGCCAGGACCTGAGGCCGCAGACGCAGCAGCGCGGAATCCGTTTCCAGACTCAACAAAAGCGGCACCGCCAGGACCAGCGCCCAGAACGGGAGCAGACGGACGATCCGGGCCCTGGTCTGTCCCGGCCCGCCGGAAAAGAAAAAGAATTCATACAGCGTCAGCGCCAGCGGCAGGGTCACGATCATCTCCTTGCTGACAATGCCCAGCGCCAGAGACACCAGGGCCGCGAAAAACCATATCCGACGGCCGGGTTCCATCCTGGCCTTCACATAACCGATGAGCGTCAGCAGATAAAACATCGCCGCGAGCGAAGTCGAGCGCTGGACCACGTAGGCCACGGTCTGCGTGACAAGAGGGTGACACAGGAAGATGATCGAAGCGAGCGAAGCGATCGTTGTCCCGTGCTCGGCGGAAGGGGTCCCGCGGACGCGGGGCGTGCGGAACGTCAACGCGGCGAACGCGTAGACCAAAAGGGCATTGACGAGATGAACGGCAATATTGACCGCGTGATAACCGGCGGGGTTGTCCCGGCCTGCGGCGTAGTTGAGGGCAAAGGTGATGCCGGGCAGAAGACGCGTGTTAAAGGCGCGCCAGAGGAATTCCAGGTTCCCAAGGTCCTTGATGGCCGGGGAATGGAGGAACAGCGTATCGTCGAGCAGGAACCCGGCTTTCAGGAGCGGCGCGTAGAGCAAGACACCGCCCCCCAGAACGAACCAGAAGATCAGGGGAATGCCCGGCCCCGGCAGGCGGGGCGGGACGGATTTCCTGGTTTTTCGGGCATCGGGGGTTCGCACGCCGAGAAAGGCCTGTCATTTCATCCGTCTTCGCCGGAAACCACGGGCTATAACTATACCCGGGGAGAAAGACGAAAAATGAATTTCCAGCTGCGCCGGATTCCGCCGCACACATCCCGAAGACGGATGAATCCGGCGAAGCCAAAGGCGAATGCACTTTGGCGGAGACGGGTCATACCAAAAAATCACGGGCAGAGCCCGTGGGCTCCATGCGCGGTATCAGCAGGGGATCTTCCAGATATCCCGGGAATATTCGCGGATGGTGCGGTCGCTGGAAAAGAATCCGGCCTTGGACACGTTGATGATGGACTTCTTCGTCCACTTCTCCTGGTTCTGGTACTCGTGCGACACGGTGTCCTGCATCCGGCAGTACGCGTCGAAGTCCGCGCAGACCAGGAACGGATCGTGGTGCGACAACGAATCCACGATCGGGTCAAAAAGGCCCAGGCTGTAATGACTGAAGAAATTGTTGGAGATCAGCTGCATGATCTCCCTGAGCATCGGCGAACGGCGGATGTATTCCTGCGGGTTATACCCCCGGGTCTTGATCTTCTCGACCTCGTGCGCCAGCAGGCCGAAGATGAAGATGTTGTCCTTGCCCACCCGCTCGGCCATCTCGATGTTGGCCCCGTCGTAGGTCCCGATGGTCAAGGCGCCGTTGACCATGAACTTCATGTTGCCCGTGCCCGAGGCCTCGGTGCCGGCGGTGGAGATCTGCTCGGACAGGTCGCTGGCCGGGAAGATCTTCTCGGCGAGGGACACCCGGTAATTCTCCAGGAACACCACCTGCATCTTCCCGTGCACAGCGCGGTCGCGGCTGACCGCGTCCATGATGCTGTTGAAAAATTTGATGATAAGCTTGGCCATGAAGTAGCCCGGCGCCGCCTTGCCCCCGATCAAAAACGTCCGCGGCTGGACGAACGCGCCGGGGTCGTTCTTCAACCGGAGGTATTCGGAGATGATGTACAGCGCGAACAACAGCTGGCGTTTGTATTCGTGGACGCGCTTGACCTGCACGTCGAACATCGAGTGGGGATCCACCTGGATGTGCATGGTGCGGGCGATGTGCCGGGCCAGGGCCTCCTTGTTCGACTGCTTGATCGCCTGCCATTTCTGCTGAAACGCCTTGTCGTCCTTGAATTTGGCCAGCTTTTCCAGCTGGTCCAGGTTCGTCACCCATTTATCCGAGATCGTTTTCGTAATCAGGTCCGACAGCTGCGTGTTGGCCTTGAGCAGCCAGCGCCGGGGGGTGATGCCGTTGGTCTTGTTGTTGAATTTCTCCGGGCAGTAATCGTTGAAGTCCGGCAAAAGTTTTTTGCGCAAAAGTTCCGAATGCAATTCGGAAACGCCGTTGACCGAGAAACTGCCGACGATGCCGACGTGCGCCATGCGGACCTTCTGCACGGCCCCCTCCTCGATGATGGACATCCGCGCCAGCTTGTCCACGTCCCCCGGATAGCGGGCCGAGACGTCGTTCAGGAACCGCGCGTTGATCTCGTAGATGATCTGCAGATGGCGCGGCAAAAGCTTGCGGAACAGATCGAGAGGCCAGGATTCCAGGCCCTCGGGCATGAGCGTGTGGTTGGTGTAGGCGAACGTGCGCTGGGTGATGTTCCAGGCCGCGTCCCAGTCGAATTCGTACTCGTCGATCAGCACCCGCATCAGCTCCACGATCGCCAGGCACGGGTGCGTGTCGTTGAGCTGGATCGTCATCTTTTCCGGGATCAGCCGCAGGTCGCTGTTCTCGGTCAGGAACCGGCGGATGATGTCCGCGATCGACGCGGCCGTCAGGAAATATTCCTGTTTCAGGCGCAGTTCCTTGCCGCGGGTGATGTTGTCAATCGGATACAAGACCTTGGAGATGATCTCGGAGGAAATTTTCTGGTGGACGGCCTGCTCGTAGTCGCCGTGCTTGAAATAATCGAAATCGAATTCCTCGGAACTGCGCGCCGACCAGAGCCGCAGGGTGTTGACGACGTTGTTCTTGTATCCGGGGATCGGATAATCGTAGGGAACGGCCATGACATCCTGGGTGTCCACCCATTTCATGCAGAGCCGGCCGGTCTTGTCGTGGGCCATCTCGGTGCGGCCGTAAAACCGGATCTTGACCGCGTACTCGAGCCGGGCGAATTCCCAGGGACTGCCCAGCCGCAGCCACTCGTCGGGCCGCTCCACCTGGTAGCCGTCCTTGATCTTCTGGTTGAAGATCCCGTAATCGAACCGGATGCCGTAGCCGTGCGACGGGATGCCGAGGGTGGCCATGGAATCAAGGAAACACGCGGCCAGGCGGCCCAGACCGCCGTTGCCCAGGCCCGCGTCCTGCTCCTGGTCACGCAATTCTTCAAGGTCAAACCCGAGCTGCTCAACGGCCTTGCGCACCGGGCCCTCAATGCCGAGGTTATAAACATAATTCCCCATCAGCCGGCCGATCAAAAATTCCATGGACAGGTAATACACCCGTTTGACGTTCTGCTTGTGATACCTCTGCTGGGTCTCGATCCACCGTTCGATGACGCGGTCGCGGATGGCGATGGCCAGGGCCCAGAAATTGTCGTTCTTCGTCGCCGAGTACTGGTCCTTGGACAGGGCGTACTCCCGGTTGACCTTGAACGACAGCTTGATCGCCTCGGCGCTCATGTCCTTGTGCAGGACCTTCCACTGCTCCGCGGTCATGTCTTTTTTCCTGGAAATTCGGGGAATCATATCGGCCTCATTTGGTAAGGGTGCAACGCGTGGCTAAAGGATCAATGTATCTCTATTATCCATAAGGAAGCGGCTTCTTTCCACCTAATTTTTCGGGGTTTTTCACTTCCCCGCGGGCGACAAAGGATACACGCTCAGATCCTGCCGGACATTGATGGACGAGCCGGGGATCGACGGAAGTCCCAGCAGGGACAGCGCCAGGTTGGGGGCGTCGCCGTTGCGGACGGGCTGGAGGCCGGCTCCGTAAGGCACCCTCTCCTGTTCCGGGTCTTTCCGCGTTCCGGGATTGAGTTTGTAAAGGTCCGCGCCCTGCGCCACATGATTTCCCCAGACCAGAAACGGGATGGTGTAATCCCGCGGGTCTGTCACGTCCTTGTGATGGGTCCCGTACCCGCCGTGGTCCGCGGTGACGATCACCACCGTGGTGCCGCGGGACGTCCTGTCCTCTTTCAAAAACCGCAGGACCCTCTCCAGCCGCCGGTCCATGCGCCGGACCTCGTTCATGTAAACGGACTCCGGGGCAGGGTCCCAGCCGTAATCATGGCCGGTGGCGTCCAGCCCGCTCAGATGCAAGAACGTGAAATGCGGCGCGTGTTTTTTCAAGGTATGCAGGAACGCGTCAACGATCGCGTCGTCGTTATAACCGCTGATCCGGTAAAAATCAATGAGCTGCTGTTCCTGCGCAGAAACCGCATCAACCGCGCGCAGGACCCCTCTCGCGCCGTAGGATTTGATATAGAGCGAAAACTTGGGTTTTGACGAGAAGAAAGCCCCGCGCAAGGCATGGCCGTGGACCACGTCGAAAATGCCGGCGACATATTGCCCCTTGTTCTCGTGAAGGGTCTTCACGATATTATCGTCATTGGACGTGTAACCGTGGCCGCCCTCGCCCAGCACCGGCCGGCCCGTGAGCATGCAGGTGTGGTTGGGCAGGGTGACGGTGAAATCATGGTCTGTGCGGGCGTTGAGGGTCCCGGCCCCTGTGCTCAACACTTCATAGAACGCCGGGACGCCGGAAGGGCCCAGCCGGCTGATCGCATCGGCGCGCAGGCCGTCGAAGCTGATCACAATGACGTGTGAAATCTCGGATACCGGCGGCCGCGGGCCGGACACGTCCCAGACCACCAGGATCAGGACAAAAGGAATCAGGACCCCGACCATAACGCGCCGGATCCATACATTGGCCCTGGCCAGCATATTTTCAATGTCCCTGAAGGATGCCATCATCAGTTCCTCCGGTTGACGGGGCCGCTTCGTACTCAACAAGCTTGTCATCGGCGGCCGGAGAAAACGCGAAAAGAGAAAACGCGGGATGCCCGTATTCCCCGGTGACACGGAACGCGAACAGCACGGGCTTCGATCTCACGGATTCGTAAAGAAGCCGCCCGTCATCATCCGGCGGCCTGCGCTTCCAGGAAATTTCTTTCCCGTAATCCCTGTCCAGCTCGACCATGCGCTCCATGAATTCGATCATCGTGATCTGATCGCGCACGCCCTGGCTGAACAAGCCGTAGGCCAGTTCATGGCGTTCGCCTCGCAGATAATCATGGAACAGCCCGGCCATCTGCCCGGCCGATAATCCGGGCCGCGCGGGGGCCACCGGCTTCCACAGCGCGTCTGTGGACACAGGCGCGGCGGCGCAACCGCACAGCGTCAACGCCAACGCGCAAAACAACCGGGCAATCCCCAGCCTCATAATCCCTTCACCCGCTGCTCAATGACATACAGCACGCCGCCCGCCACCTGGGGCTTGGGGACGAACAATTTTCTGGCCGACACCGTCACGTTCACGCGGCTCCTCGTGATCTTGGCGACCCGGACCGCGACTACGGCCCCCTCGACCCTCGCCTTGATCATTCCCGTATTTCGGTCCTCGCGGACCAGCAGTCCCCGGGACTTGACCGCTTCCAGACAGGCCTCGTAAACCTTGTCGTACCCGGCGTCAAAATCCATCGCTGTCTCGTCCTTGGCCAGCAGGGAGTTCACCATTTTCACCGGCAGTTTCCCCCACCCGAAAAACGACGCGGCCCCGTAAACAACGGAGTTCTTGATCGCCGTGGATTTCATGGTCTCAAAGAGGATCAGCAGGGCGAACTGCTGGGCGCTGGTGATGTTGTGGAATGTCTTGTCCTTGATGTTCAGATTGTAAACGTTCAGGACGGGCTCGGCGCGCGAATAATCCTTGTAAATGACACGGCCGACGCTCAGCGACAGCATGTCGAAACGCATCTTCTCGAATTCCATCTGGCCTTCGTTCTTGTCCCGGACAAATTTGAAAGAGTCGACGTTTAGTTTTCCGTCCTTGTTGCGGATCACCGAAACCTCATCCAGGTCCATGACAACGGCCGGGACATGGACCTCCCTTTTCAGCATGGCCTTCAGGTCGTATTCGACGGAAATCTCGGGGAAGATCAGGGCGGGCTCGTCCGGGAACCCGGCGGGATTGTAGATCTTCAGGTTCTGGATCTTGAGCATCTGGCGCGGGAGGCTGAAATCGAACATGTCCACCGTGACTTTGGACCCGGTGACCCGCGAGGCCCCGGCCATCACGATCGACTTGACGAACTGCTCCTTGCAATTGTTCAGGACAACCGCGATCACGACCAGGACAGTGAGGGCAAAAAAAACTTTTCTCATGAGCGCTCCCCCTTGCCGGCCAAACCCATCATATCCAGAACTGCCACCATTTCTTGTTCTTCTTTCTTTCTGCCATCGCCCGCTCGTCTTCCCGGATTTCCTGAAGGGACTTCTCGATTTCCTGCAGGTAATCCTTCCAGGACCGGAATTTGACTTCCGTGCCGTCGGTCTCATAGGAATAGACGAAAACTTCCGAGGGATTCTTGTTCAGGTCGAGAAAGAAGACTTCTTCGCCGCCGTCGCCGCCCACGACAAAAGGCTGGACATCCGCCGTCGTGATCTTGCCGGGAAAAGGCGCGGTGCAGTTATGACCGATGACAACGTCAGCGTCATCCGGCAGCAGGCATTCGGCCGCATACGAATCCCTTTCAAAAGGATACTGCAGCATTGTCTGTTTGTAATCATCCGGCAGGCGGACCTTAAGGGACTTCTCAATTTCTTCAAGGTCATGGATATTCATCAATGGCAACCGCTCATCCCATGCTTCTCAAAATACCGCTGGTGATATTCCTCCGCCCGGTAAAATTCGGCGGCGGGCTCGATCGCGGTCACGATCGGCAAGGGGTAACGGCCGGAGGCCTGCCTCGCCTCTTTGGACCGCGTTGCCGCGTCCCGTTGTTCCGGGGAATGATAAAAGATCACGGAACGGTACTGCGTTCCCGTGTCCGGTCCCTGCCTGTTCAGCGTCATGGGATTGTGGCAGTCCCAAAAAATGTCGAGCAATTGCTCGTAGGTCACCGCGAGCGAATCGAACTCCAGCCGGACGACTTCCGCATGCCCGGTCCGCCCGGTGCAGACGTCTTCATACGCCGGATCTTTCGTTTTCCCGCCTGAATACCCGACGGCTGTCGCGGTGACGCCTTTGGCCTTGCGAAAAATCTCCTCAACGCCCCAAAAACATCCCGCGCCGAACATGGCCTTCTGCATCCGACCGCCTTTCCCAACCCCGGGGGTTGGACAACAGGTCCAGTAGATCCCGCCCGCAAAACAGGACAGGCACACAGCCGCGATCGCGTACGCCAGGCCCTTCAACAGCGGGTCCGAGGCGATGCGCTCGCCGCCCAATGACCAGACCACCCACAATGCGAAACCGAAAAAAACCGCCAACCCCGCCAGTTTCGCGGCCGGGGAACGGAACGCGCCGCCCATATCAACGCACCTCGGTCCCGGACAACAGTTCCCGCGCGCCGTTCTTGTCCTGGATGTAAACCTCGGGCAAAAAATCGATCGTGCTCTGGGACTGCTCGTTCACCACCGCGGCCAGCCGCTTCTGCTGGTCCTTGTCGCCGGGATTAAAGATCGGCTCACTGCTCAGATCGTTCAGCAGGATGATGAGCGGCTTGTGCGCGTACGGCCCGCTCAGCTGAAAAAGTTTTTTGATCAGCAGGTCCAGAAAGACCGGCTTGTCCTTGTAGATGTCCACCGAGGTCTTGAAAACGATCTTTCCCCATTCCTCGGCCACCATCTTCTGCAGGATGCCGTACGCGGAGGAATATTTCACCAGCCGCTGCTCGCCCGGCGGGATCTTCCGCGAATTGCCCGCGACCATCGTCACCAGCTCGGCGTAATTGAACGTCTTCACCTCATTATGGATGTCAAAGGTCAACAAGTCAAAGGTGTAAATGCCGTGCACCCGGGCCGCGGCCTCGTACATGCTGCGCTCCAGAAGGTCCTCGGCCGAGTCCCAGAGGAAATCCTCCTCCTTGCGGATGACCGTCAAGGCCAGGAGATGGCATTCCTGCTCCTCCCTCACCGCCTTGTAAAGCTGGACCTTGCCGTCCGGATGCCCGTGATAATGGATCACGTCAAAGATCGGCAGGTGCCTGAACAGGCTCGAGTTCTGAAAATGCGCGTCAATGAGGTTGATGTATTTGGTCGGCATAGGATTAGTATTCGGCGGTCAGGTCTTCCACAAACGGGACATCCGGATCCAGGATCTCCCCCATCACAAAATCCAGCGCGCGCAGGAAGGCGGCGTTGATCGCCTCGCGGCCCGGCGCTTTCTCACCCAGGAAAGCGCGCAGTTTTGTCGTCCTCAAATTATACAACGCGGCGTTGATCGGGCGGTCTTTAAATTGTTTGTTTAAATAATGGAAATACAGCGGGACCTGGAAAGACACCACCTGGTCGCGGACGGCCTCGCGCGACAGCGGCATCGCGGCGATTTTCTCGACGGCATTGGGCATCTGGTCCCGGCTGCCGGTCTTGTAATCGATGATCATGACGGTGCCGTCCTTGAGCTGGTCCACGCGGTCCACGATGTATTTGAACCGGAACCTGCCCGAAGACAGCTCCACCTCGTCCTCGAACTCACGCTCCAGATACAGGATTTTCTCGACCTGCCGCGACTCGTCCTCTTCCTCGTTCTTCAAAAACCGGCTCATCCGCTCCATCATCACGGTCTTCAGCAGAAACGCGTCCGAATGCAGGCTCTTGCCGATCGTATCCTCGAACAAGCGCTCAAAAAGATTCTCAAAACGTTTGCGGAACGCGGCGTTGATCTCCGGCTTCTTGTTCAAAAAAGGCGTGAAACTCTGCTCCAGAAGTTTATGCACAAAGGTCCCGACATGCCTGGCATCGGGTTCGTCCAGCAGGTCATCCTGTTCCTTCACGCCCACGACATAGGTGTAATAGAACTCCAGAGGGTTCCTCAGGTACGTGTTCACGCTCGACGCGGAGTAGCAGTGGTTCCTCAAGAACTCGATCATGGCCGGCGTTTTCCGGACCTCCCGGACATGGGCGGCGACCTTGAGCTGGAACCCGCCCTGCCGGACCGGGACCACCCCGGAGCGGCCCTCTTTCTTCTCCGCTTCCCAGATCAGCTCCTCGATGAAACGGCTGCGCTCCTTGTCCCGGCTGGCCTGGTAGACCAGGTGCACGTTCTTCGCCGAGGAAATGAGCCGCATGAACTGATACCGCTGGATCTCCTCCTCCAGCTCCAGCCGGTCGATCCCCAGGCTCACCATGACCTCGCGCGGGATCAGGGGCTCGTAAACGCTCAGCGTCGGCAGGGTCCCCTCGTTCACGTCCGCGACGATCACGGTCTCAAAATTGAGCGAACGGGTTTCCAGCGACCCCAGGATCTGCAGGCCCTTCAGGGGCGAACCCTGGAACGCCACGATCTCGCGGGAGATCTTGCTGTCAAAGATCCGGAAGACGTCCTCCGCGTCAAACCGCTCCTTCCGAAAGCCGGCCGACCGAAACTCGTCGTTGATGTCGTACATGCGGTTGGCGATGTTGATGTTCAGCGGATAATTTTTGAGGAAACCCTTATGGACCAGAAGGTCGAGCGTCTTCTCCATGACCTCGGCAAACCCGGCGAAATTGTCCACGCCATCCCATGACGCGAACAGCGACGCGTGGATCACCGCCAGAATTTCCTCCAGCTCCGCCCGTCCCGCCTCAATGTTCAGCCGCCTGAGCGCGTCCAGAGTGAGCTTGTACAGATCATCCAGCGACTCGATGTCCTTCAGGTCAATAAACAGCTTCCCGGATTCGTCCGTTTTCTCTTTCCCGCTCAAAACCTCCTCGATCTTATGGATGAGCGTGCGGGTGATGGCAGGGGACGGGGGTGTGTCCCCCAGGGAAAGATTCTTCACAAACGGATGCCGGAGGACCTTCAAATAATCCCGGGTGTAATATGTCCCGCCCTTTTTGGAAACCTGTGCTTTGAAAACGAATTCAAACAGCGAATACAGACTGCTCCGTTTGAGAGGATATCCCATCGAGATATTGAATTCCTGCACAATGTTGGTGATCTCGGAAAGGAGCGGGATGATGTGGTCCGGGTTCGGCAGGACCACGACGGCCTGTTCCGGGTTCTTGACGCCCTTCAGGATCTCCCGCACCAGCCCCATCTGACTGTGGGCGTCGAAGCCCTGGTGAAGCTGGAGCTTGAACGGCGGGGGCTGGGGCTCCATCCCTTCCTGGATCGCGCAGTCGAATTTTTTGGCCAAACGCTCCAGCACCGGCCATTTCCGCTGGTCGCCCTGGAAGATCAGGGTCGCCAGGTCCCGGGCGTAAAGCTCCTTGACCACGGTTTCTTCGCAGCGATTGAAGTAAAAAAAATTGCAGAACAGGACCTGGTCGAATTCCTCAAAGGCCGTGTCCTTGACCAGCTGGGCCGCGCGAAGATACTGCAGACCGCGGGAATAATTCTTGTCTTTCAACAGCCGCTCATGATACAGCCCGCGCAGCTGGACGATGCTCTGCAGAAGTTTATTGATGCTCTCCGGCACCTCATACCCGATCTGCGCCGCGCTCTGGATGTTCTTGAGTCGGTCGTTCTCGACATTCTCCAGGTCCATCTGGTCGATGAATTTCAGGATCTCATACGTCCAGGGCAGGAATTGCGAGAACGAGGCCCGCCCGCCCAGGATGTGCGGCGCCTTGGCCTTGGCCAGCTGATACAAAAGATAACTGCTGTCCATGTCCTGGACGCCGCCGAACGCTTCCGTCTTGCGCACGATATGGGCCATAAAATCATTGATGGCAAAGAACCGCGGAGGGTAAAAACTCTTCTTCATGCGGCGGGCCAGCTCGCGCTTGATGAACAGCGCCGGCCTCTGGCCGCCGAACACAACAGCGACCCGGCTCAAGTCCTTCCCTTTCTTGACAAATTCGCCCTCGATATAATAAATGAGGTTGTCAATGAAGGGTTCGCAAAAGCTGTAAGTGATGATTTTGGACATAAAAGCAGTGTTCAACGGCCTGCGGTTAACGGTCAGAGAATACCCCTGTTTTATCATCCGGCAACAAAAAAGGCAACCCTTTTGAGGCTGCCCTGTTCATGACTTTCTGAACGCTGTCCGCTGACCGCTGTCTTTCTTACAGCCACATCCACCACGGAAGGCGCTTCGCGATGTTGATCGCCCCGCCCGCCACTTTGGACGCGCCTCCCAGAAGGGCCCCGGGCAAGTTCAAAATCGCGCACCCGGATGCGCAAAAGCACCACAAAACCAGCAGAATAAAAAGAGGGCTCTTCAGTTTTTTACCCAATGATGGTTCCGCCATTGTCGGAGGACAGGGGTGCGCCCCCCATCCGGGGGCTTAAAATTTCAATTTCTCCACGTCGTCTTTGATCTTTTGCAGCGTGTCGGCCTGCGTCTGCTGAAGGGTCTTCAGCGCTTCCTGCATCCGTATCTTCTTCAGAAAGATCTCACGGCACGCGGAGTTGGTGTCGGCAACGTCCGCCTTGATGACATCCAAGACCTGCTGTGTGTCGTCCACGCCGGCGACGCTCACTTCGATGCAGTCCTCAATCACGTGGGCTTTTCTTTTCCTGATATTGGCGTTTTTCCTGAAAAGCTCGTTGAAATTCCTGACCCAGGATTCGTCCGGCTTTGAGGAAAGCTTGAACGGGACGATCCATATGCCGCCGGAAGTTTCGCTCTCCCGGATACGGGCCTTGTCCACGCCCACAATCTTGATCTCCAGATCCTCTACACTCATAATCCGCCTCCCTTGAAATTTGAAGGGCGCCCGCGGGCGTTTAGCCCAACCCGCCGCGTTTCATCTTCGAAAACCTGGACCCCTGGTCCAAAGGAGCGCTCCCCGCATGGATATGGCAATAGGCTTCGTGGTTATAGATGCTCAAAATGTGCTTGCACCTGGGGTGCTTGCACTTTCTTCCCTTGCGGGATGTCACGATCTTTTTGATAACGGCTCCTTCTTTTGACCCGCGTTTCGGCGCGGCGGAAAGCGGTAACCGCCTCCGGCCGTTGCCGATGAAAAAGCCGCAAAGGTTAGTCATCTCCTTTGCGGCTTGAGAGCCCTAATCTTGGCCTCATTATAACACGCCCCGCGGGATAATGAGGGTTTTCTTCCAAAATAGGCTCCGAAAGGCCTCGTCACGCGTCTTCGGACGCCGTCCGCGGGGCCGCGTCGGCCAACTCCCAAAGGACAAAACAACAAATTCTTGCGGAGGGATGGGGTATTAAGGGGCCGGCGCGCGCTCGGGGAGCATAATTCCCCTTCATTATTTTACCGCCATGGTTTTTTTGGAAGGCTTCTTTCCAGTCTTCTGTTCCCGCAGATCAATCCCGTGTCCCAGGAAATCAAAAGGGCCAGCCTTTTGGGCTGACCCTTTTGTTTTTATTCAGAACAGGGACCTGGTCCCTTTTTTATTATTTTTTACTGTCTTCGGGGTGAGCATGATCGTCACCCATCTTCTTGTTTTTCTTCTTAAGCATGCACATCTCGCACATCTTGCCGTCCTTGCAATCCGGGCAATGGCCCTTCATCTTGCCTTTGCACATCTCGCACATCTTCCCGTCTTTGCACATCGGGCATTTGTCTTTCATCGTTTCCCAACTCTTCATCTGCTCTTCGCTCAAGACGCCCTGGAGCTTGGCCTTGAAATCCGCGTGAAGAGCGTCCATGGCCTCTTTCTTCTGGGCCATGATCTGCTGTTTTTTCTCCATCTTCTCTTTCAGGATGGCCTCGACCTTGCCTTTTTGCTCATCCGAGAGCTTCAGCTCTTTGGTCATCATGTCGAGTTTCTTGCCCATCATGTCTTCCTGGGCGGCGGGCGCGGGGTCCCCAACGCCGCACTTCCCGCAATGGGCATACGCATTTCCCGATACGATCAACAATCCTGCAATGAGTATTCCAATCGCTTTATTCATTTCTCCTCCTTCGTTTGCTGGTTCGTTGTCCGTCTCCTGTTCAACCTGTCCTATCTTATTAAAAAATCGCGAAAAGTCAACGAATACCCGCCTGAGGCGCCGGGCCTCCTTTATGCGCGATCGCGCGGTGAATCGCAAAATCCGGATTAATTTTTTTAATCTCATTTTCATAATGCCTTCATGAGGCATTTTATAGAATACGCCTGTCCTAAAGATGAGCTTTAGGCGCAAATCAAAAAGGAGGAGTGCAATGAAGAAGATCAATGGTCTTACCCTCGTTGTGGCGCTCGTGGCTTCAATGGTCGTGTTCGTCCTTCCGGGAGAAGCGGCTTCTCTCGAGGGGAGAATCAAGAACATTGCGGCCAACTCTCTGACCATCAGTCAGGAAGGCAGCATGTTGCCGACGAGCGTTGAAATCGGCCAGGACACGCAGTTTCAGGAAGGAGCCGCCCTGGACAACCTGAAACAAGGAGATCAGGTGAAGGTGGAGTATACGGAAGAAGGTGGCAGAAAAATGGCCGTCTCCATCGGGAGAATTGAAGGCCAGACAATGTCTGACACAGCGCCCAAGGGGTACTGATCTTATCTCTTGAAATCAAACAGGGAAAAGACATGGACCCTTCGTTGGGACAAAGACGGCGGGATTGAACAACCTTCAATCCCGCCGTCTTTATTAAAACTCTCGGTGGCCCAGGGCTAACGGCGGGAGGCCGGCCTGGCATGAGAGAGACCGGCACCAACCGAAGCAAACGCATTAAGCAAGGGGAGGCGATCGCCATGGAAGAAAAATACACCAGCTTTCACAGGCAAATCGTTCTGACCGGATGGATTTTGTTTCTCCTGATGCTGATTTTGCAAATGATCACGGGTTGTGCCGGGAACACAACGGTCCATAAGCAAACAAGCCGCACATCCACCACCAGGCCGAGTTAAATGGAAGACGCTGAAGACGCCTCTTACCGGGAAACAGAGGAATCCACAACAACGGTCGAATCCGAAGAAACAACGACGACAAAGGAAGGCAGCGGGGGCATTGGGGGAGAGTCCTTGAATCTCGCGGGAAATATCCTGGCCTTCCCGTTTAGGCTCGTCGCGGGAGTGATCGAGGCCATTTTCTAACCCCCGGCGCGTAAGAGGGCTTTCTCCACGCGCGATATGAATGGCGCATCACCGGTAGGCGGATTGAGGGATGCTTTTCTCCCCTCTGACCGCGTCCAGCATTCCGGGAATTTCGAAGAAAGGCACAATCACCAACAATAACATCAACAGCGGCCAGTCGTGCCATTTGAGATAAACGGGTCCCAGGCGCAGGCAGTCCGAGAGTTCCCGTTTGAAACGCCCCCATAATAATCTGGGGATCCGGGACGATTTCTTGTGGGGATGTTCCATCATGTCCGCGTATCCGGTGTTGCGCCGGAAATCCCTGATAAAATTCAGCCCCCCGATCGCGTGGCGCATGACCGCCCCCGGCTCAAAATAGAACTTATGGCCGCTGGCCCTCATCGCCTGGATCCGCATCCTAGAGGAAAGGAAAGGAGTCACGGCCTCGGGGTAAGGAAAATCCTTTAGCACGGAACACCGGTAAAGAGCTCCGTTATTGGAGACATGCCGTGTTTTCCCCGTGCGGCCGAGGTTGTCGAACGAACGGTCCAAAACACTGAGACAACGCTTATAGGCCGTTTCATCCCCGTAGGTCGTACGCCCGCTGACAATGGAGAAATCCTTATTCCGGAGGAGAGCCTCATGAAGGGTCCTCAGCCATTCCCGGTTCGGGAGGCAATCCGCTTCGAGCACGGCGACATATTCGGTTTGGACGCGCTTGACGCCCTCGTCTTTCATTTTCGCCGATTGCGATTCATCCGTAAAAATAATCTGAAGGCGGGGGAAGATGCGGTAAAGTTCCTGCGGGGCAGAATCTCCGCCGCTGTTATTCTCGACCAGAATGACATCAAACGGCGCGCCGATATCCTGGCTGGCAAGGGCCTCCAGGATACACCGCTCATCTTTCCAGGTCTTCTCTTCGTCCGCCTCATAGTCTGAGACAACGACAACGCTCAAAAGTGATTGTGATGGATTGGATGTATTCATGGAATATAAACCGTCCGGGTCCCTGTTTTTAAATCAGGTCCCCGGGGAATCAACCTTAAACTTCCATCGGCGTCCATAAACCTGGCTCGGACGACGGCGAATAAAGCTCATAAAAATAAATGTCCCGCTCGCGCACCTCCGCCTCGAACCGCTTCATGAAACACCGCGCGCAAACGGGCTCTTTGACGGCCTTCTCCGGGCGGAACTCGCCGGACAGCGGGTTATTGCCCTCAAAAAGCTCCAAAGAACACCACATAATCTTGGCCGGCTTCCCGCATTGGCAGGATGTTCCATCCTCAGGCAGTAACCCCCGGATGACGTCCACCTCCGCCGGGGGATACTCATACTCAATCATTTCCCAAAAAGCATAAAAATGATACCCTCCCATTTTCGGCAAGGGAGGGACGGCCACCGCCTTGCCCTGGAAGGAATCCATGTCCTCGGACAACTGATGCATCAGGCAGTCCCGGCAGACCTGCAGACGCTCCCCCGGCCTTGTGCCGCGCTTCGTGGAATCATAACCATTCAGCCGGTTTTTCGGCAAAGTGACCATGCACTTCTGGCAATTCGCCTCTTTCTTAAAAGCGTCCATAAATCCCACAGATCGCTCCCTTCACCCTTCCCGGGACAGGGTCCTTAACCCCCGCACGGCCCCACATATTGGCCGCTGATCTCGATCGTCACATCCGTCTCATTCCCATCGACCGTTTGATGCGACTTGATCCAGCCGTTCATTGAATCTTCCTGATAAGTGATCTCGCCGGTGGAGGTGCTGTCTTTGCAAACCGACTCGAATTTGACGGTATTGCCATCCATGGTATGCGTCGTCTGGCAGTCCTCAGTCGCATCCGCGTCAGGGACCGGGTTGTCGTTCGTGATGCATTGTGTGGTCGTTGTTGTCATCCCAACAGCGCTGCCCGCCGCCTGCAACTTCATCCCGCCCATCATCTTTTCCATCATCGCCTTCTCGTCGGGCGACATATTTTCCATAGATTCCATCGCTTCAGTGGCTTCCTGGTTCATCCCTCCCATTGTCGTGACCATGGTCATGGACCACTTGCCCTCCCGAACGCCTTCCGCTCTTAAACCGGCGGCAAAAACCAAAGACCCCACAGCCACAACAGCCATTGCCAAAATTAACTTTTTCATGCTCGAGCTCCTTTGCTTCCTGTTCGGATTTTACTTGAGGATACCTCTAAGGCCGGTGCCAAGACGGTGCAGAGACCGATCCCTCTTTTCATCGTTATATTAGTTTACTGAAAAATTTGACTTGGTCAATGAGATATCCGCTTGAGCCGTGCCCCCGGAACAATCGCAGGGCAGAGGAATTTTCAAGCCGCACGTCGATTCTTCGCTTGGCGGGGGGGCAAGGAGGATGCGAAGTCCCGCAGGTGTCTTCTGGGTTTATGAATTAAGTCATGTCCCCGGAATTACGCCAGGCGGAACAGCGGTTGTCCCTTTACGTGCTGATCCCCTGATTATACATTTGAAGGAGCTGGTATCGAATGGCGTCGAGCCGTTTGACCAAAATGCCGGTCATTTGCCTGAACAGCTCATAACCGAGGTCGTGATTGTCTTCGCAGGCTTTCTGAATGACTTGGCCGTTAATGACGACCAATTCCGTTTTTTCAACAGCGCGGACGGTAAAGCGCCACTGATGAGGGGCAATCAACCAAGACCAACCGATGATGTCGCCTCTCTCCAAGGCCTGAATGGCGAAAGGATGGCTCCCCGGCATTTGGATTTCGAGGTTGACCTTGCCGCTGGAGATGACATAAAATTTGTCGGCTGCCCCGCCCTCCTCGACAATGCATTCTCCGGGCTTGAACGTATCGGTATGAGCATATTGGGAAATCAGTTCAAGATATTCCGGTTTGAGTCCGGTAAAAAATGGGTTATTTTCTAAAAACGACCTGGCCATGGATAAACTCCTTTCGCGATTCAGATAGGATAAAACTCCCGGGAGACGATTGCCTGCCTAATGATATGATACCTCCGTGAGGCACCCCGCATCAAGCAAGATCGACGTTGACGCTCATCAGCATGATTTCCTGGGCATGAGGATCGTCGGTATCCTGGCCCACCTCAATATCCAACCGTGCCCCTTCCGCGACTGTCCCCACGACCCCCTCCACAAAATGCCCGCGGAAATGGCCGGGCGAGATGTGGCTCAAGGCGCCCAGTTGCACCGTGACGGCTGTCACTTTAAGCGCATTCTGCTCTGCGGCAATATGCTCAATCTTGCGGACCAGATTATTGATCAGAGACATCTCATGCGTCATGCGAAAGGCATCCTCTCCCGTTCGACAGAAACGTTTTAATGTCTTTTGTGATGCGTTGAGCCACCTCCTCGGCTGACCGGCGGACGGAAGCCGACAAGCCCTTCCCCTCCCCGAAATCTTCGCCGACGACGCCATAGACGATCAACTGCTCCGGCACCGCCCCCAGCACCCGGGACAATTCAATCATCTGCGCAATATTCAAGGAATGGGTTGAGAACGGGCAGAGCTCCCGGGGGATCCCTTCCCGAAGAGGATGGAAACGATAGATTGCGCCGGGACGATCGTGAGCGCGTACGGCGTCAACCACAATCGCCAGGGGCAAACCCTTCCATAATTCCATCAAGGACAGACCCGCGCCCCCTGCTGCCGACAACATAACGCCGCCGGCCTCCAGGGTTTCTTTTAACAGGCCGATCGTATAAGGGCCCACCCCATCGTCACGACGGAAGTCGTTGCCCACGCCGATGACAACGGCCTCATTCATCACGGTCAACCGTCAAGTTTAGAAAATGGCAGGAGCAGGAGATGCACGGGTCATAGTTACGGATGGCCTGTTCACAATGCCATTTCAACTTCTCGTCAGGCATCTGGACATGAGACTCGACAAACCGGTGCAGGTCCTTCTCAATCGTCGCCTGGTTAACGGCCGTCGGAGAGACGATCTTTGCATCGCGGACGATCCCCTGCTCGTCGATCGTATAGCGATGATAACAAATCCCCCGGGGGGCCTCTGTGCACCCGTATCCCGTTCCGGCCCGGGGTTCCACCTTCATCGCCGGCCGGTCAGGCTCTTCGTAATTCTCAATGATCCGGACCGCCTCATCAATGGCAAAAACGGTTTCCAGGCAGCGGACCACAATACTTTTAAACGGATTGCGGCAATCGGGCCCCACGCCGACCTGTTTGGCCAAATCCGTTACGACCGGCGGCAATTTGTCAAAATTCAGGGAATACCGGGCCAGGGGGCCGACCAGACAGTTCTCCCGCTCCTTGACAAATGTCTGCAGGCTCGTCGAATGTTCCACATGCTCCTCAACCAGCACCCGGTCATATTCGCAGATACGCGCGTCGATCCCCTTGTTGGAAACCAGGCGCCCTTCAATGATGGCGTACTCCTCCGGATGGCGCATGGCTACAAATTCATAATCCATCTCGAGCTCCGGGAAAGGGAACGTGGCAGCAAGTTTTGCAAGGCCGACCGCCGCCTCCAGCCCCCATTTCAGGTCATCCAACAAAAGGCGCAGATCCCGTTTCTTCGGGACTTTATAAAATCCCCCGACCTTGAGATTGATCGGATGGATCTCCCTGCCGCCGAGAACGACCATGATGTCGTTGCCGATTTTCTTCAATCGCAAAGCGTTCTTCACGACCTCCGGGTGGTCTTTGGCCATCTGGATGGCGTCCTCGTACCCCAGAAAATCCGGGGCGTGCAGCATGGCAATATGCAGGATGTGGCTTTCGATCCATTCCCCGTCATAAATCAGCCGGCGCAGGGCCCGCAGCGGCCCTTCGACCTTGACCCCGCAGACATCCTCCATCGCGTACGCCGCGCCCAGTTCATAGGCGATCGGGCAAATCCCGCAGATCCTTGCCGTAATGTCCGGCACCTCTTCGAAATGGCGCCCCCGCAGGAACGCCTCAAAGAACCGCGGCGGCTCAAAAATTTTCAACTTGATGTCGGACACCTTGTTGCCGCGGATCTTGACATGCATGGCGCCTTCGCCCTCGACCCGGGCCAGATAGTCCACTTTGATGGTCTTACTTTTCATGGGCCTCGCTCTCCTTCCGGAAGGCATCCGCATAAGCGTTATAACTGCGGAAAGCCCGGAGGATGGTTCCATGCTCCGCCCCATGCGCATGAAACCAGCGGCTCAGGGCGGTCGTGTTTGGCGTTTCCTTCGGCCCGAAACATCCATAACAACCCCGATCAAAAGCGGGACACAACCCGCCGCACCCCGCCTGGGTCACCGGGCCCAGACACATCGTGCCGCGGGACACCATAACGCAGACGGTTCCCCGCCGCTTGCATTCGACACAGACACTCTGCTTGGAAATATTCGGCTTACGGCCGTTGAGAAAAGAGTTTAAGACTTCCATCAGCTGGTATTTGTTGACCGGGCATCCCCTCAACTCGAAATCGACGTAAACATGGTCGGCAATGGGGGTCGATTTGCTCAAGGTCGAAATGTACTGCGGCCTGGCATAAACGAGCGAGATGAATTCTTTGACATTCTTAAAATTCCTCAGGGCCTGAATGCCTCCCGAGGTCGCGCAGGCGCCGATGGTCACGAGCACCCTGGACATCCGGCGGATTTTATGAATCCGCTCGGCATCGTGCGACGTCGTGATGGAGCCCTCCACCAGAGAAACGTCATAAGGGCCTTTGGCAACCGCGCGGGAGGCCTCCGGGAAATTGGCGATCTCAACGGCCCCGGCCACGGTTAGAAGCTCATCTTCACAGTCCAAAAGGCTGAGCTGGCATCCGTCGCAAGAGGCGAATTTCCAGACGGCCAGTTTGGGTTTATGTTTCTTCCCCATCACACTTCCGCCTTCCTGAAAAACGGCACGACATCCGTAAAATTGAACACCGGTCCGTCTTTACACAAAAAATGTGGGCCGAACTGGCAATGCCCGCATAACCCCACTCCGCATTTCATATTCCGCTCCATTGAAAGGAAGATGTCCTCGTCCCTCATCCCTCTCTGCTGAAGAGAATTGATCGAAAAATACATCATCACTTCCGGCCCGCACACAAAGGCGACCGCACCCAGCGGATCAAAAGGGGCCCGGGGAATCAAGGTCGTCACAACCCCCACGTTGCCTCTCCAATCCTTGTTGGCGCGGTCAACCGTGATGAAGACCTGGAGCCCCTGCCGGCCCCATTCCTTCAATTCATTTTTAAACAAGATGTCGCTGGGGTCGCGGGTGCCGTAGAGTAAAACGATCTGACGAAACGCCTCCCGATTCTTTAAAAGATAATAGA
This sequence comes from Candidatus Omnitrophota bacterium, assembly GCA_030688425.1. NCBI lineage: Bacteria > Pseudomonadati > Candidatus Omnitrophota > Candidatus Omnitrophota bacterium. The sequence continues at coordinate 12,468 of JAUYIB010000018.1, read as the reverse complement.
CGGCCGGGCGTATCGGCGCCAAACCGATCCCGCCGACGACCAGGACCACGTCTTTGCCGCGGGCCGCGTCCATCGGCCACCATGTCCCATAAGGGCCGCGGATGCCGATCGTGTCGCCCTTTTGAAGGCTTCCGATCGCCTTGGTCACCGTCCCGACAACGCGCGTCGTGTGCTTGAGCGTCTGGTTGTTAATCGGGTCCCCGCTGATGGATATCGGCACTTCCCCCACGCCATAGATATAGATCATGTTGAATTGCCCGGGCATAAAGGGAAACGGCCTGTTTCCGTCTTCGCGCGACCTCAGCTCGATGGTAAACGTATCATTGTTTTCCGGGTGGATCTCGTCGACCTGAAATATCGCAGGGGCCATGGGATCTGACAGCGCAAGTTCCGTCATCGGGAATTCCTTCTGCTAACGGTTATACAAGTCCAACAGCTGGATCCGTGTCCACTCCAGGCGGCTGGCCAGCACGATGGAAAAACGTTTGATCAGTTCATAACCCAATTCGTGATCCGTTTCGCACTTTTTCCGCAAGCACCCTCCATCAAGAGCCAGCGCGCTCGTTTCCTCCATCGCTTTCGCCGAGAAAGTCCATTTGTGCGGCGGAATCAGCCATGACCATCCCAACACGTCCCCCGGATCCAAAGTTTGGATCATGATGACCCCCCGCTGGGCGGCTTCCAGCTCGAGAGAGACTTTCCCTGTCCGCAAAAGGAAGAAATAGCGGGCAGACTGCCCTTCTTTGAGAAGGTAAGCCCCTCTATTAAAGTGCATATTCGCAGCGCAACCGGCCAACGTGTCGCAATGCCGGTCCGAAAGACCTTTTAAAAAATGATGTTGGGTTAACAAGTCTCGGATATTTTCCATGATTTTATCCTTTCCTGCATCCCTGTGAGGTTATCAGGGCGCCTTTTTCTCGGCCACTTGATTCTCCCGTATCAGCCGGGCCACCTGCGTGATATCAATCCCCACGGGGCACCACGCAATGCACCGGCCGCAGCCCACACAGCCCGTCGTGCCGAATTGGTCCTGCCAGCTGGCCAGCTTATGCGTCATCCATTGACGGTAGCGCGCCTTCGCCGAAAATCGGACATGCCCCCCATGAATGTATGAATGATCCAGGGAAAAACAGGAATCCCACAAACGCCAGCGCTCGGCATGTTCGCCTGTGATATCCGTCACGTCTTCAACGGTCGAACAAAAACAGGTCGGGCAAACCATCGTGCAATTGGCGCAGGAAAGGCAGCGCTCGCCGGCTTCTTCCCAATAAGGGTGGTCATAATTCCGGTAAAGGAGTTCCTTGATTCCCTGGGTGTTCAAGGTCCTTTTGATCTGGGAGGCCGTCTGCCTCAGGACCTGTTCGCCGGCGGAAAGGTCCTGCGGCTGAGCGGGACGGCAAACGAGCTCGCCGCAAATTTCCTCTCCCAGGGAAGTCCCGGTCTGCCCGATGAAAAAATGGCGTTCCTGTTGGACGACTTCCGTCAAAGCCAGATCAAAACCCTCTACGGCCCTGGGCCCCGAATTCATCGAAGTGCAAAAACAGGTGCTGGCGGCCTGTCCGCAATTCACCGCAATAAGCAAGGCCTGCTCCCTCCCCGCCTTGTAGACCGGGTCGACATGGCGGCCCTGCAGAAAAATCTTGTCTTGAATACGGATGGCCTGAAGATCGCAGGAACGGACGCCGAGGAAGGCGTACCGGCGTGTCTCCGGGCAGGATGGCTGGATTTCAAAGGTGTTCGATTGCCGCCGGGCACCCAAAATCTTAACGCTGGGGGGGGACAAAAACTTTTTCAACGAAACCGGGCCTACGGCATAGCCAAACAAGGCCTGATCGTTGCGCGGTTTAACCCGGTAGGTCCCGCCGTCTTGTTCGTCTGTTACCCCGATGGGCAGATCCGTCTCGCCCTGGATTTCCGCGTAGACGATGGCCCCATCCTGCAGGGTCGGCCCGATGATCTGATATCCCCGCTGCCGCAGGACCTCAAATAACCTGTGGAAATCTTTTCTCTCGATGACAAAATGTTTTCCGTCAGCGGCTTCCATGCCCTTTTTCTTTCCTTACGCAAAACCCGCTTGTCGTTATTACTGCGCCAGAAAGCAGACGGCCAATCCGCACAAAACCACTGCGCCTCCGGCCAATGCATGCGAAGAGGTATCCCGGATCCTGATTTTCACAATGTTCCATCGAAAGACGGTCAGAGTCGTCAGGACAATCCCGAGCATGGTGAAAACCGTTGTCAGCCCGAAAACAGCGACAATTCCTGCGAATGAAAACGGGGGAAGCTGTTGTGAAAATCCCATGAGAGGGATCAGAGGTTCGCAGGGGCCCAAGAGAGCAATAGAAATAAGGAAACCTTGAAGGAAACCCGCCGGCGGGACCGGATTTGAAGAAACGGAACGTCGACGGCCCTGCCAAGTCCGCTTCATCCCCCGAAGAACATACAATAGGCCGAAACAGATCAGCGCCCAGGCCAAAATAGCTTCACGGAAAGAATCGATGAATTGGAGATCCTGCAGGGAAACTAAAAATTTAAGCCCCCACCATCCGATCAATACGGAACTGAAGACGTGCGCGGTTCCGCAAACAACGATGAGCAGAAACGATTTTGGGAAGGACCAGCGGTTTGCCTTGGCCAAGGCGATGAAAGGGACATAATGATCGGGGCTAAAGATGGTGTGAGAAAATCCAAGGATCACCGCGCTGAAGAAATAGGGGCCGGAGTCCATACTCGCCTTTGATCCTCTTCTTGGTTCCCGGGGCAAGAAAAAGTTCAATACTTTCGTTTATTATAACCATTTTGGTTAACTTTTGAAATACCTAATACTACGTAGAATTGGTCTTACTGTTTTAAGTGCCCAATTCGCAACAAATCACAGGGGCCGACGTTTTTTGGTAAGCAAGATTAAGGCGGGGTCATCTTCGGGCCGCGCACCGACTTTTCGCTTGGCGGGGGTTGGGGGCATGGGGGGCCTGGCATCTGAATCGCCGGTCACTTACTCCAATAGTTTCTGTGCCATATAGGGGAAAGCGGATGGGGGGGCTAATCCTTAAAGCCAATCCTCCGCTTTGGGGGCCCGGGAGGCGGGGCCATGAGTTGGCGGATGGCGTCGAAAACAACCTTAAACTGGGCGTCGTATTTCTTTTCCAACTGCACAAGCTTGCGGGCCAAATCTTCATTGGAAGCAAGGAATCGGCTCAGACGCACAAAAGCGCGCATGATCTCGATGTTAACCCTCACCGCACGCTTGCTCTTGAGAACGCTGGAGAGCATGGCGACTCCCTGCTCGGTAAAGGAATAGGGCAGATATCTTCTTCCTCCCCAACTTGAGGTTCCAAATTGGAACCTCAAGTTTTCGCATTCCTTCTCTGTCAATCGAAACATGAAATCCGTTGGGAAACGATCCAAATTTCGAGAAACCGCTTTGTTCAAATTTTTCGTTGTCACGCCATAAAGAGAAGCCAGGTCTTTATCCAACATCACTTTGTGCCCCCGGATGACAAAAATTCTTTGTTCAATGGCCTGCGGTGAAATCGACGCAGACATACTTCCCCCTTTCAAGGAATGGTTGGATTTGTGGTGTCGTATTTTGCGACACCGGCGAAACAGGGGAATTCCGGGGATCAATGAAACGGGGCTGGATGCTTGAAGCTTGTGAACCGGTCACAATTTGTGACCAGTTCATTCTTTTGGACAATGGACATCGGCATAAAAAAACCCCTTCCGTTGGGGGGAAAGGGGGATAGCTGCTTTTATTTTACATCAAGGGCCGTCAGAACCGCAAAAGGTAAAATTTGTTCTTCCTGCCGCCCGAGGAGCCCGCGTTCAGGACCAGGGCAAAGGAGGAATCCGACGCCCATTGGACCTTCCATTTGTGAAACTCGTCATACTTCATGTTGAAGACCCTGCCCTTCCCGCCGCCGGCGCATTCCGGAAAGAAGCGGTAGGCCACGGCCGAGCCCTCCAGGGTGAAGAACCGCACGATCTTCTGTTTCAGAACTTCCTTCCGCAGGACCATCGTCCCGTCCGGCGACGCGACCGTTTCCGGCGAAGTCTCATTGAAGTCCAGCGCGATATACGGGAACTCCTTCATCAGCCGTTTCCCCTCTTTCCAGCCGAGCTTCGTCCATTCCCTGCGGCCGATATCATACAGATAAAACGCCCGCCGGTACGCGTAAATGCATTTCCCGTAATCCTGGATCTCCAGCCCCTCTTCCTTTTTGGCCTCCTCCCGCCATTGCTCGGCCTTCTTCTGCCCCTGTTCCATGGACAAACGCCGCTCGCTGTGGCCGGGGAAAAAATCCGTCAGCCCGTAACGCTGGTTCACCCCCTCATAGAGCATTTCCGCATGGTGCAGCATCCGGACGACGATCCTCTGATCGTCCGCTGACAGCGCGAAGTCCTCGACGATGATGTTCCCCGGCTGGCGAATGCGGGACAGATGGGCGGATGAGACTGCCTTTTGGCAGTCGCGGGGGGCGGGGGCCTGCGTGTGGCCCGGGGTGGGCAGCAAAAACGTGCTGATCAGGGCGAGGATGGTGGGGTAAAAAAGCTTTAAGGAGGGTTGGGGCATGGGATGGGATTAAATCAAGCGTTTCCTAAGAATGAATGTCCTTTTTGCTTACGATAAAATCCTGCGCCTGGCTTTCACCATCACTCGGGCAACAAACTTCAAGTAGTCTTCCGCTTCCTTATCGCTGATAAACTCGCCGCCGCTGTAAAGGTCCTGGTTGCGTTTCATTCGCATGACATTGCCGATCGTCAAAACATCGGGATCTTTCAACAAGGCGCTGACCTTTTCCAAAATCTTGATATGATGCCCGGGCACGCTGCGGACCTTGACTTTCCCCGCTTTGGCCAAGAGCGCGATGCCGGTTTTGATCAACGCCTGATACGCATAGCTGAATTTCACCTCGCGAAAAGCGTCCTTCTCCGCGATTTCAAAATCCCTCGAGGCGCTGTCCCAATAACGCTGAATTTGCTCCCCGGTAAAATCAAGGGGCTGAAAATATTCCTTCTCAAAGCGTGTCATAAAATATCAATCTTCTTCTTCCTGAGGACCGCCTTCAAAAAGACGTCTTTTTGCGATTTTTCCGCAAACTCGCGAGGGGACAAACTGATCACATTGATTTCACGCCCGGCTTGCCGCTGGATCGCGGCCACCTTTTTCTGAATTGCGATGGTATCCTGTTGCCCCACCACCACAAGGTCAATATCGCTGAAGCGGTCCATCCTGCCGGCGGCGTAAGAGCCGAACACAAAGGCCTTCTCAATGCCCTTCACGTCCTGCAGAGCCTTCTTAAGCGTCGATTGAAGGCCGATGGACTGCTCAATGATTTTCTTGTATTCCTTGAACAGCGGGAAAGATGTATTCAACGCAAAATACCGCTGGTTTCCCTGCCATTGGCTTTTCAGCAGGCCTTCCGCCTCAAGCTCAAGGAGTTTGCGCGTCAGGTTCCCGCTGTCCAGGGAAAGCTTTCTCGCCAGCTCATTGACGTAAAACGATTCGCTTTCATGCAGCAAGAGATACTGCAGAACCTCACGGGTGATTTTCGAACGCAGGCTGATCATCGCCGCCCCCCTTCTGTCATTGATTACAGTAATTACTGTAACATACAACAGCAGCGGCGTCAAGGAGGGACAGCGCCTACTTTTTACGCGCAGCCTTGCGCGGCCTTCCCATCCTGGGCTTTTGCAAATCGACGCCGAATCTCCTCTCTATCCGTTCCACATAGTTGACGGGGCCCCAGACCCGTCCCGCCCTGGTCGCTGCACGGATATCGTTCAATTCCCCCTCACCTTCATCAAGGTAACTCCCCCAATTTTCAACACCGATATATTTCCGAATATCACTCAATCGGATGATCCCCTTGCCGCGGCCCAGGTGTTCTCCGGCGCTTGACCAGGGCCACATCCATGCCTTTGGGACCAATCCCGCCCTGACAGGATTACGTTCAACATACCTCACCGCTGCCGCCAAGTGTTGATCCCACAACAAGCATGAAAAAAACCGCCCCTGCCAGACATGCCCGCTTCCTTTATGACGCCGGTTATAATACTGCGCATAGCGCATGTGCGCGGTGTTATACAATCTCCCGAACGCGTCTTCCGTTGAAGGGCGGGCGATAAAATGCACGTGGTTATCCATCAAACAGTAAGCGAACACCTCCACCGCATATTTCCTCCGGTACTCCTCCATCCAATAGAGATACCGCCTCTTATCTTCCGCATCCTTCAGCACATATTGCCGGTTATTCCCCCGCTGGGTGATATGGTAGAAATAACCAGGCAGCACAACCCGGGCCATTCTAGGCATAGACGTATCCAATGGGGTAGAAAATCAGTGAATGGATGATGGGGGCAGGGGAAATCGGCGATCTTGGGGATGGGGAAAAGCGGCAACAAACGCCTGCATCTAACCTAAATCAAAGCCGATGCTTTGTCAAGACCCAAAAAGCAGGCGCTGTCCCTACTTTTCCTACTTTTCCCTTTTTGCGTGCCCGGGACTTTCTGTGTTTCGGACATTTTCTACTTCATAACTTTTCCGGCAACATCTTCCCCTGTGATTCAAAAATTTTAATATCTTTTACAAGACATGGATACAAATAGTTTTCCCGGTCACAGTTCGCCAGGCCGTCTTTTGCAATACTTATTGCTTTAACGACATCACCCTTATAATAAGCAATCCAACTTTCAGCCCTTTTTTTGATACAACTGACATGCTGGCCAAAAACAACCTTTTTTAAGATAGAATTAATATTTGAATCCACCTCTTTCTTCTTAGCATAAATTAAGGCCAAATTAATTGCGGCCGTCTGAGCTATTGTTATACCTTCGGCAATCTTCTCCTGCTCTGTTAACTGTGGGTGGTCGAGCATCAAATGAATCAAACCCAACTCTTCATCTTCCCCTAACTTTTTTCGCAAAATTTGTTTCAAAATTGTCTCTGACTCAGCTGCGCTCTCACCGTTCCTGATGAAGTAGATATATGCCAAGTTTAATTTCGCGAGCAAATACTTGTCAGAAATCTTTTTAAGGAATTCCTCCGCCTTCTTATGTTCATTCAAATTCATTAGACAAAATGCATGATTGTTGGTCGCGTGGACATTTATTTCAACATAGTCTTTCTTAACACTAACATCGAGAAAATGCGCCTGCTCTGCAAGTTTCACCGCGGCCTCAAAATTCCTCTCCTTAGCTTTCTGAAATAATTGTTTTCGTATTGCAGTGATATCAATACTAAATATGTATAGCAATGGCTCAAAACGCACCTGACACAAATACATCCAGTGAATCGTGACCATATATTCACTCAAGGGGCCTTTAATCTCTTGCGCGAAATCAATCAGCTCACCAAAATTTCCTTTCAATTCATCAATTTTATCTTTTTTAATCGGCAGATAATTTATTATCAATTGCTCTTTGCCTCTAATCTTGACAGCCGAAAATAAAATATAATACCCGCCGTAATTTAAGGCTCTGGCCAAATTGGAAGGGTAATCGAGCTGGTACTTCTTAGATATCTCCATAACTTTTTTGGCTGAATCTTCACTCTTATCCATGGCGCTTTTTGCCAAGTTCCTAAAATCAGCTTTGATGTCAGAATGCGTAAGTTGGCTACTTATTGCGCTTGACGAGATCGCGTGGAATTCCTCGTCTTCTGTAACATCCTTGTTGACTTTGGATTCCATGGTCTGGCAACATATGGTCCGGGACAACTTTTGGGCCAAACACCCTTCAAAGCCCTGCTCAGAATCGTGGTTCAAATCCTGGCCATTTGTTAATGTTTTATAGAAATATGCGGCGTATAGCTTATCAATTTTGTCACCTATGAATAAATAACGAACGTTTGCAAGTTTATCAATGGCCAAAGACTCAACCTCATCGAATTTCAGCAAGTCCCCTTTGAATTCAAATAACTCCAGGTCTCTAATTTCTTTAAAATCCTGAAAAATCAACTTCCTAACAGATTCCTCCGCTTCTGAAGTAATTGGTTGGAACGCGAGTTTGCATAAAATCACTTGTCGCAAAGTAAATCCTTCATAGCGATAAATGCGACTAAAAATCTCCAATTTATCCCTAGAGCACGTGTTTAAAGAATTCTGAATTTTCCTACTTTTATCCGAGACCATTGAATAATATTGCATAACTTCATCCATTACAGGCCTATTCAACTTTAAAACCTTGCACTCACTATTTTCAGAGAAAAACTTAAACATGCTTCCACACAGGACCTGCACATGGAGTGGATTACCACCAGTCCGCTTGACCAGTTCCCAAAGACTTTTCCTGTCAAATAGGCTCTCCGCCTCATACCTATTTAAACCAAAATTCTTCTGCAATGGGCCTAACGCTAAGTCATACACATCCTGAGTTTTTAAATCCACCAACACCACCGGGGCAGATATCCGGATCATTTTCTCAAAACTTGAATTTTCTAAAAAGATTGGGACGCCTGCTCCTATGACAATTAAATGGGGGACATTGTGAGACAGCTGTCTTAAAATATCCAATAAGGGGATATTTTGAGACAGCTCCTGGAACTCATCAATTAAAATGGCGAGCCCCGCAAGCTGCAACCGACTTGATATCAATTCCGAGATGATCTCTTTAAAATCAACTTCCAAATCTTTGTATGAGATGTCTTCCCTCGCCCCCTTTTTATAATTCGCATATTTTGTTGCAAATGAGATCTTGCGCTCCACATAACCACTTGCATGTTCATATCTGCCACGGGTTAAGCTAAACCAAATTTCTTGCTGCTGGGGATTAAATAATGCGCTTTCTGGGTTACTATAGTTTAGAAATAAATAGTTTATTAAATCATAAAAAAAATCAAATCCATTAACAGCACCGGCTTGTTTTGGCAGCTCTATTTCAAAAGCCGCAAAACTGTAGTCTCCCAAAATTTGCTTATACCTATAAAGCATTGTGGATTTTCCAATGGATTTGGCACCACTAACAATTACATTTGACAATTTCCCCGACACCTTATGTTCTTCCAGCAATTTTCTCAGAAGGTCGATTTCTTTGCCCCGGCCGATAAAATCATCCGCGACCAATTTATGCGTAATGCGATACGGGTTAGGCAATTTTTTAATCTGCTCAATATCCACCAAGCCCTCCAATGCGGTTAGTGAAACTTCTGATTTTCCCTGGGATACCTTTTTCTAGAGTAAAATTTCTGATGTTATCGCTACCCCCCGGAGTTCTTGGGAAAGCGTTATATTGCCTAAAAATTTCCACCGCTTCAAAAATTTCACGTGAAGATCCATTTTTGCCCAACTGAATCAAACAAGCTTCGGATAATATCTTGAAAGAACGAACAAGGCCTTCTGGCAGAACTTCAAAAACATTAATTTTATTAATAATTTCCTCGCCAACGCCTATCAGCTCTTTCCTATTATCCTCCAGCGGATTCAATACTATTTGTTCAAAATTTACAATTAGCTCGCTTTTCATCACTCGATTAATCATCTGCAACAAACCATGCAATTCATTTGAATCTATGAAGCTAACATAACGATCGTGTGCCACCGCATTCCTTATGGGCGCGACCCTAAATAAGCGCTCAATCAAATCACTTCTGAATGCTGCACCATTCATGGTAAATAAATTCACGAAATTACTATCCCAAAAATAATCCAGGGTGGCGACTAAAATTCTATATTCCAAATACCAAAACCCAGGATAAACATATCCCAACATTAAATTATAATATTTTTCATGTGACTTCAGTCGGCTGGATTCGGTGATGATATCAATATCTTTTCTGCCTTCATTGATTCGAGGATGTTTAAAAGGAGGGAAAAGGCTGCGGTGAAAATAATTTTCACCATCACTCGTCACCATTAAATTATGCATGGAGACCCTCAAGTAATTCTCAAGCAAGAACAAGGCCTTATAAACCTCCCCCTGCTTATACATTTTCTCGTCCAAAATCTTCTTCATTTAATAAGTATTCCGAGTGTGCGCACCAAATCCAACCTCATTAGAAAATCGAAAACACCAATATCCCGAACGACGCCGCGGCCAGGCCCATGAGGCGGATCACCAGGGCGGGCATTTTTCGGTAGGCGAGCATGAAGTCCTTGAGTTTCTCGATATCGGCCGCGAACACCACGATGCCGCTGACTAAGAACATCAGGCCCAGGGCGATGGCGGCCAGGGGGACCAGACTCCGCGAAGACGTGAGCAGCATTAAAAGGCCCACGGAGGTGCGGACGACCCCGGCCCAATAAATCCGCTTGCCCACCTTAAAGAAATCGAACATTTTCTGGGCAAACGGGGGCGAGGCAAATATCGCAAAGCCGAATGACATGATCAAAAGCCCGACGAATTTAACCAAAAAGACCATATGTTGCTCCTTTCTTGATTTTTAGACACACGCCTGACATAGAAACCGTTATTTTAACCGCAATATCATAAACTTGTTTGAATGGCGGTTGCCAGTGTCCAGGATGACCGCGGCCGCCGAGTCGGATGTCCATTGGACTTTCCACCGGCCCAGCTCGCCCCACTTCATATTAAAATCCTTTTCTATCCCGCCCTCCGCGCAAGCCAGACTTAAACGGTATTTCCTGGCGGTCCCGTCCGTCAGCATAAACAAAAAATAAACATCCTTTTCCCGGAGGAGAGTCGTGCGCAGAATCTTCCGGCCATCGGGGGAAACCTCCTTTGCGTGGGGTCCCCAACTGCTCTCTTCATAATTTTCCGGCAAAAGCCCCGCACCCTCTTCCCACCCCACTTTGGTCCACTTCCCAGACCGGAGATCATAGGCATAATAAACTTTCTGGGTCGCGTGCCAACTGATGGGCGAATATTCCTTAAGCTTCAAGCCGGGGTCATCCTGGGCCTGTTTCCGCCATTGGCTGATCACCTGTTGCGCGTCGTGATCGCTGAGGGACCGATGGTTCTGGCCAGGGGACCATTCCGCAAGCTTCCAGCCGCCGACTTCTTGCCAAAGCTGTTGTTCGGAAGCGATCGTCAAAACAACGGCCTTCTGATCGTCCGGCGTGAGCGCGAAATCCACCGCCTTGGTAAAGGAGGGCAATCGGACGCGCCTTAACCGGGCCTGCGATATGTCCCGCTCGCATCCGGTCAGATTTTCAACGGCCGGACCCCCAAAAGCGCAAGCCGGCATAAACCCCAGGGCAACGGCGATCAGGCAAAAAATTCTCATCGCAGATGCAAACGGCATATTGACAAGATATCCCCCAGGCACTCTGGTTGAATTCATTTTGTATTATCAAGCCGCTGTTCATTGCTCGGCGCCGACATGAGGAAATCATTGTTTGGCATCCAGGCGCCGAACAGGACCTTCACGCGGTATTCCCCGGGCTGATCGATGCAGTCCCCGCCCCCGGACAACTTCCCTTCGAACGTCGCCGGATTGATATCCCGGCCGTCCGTGACCCACTCCTCTTCGAGGACCTCTCCCGGCTGAAAGGTCTTCTGCGTCACCTTCCACGGGGACTCTCCTCCATAAGGCATCTCCACCTGCCGCAGACTGCAAGGAGAGAACGGCGGGAGCGCCCCGAAATAGGTGCTTCTCTCCAGGAACCCGGCGTCGGGCCGGGCAAAAATATCATTCCCCGCCTTCAGTTCAATGGGGGTTGCCCCGGTATACTCGAGACGCGCCTTCACGCGAAACACCCGGCTCCCCTCACGGATCTCCGTCGTGATGGGAGAGAGCGTTATTTTAAAATCCTCACTGAGGACGTAGCCCGCCCCCGCAGTTTTTGTCAGGAGCATCATGGATAGAAACATCGCCGGCAAAAAGACCCACTTGGCTTTCGAAAAAAGAATCAATGCCTGCCTCCCTTCCCTTAGTCACCCTTCCCGAATCCCTTCCAAAACTCATTAGAAAGCCACAACTGCACCGCGCCGAGGACGCAGGCCAGCAAAAGCCCGAGAATAATACCCCAGAAGATATCGCTCCTCTTCGTTTTCACGCTCAATCCGACACTCCCCCCGGCCCGATGTCCGGCATGGGCTGGCATTCTTCCCACCGCTTGCCTGCCTTAAAGAAATCGAACATCTTCTGGACGAACTGGGGTGAGACGAATATCGCGAAACCGAACGTCATGATTAAAAGCCCGACGAACTTAACTAAAAAGACCATATGTTGCTCCTTTCTTGACCTGTGGACACATGCCTGACAACAGAGGCGGTTATTTCAACCGCAATATCAACAACTTGAGCGCAAACCGGCATAAACCCCAGGGCAACGGCGATCAGACAAAAAATTCTCATCGCAGATGCTAACGGCATTTTACCAGCCCCCATACACTCTCGTTGAATTCAGTTCAAATTCCGGGAACACAGTGAGCTAACCCCGCTTTAACGGACACCAAAAATCGGATACAATAGCCGATAGGAGGTGTCTGATGAGCAAACGAGGCCGATATTCAAAAGACTTCAAAACCGAAGCCGTCAGGCTGTTAAACTTGGGGGATAAGCCTGCCA